>CAZYXT010000061.1:0-2187 GCA_964651505.1 uncultured Enterobacterales bacterium
GCCGTTTGGGTTATAATGCCAACAAATATTTAAGATGGAATTGTTATGTCTGAATCTCCTGCTAAGCTCATTTTTGTCACCGGCGGCGTAGTTTCATCCTTAGGCAAGGGCATTGCAGCTGCCTCGCTGGCCGCACTTCTCGAGGCCCGCGGCCTTAAAGTTACCATGATGAAGTTAGACCCTTATATTAACGTTGATCCTGGCACCATGAGCCCCATTCAGCATGGCGAGGTGTTCGTCACCGAAGACGGTGCCGAGACCGATCTTGATTTGGGTCATTACGAGCGCTTTATCCGCACCAAGATGACCTGCCGCAATAACTTCACCACAGGCAAGATCTACTCTGATGTCATCAGAAAAGAGCGTCGCGGCGATTATCTGGGCGCGACTATTCAAGTAATTCCCCACATCACCAACTCCATTAAAGAGCGCATCATTGCAGGTGCCGAAGGCAATCAGATTGCCTTAGTTGAGATCGGAGGCACGGTAGGCGACATCGAGTCCCTGCCTTTCTTGGAGGCCATCAGGCAGCTGGCCGTCGACATCGGCCGCGAAAACGCCATCTTCATGCATTTGACCTTGGTGCCGTATCTTCCGACCTCAGGGGAGGTTAAGACCAAGCCCACCCAGCACTCGGTAAAAGAACTCTTGTCCATCGGCATTCAGCCTGACGTTTTGGTCTGCCGTTCAGACAGGGCCATTCCTCCGCATGAGCGCCAAAAGATTGCCATGTTCTGCAATGTCTCAGAGCGGGCGGTTATTTCCTTAAAGGACGTCGATTCCATTTACAAGATCCCCGCCTTGTTAAAGAGCCAGTTCTTGGATCAGTTTATCGTCGAACGTTTCGGCATAACCTGCCGGGAGGCCGATCTTTCAGAATGGGAGCAGGTCCTCTATCAGCAGGCCAATACCACAGGTGAGGTCACCGTCGGCATGGTGGGCAAGTATGTTGAGCTGCATGATGCGTACAAGTCGGTCAACGAGGCTTTGAAGCACGGCGGTCTTAAGAACAGGCTGGCCGTCAACATCAAGTATATTGACTCTGAAGATGTCGAAGCCCGCGGCACCGAGCTGTTGCGCGACGTAGATGCAATCCTGGTCCCGGGCGGTTTTGGCAGCCGCGGCATCGAAGGCAAGATCGCAGCAGCCCGTTATGCCCGCGAAAACAAGATCCCTTATCTGGGCATTTGCCTGGGCATGCAGGTTGCCATCATCGAATACGCCCGCGATGTTGCCCATATGGAAGGGGCCAACTCGACTGAATTTGAACCCAAGACCCCTTATCCCGTGATTGCTCTCATCACCGAGTGGATTGATGAGGACGGCACGGTGGAAAAGCGCTCTGAGAAGTCCGATTTGGGCGGCACCATGCGTTTGGGCGGTCAGTTGTGCCATCTTAAGGCAGGCTCCAAAGTTCGTGAGCTCTACGGCAAAGATGACATTGTCGAGCGTCACCGCCACCGCTATGAGGTCAACAACACCTTGATAGGCAAGATCACCGATGCAGGCATGCAGGTTGCAGGTCTGTCAACCGACAACAAGCTCGTGGAGATCGTGGAGATCCCCGATCATCCCTGGTTCATCGGCGTGCAGTTTCACCCTGAATTTACCTCCAATCCGCGCGAGGGACATCCTTTGTTCTCAGGGTTTATCAAGGCGGCCAAGGCCTATCAGGACTCGCGCCTTAAGCTGTAGCAAGAAGACACAAGATGCGCATACTATCCTTAGTTTTGATGGTGCTGATAGGTTTTCTGACCTACGATATCTTTCAAGGCAAGAACGGCATTGCGCAATATCAGGCGGCCGGGCAGCAGCTGAGTGAGGCGCGGCAGGTCTCCGAGCGTCTTGCCAAACGCAACCAAAGCGTCGAGCAGGACATCATGGATCTGAGCCAGGGCGCCTTGTCGGTTGAAGAGCTGGCCCGCTCCGAGCTGGGGCTCATCAAACCCGGGGAAACCTTCTACCGGGTGATCAATCCTGATCAAAACCTGACTGAGGAGTAGGCCTTGGCTGCAAACGGCAAGCAGGGCAGGGAGCAAAGCCTGCCCCAAGATCTCGATTCTCCCTTAATCGATGCGGTGATCCCCTGCGCAGGCTCTGGCAAGCGCATGGGCGCCCCCATCCCCAAGCAGTACCTCAGGCTGGGCGACAAGCTTGTCATCGAGCACAGCGTCGAAATCTTTTTAA
>CAZYXT010000061.1:2287-15441 GCA_964651505.1 uncultured Enterobacterales bacterium
GAGCAGGGGGCGATTGTCAAAACGGTGCCGCGTCAAAACCTTTACGGGGCGCAAACCCCGCAGATGTTCAAACGCACAGATCTTATCGAGGCTTTGGATCAGGGACTCAAGAGAGGGCTTGCTTTGACCGATGAAGCTTCGGCCATGGAGCTTTGTTTTGACTATCATCCTCTTTTGGTGATGACAGGCAGCCCCAACTTTAAATTAACCTTGGCCTCTGATCTTGCTTTGGCAGAGGCTTTATGGGAGAAGACGCATTTGATGTTCAGGATAGGACACGGCTTTGACGTGCACCGCTTCGGTGGCGAGGGCCCCTGCATTCTGGGCGGGGTAAAAGTGCCTTGCGAGCAGGGCCTCATTGCCCACTCTGACGGGGATGTGGTCATTCATGCTTTGTGCGATGCACTGCTGGGCGCCTTGGCCCTGGGGGATATCGGCAAGCTCTACCCTGACACCGACGATAAGTTTTTGAACATGGACAGCCGCATCTTGTTGCGCGATGTGACAGAGCGGGTGCATGCGATGGGCTATAGGGTGGTCAATGCCGATATCACCATTTTGGCTCAGGCCCCGAAGATCGGTCCGCACTCTTTGGCGATGCGGCAAAATTTGGCCCAAGATCTTAAGGCAGATCTTGATGCTGTCAGCATTAAGGCCACCACCACCGAGAAACTGGGGTTTACGGGCCGCAAAGAAGGCATTGCCGTTGAGGCCGTGGCCTTGCTGCAAAAACAATAACGATAAATTTTCAGGTGCTCTATTTTGAATATCTTTTCCTTTTTGTATGAGATGTGCATAAAGCTTGCAAAGCATCCGCGCGCGCCGCTGTTTTTGTGCATCAACTCCTTTATCGAATCCATATTTTGGCCCATCCCGCCTGACGTGATGCTGGCGCCGATGTGCCTGGCCAAACCCAAGCTTGCCCTGCACTATGCGGCTTTGACGGTGATCGCCTCGGTGGCAGGGGCGATATGCGGATATTATCTTGGCTACTTTATCTACGATCCCTATATTGCCAATCTTATCGAGTGGCTCAATTACACCGATGCCATGCAGACGGTGCGCAACTGGTTTACCCTCGAATACGGGGTGCTCATGATCTTCATCGGGGCTTTCACTCCTGTGCCTTACAAGGTGATTGCCGTCACCACGGGCGTGGTGGCGGCCGAAAGCATTGCCGCCACCGGAAGTGCGGGCATGCTCACAATCTTAAACTTTATTTTGGTATCGATTGTGGGCAGAGGCCTGAGATTTTTCCTGGAGGCGGGTATCATAAAATTCGGCGGCGAAAAAATGGAGAAAGCCATTCGCCGTTATATCGATTATCTGGGCTGGGCCTGCGTTATACTGATAACCCTCTACGTGATCTATCAAGTGGTAGTTTAGGACGATAAGCATATGAGAGTACAAGCATTAGCAATGGCGGGGCTGATTGCCGTGTCGGCTTTGGCCTCAGGGTGTGAGACCAGCAATCAGGACTACAGTCACTCCTCGCGCGTGGTGCAGGTCACCACGGTTCCGCAGGGCAGTTACCGGGGCTATTCGGTGTCGCAGCATGATGCAGGTGCTCAAGTCAGGCAGGCCCGGCCTGTCTATCAAACGCAGGCATTGGAAAGCGATTACCAGGTGCCTCCCGAGCCTCAGGTGCAGGTAGTCTCTGCCCCTGCGCAGGCCCCCGCTCCTGTAGAGCCTGTCGCCTCTCAGGTGCCCCCGCCCCCTCCTGCCCCCTCAGGCGCTGCCGGGGTGGTGCAGCCTTATGTGCCCGATGCTGCCGACACCTACCGGGTGGTCAAAGGCGATACCTTGTACTCCATCGCCTTCCGCTACGGGCTTGATTATCGCAGCCTGGCCAAGGACAACGGCATCGAGCCTCCTTACAATATCGCGGTGGGGCAGGTCATCAAGCTTAATTTGAAGACCTCGCAAGCCCCCACTTATACGGTCAAGCCCAAGGATACCCTTTACTCCATTGCCAAGGCCAACGGGCAGTCGGTGGACTTTTTGGCAGGCGTCAACAATTTAAGCGCGCCTTACACTTTAAAGGTGGGACAGGTATTGTATTTGGCCCGCGTCGATTCGACCTCCAATGCCAACCGCGCCCAATCTGCGGTGGTGCCGGTGGCAGGGCAGAGCACAACGCCCGCCCCCGCCAAGCCTGCCGAAACCGCAGCGGCTCCTGCTCCTGCCAAGCCCGTGGTAGTTTCGGGCAAGACCCGCACCGTAAGCGGCATCAAGTGGATGTGGCCGACCCGGGGCAAGGTCATCGAGAATTTCTCGCTTGCCGAGCAGGGCAATAAGGGCATCGATATTTCAGGATCTCAGGGCCAGCAGATCTTGGCAGCTGCCGACGGGCAGGTGGTGTATGCAGGCAATGCTTTGCGCGGCTACGGCAACCTTATCATCATCAACCATGACAACGAGTTCTTGTCGGCCTATGCCCACAATGATGCCCTGCTGGTCACCGAAGGGCAAAAAGTGGTCAGAGGCCAGCAGATCGCCAAAATGGGCTCCACCGACGCCAAGTCGGTCAGATTGCACTTTGAAATAAGATACCGCGGCCAGTCGGTCAACCCGGTCAACTATCTGCCACAATAAAGACTCAAAGCGGCGCCTCAAGGCGCCGCCGATCCTTTCTTTTTCAAACTGCCTTGCCTTCAAGCCTCTCTTTGAGTCCTGCCAGCGCGTTTAAGGCTGCAAGCGGGGTGAGGTTTTGAATGTCCTGATCTTTGAGGGCAGCAAGCACAGCCAATGCGGCCTCGCAGTTGCAATTTGCCCCAAATCTTTGTTGCAGCTGATGCTCAAAGTCAGCCTTGGGATCATGATTTTTTGGCAGGGCCTCATCATTCAAGGCCGCCTTTGCATTGCTTAAGCTTGCCGTATCTTGCTTAGGAGCATTTTCATTCTTGGGTTTATCTTCTGCCTGCCCGGTTTTATCTTTTGAGGATGCCGGGCCGGTGCCGCTTTGATGATAAGCAAGTTGCTCAAGGCTGCCTTTTAAATACAGCTTGGCTTTGTTGATGACATTGATGGGCAATCCTGAGAGTTTGCCCACCTCAATGCCGTAAGAGTAGGATTGCGATCCCAAACAGGCTTGGTACAAAAAGACGATTTTGCCGTTTTCTTCTGCGGCCTTAAAACAGAGGTTTTGGATCTTATTGTACTTGTCTTCAAGCTCGTTTAACTTGGCATAATGGGTCGAAAAGAGGGTCAGGCAGTTTAATTTCGTGCAAATATATTCGACGATGGCCAGGGCTAAGGCCTCGCCCTCGGCGGTGCTGGTGCCGCGGCCCACTTCGTCCATGATGACCAGGCTCTCTGCGGTGGCATTGTGCAAAATGGAAGCAGTCTCCTGCATTTCCACCATAAAGGTGGAGCGGCCCGAGGAGAGATCATCGGAGGCGCCGATGCGGGTGAAGATGCGGTCGATGGGGCCGATGAGCGCGCTTTTGGCAGGCACAAAAGAGCCGATGCGCGCCATGATGGCAATTAGGGCAATCTGGCGCATAAAGGTCGATTTGCCGCCCATATTCGGCCCCGAGATCACCATGATCTGATGGGAATCAAAGCTGATGGAATTGGCCACGAAAGGCCGCTCGGATAGCATCTCCACCACCGGATGGCGCCCCTCTTTAATCTTGATTTGGGCTTTGGAGGCGAGGGCGGGGCGCACATAGTTGTGCTCCAAGGCCGCCGCCGCAAAGGAATTTAATACATCCAAGGTTGCAAGACCCCGGGTTAAAGATGTCAGCTCCTTTAGGCTGCCGTGCAGGGTTTTTAAGATATTGTCAAAGATCTCCTTTTCAAGCTCCAAAGCCCGGCCTTGGGCCGTCAAAGCCTGCTCTTCAAGCTCCTTAAGCTCCGGGGTGATATAGCGCTCGCTGTTTTTTAAAGTCTGCCGTCTTTGATATTCAGGCGGGATCTTGTCGTTATGCGTCTTGGTGATCTCGATGTAATAGCCGTGCACGCTGTTAAAGCTCACCTTTAAAGCAGGGATGCCGGTGCGCTCTTTTTCCCGCTCTTCAATGGCCGTGAGGGTGCTTTGCGAGCCTGACATCAAGTCCCTTAATTTATCCAAGGATTCATCGTAGCCTGATGCTATCACCCCTCCGTCGCGCAAAAAGGTCGAGGGATTGGGGGCTATGGAGCGCTGCAGCAGATTGCAGATCTCATCTAGGAGCGGGAGCTTTTGGGCAAAACTCTCCAAGGCAAAGGCCAATACCAAAAGACGAGATGAGGAGGCATCCCGGGCCTCTTCCTCATTCTGATTCCAACCGGGCTCTTGCCGGGGCTTTGCTGCCTTGGATCCTAAATTGCTTTGATTTTCATTTAAATCCTGCGCATCGGCATCCAAAGCCTGAATGGCAGGGGCGTTTGAGTTTGCGCTGCTCTTAATCTTCGCCAAGGAATCGGGCTCATTTTTCTTTTGCGCCTGTTCATTTGCAGGGGCCGGTGCCTGCTCAGAAGAAGCCCCTTGCAGGGCACTGTTTTCCTCTTTGAGCTTTCTTTTGCTTTCCCTTTTTAAGGCGGCGGCAGCCTCGGTTAAGGTTTGCCTGATCTTGGGTACTAAGCTTAAAGTCTCTCTTATGAGCATCAGATCTTTGGGCCTGGCCGAAAACAAGGCCACGCGGGCAATGGCCCTTTCGGCATCGCCTATCAGGGCAAAAAGCTCGTTTAAGCTTTCGCCCAAGTCTGCATGCAGCAGGGCCTCCACCACGTTGAGCCTCTCTTGCACCGCCGCATTGCTGCGCAAGGGCTCGACGATGAAGTTGCGCAGAAGACGGCTTCCCATCGGGGTTTTGGTCTGATCAAGCACGCTCAGAAGCGAGCCTTGTTTTTCTCCTCTGAGGTTGGTCAAAAGCTCCAAATTGCGCTGGGCGCATTTGTCCAAGATCACGCTTTGGCTGTAATCTTCGCGGCTGATGCTCAAGATGTGCTCCAAAGGCGTGTTCTGCGTGGTTTTGACATAGCTTAAAAGGGCTCCTGCGGCGCAAACGGCCTCCTCCATGTCCTCAATATCAAAGCCCAATAAACTTGACACCCCAAATTGCCTGCACAAAAGCCGGTAGCAGGAGGTAAGCTCAAAATTCCAGGGGGCCGTGCTCTTGCGGCAGGGTATGTCAAAGAGCAGTTCGGTTTTTTTGAAGCCCTCGGGGATCACGATTTCAACAGGAGAGCTTTTGTCGATTAAAAGACGCAAGATCTTATCGTTGGGGGCCAGGGCGGTTTTAAATTTGCCCGAGCTTAAGCTTAACCAGGCATAACCGTAATAGGCTCGCCCCTCAAAGACCGAGGCGATGATATTGTCGCTCTTGTCGGGGGCCACCCCCTCTTGCGTGACGGTACCCGGGGTGATGATCTTTGAGATCTTGCGCTCCATGGTGCCTTTGGAGGTCTTGGGATCGCCCACCTGCTCGCAAATGACGGCCGAAAGACCGTTTTTGACCACCTTGGAGAGGTAGCCTTCGATGGCATGATAAGGGATCCCCGCCATGGGGATGGGCTCTCCGTTGTTGGTGCCGCGGCGGGTTAAGGTGAGATCCAAAAGAGCGGCAGCTTGTTTTGCATCCTCAAAGAACAATTCGTAAAAATCCCCGAGCCTGTAGAACACCAAAGCATCGGGGTACTGCGCCTTAACCTGCAGGTATTGGCGCATCATGGGGGTCAGCTTATTTTCGGGGCTTGATTTATCGCTCATTTTTGCTCACTCTGAACTTATCTTCAAACTGATTGTCTCATAAATAAAAGGAGATAACATGCAAGAGTGCCTCAGGCTTGCAGGGCTTTTTGCCGCCTGCCATAAGATCAAACCCTTAGTTTTCGCCACAGCCGAGTCTTGCACGGGAGGGCTTGTCAGCGCGGCCATCACCTCGGTGCAAGGCAGCTCGCAGTGGTTTGACCGCGCCTTTATCACCTATTCAAACGAGGCCAAGCAGACCATGCTCGATGTAAGCCCCGATATCTTGGAGCAATTTGGCGCCGTCAGCGAAGAGACGGTCAGGGCCATGGTGCAGGGGGCGCTGCGTCACAGCAGGGCCGATGTTGCCGTTGCCATTTCGGGCATTGCAGGCCCGGGCGGAGGCAGCGCCTTGAAACCTGTGGGCACGGTGTGGATGGCCTTTGGCCAAAAGAATCTTTCAAAAGAGCGGTACACGGCCAAAATATTTCATTTTAAGGGGGACAGACAGGCTGTGCGCAATCAGGCTGCATGCGAGGCTTTGCGCGGTCTTTTGACTTGTGCCGGGTTTTCAAACATGCTAGATTAACACGTCCTCACTGCACGATTTTATGCCTGATAAGTAAGCTGCGTTAGGCGGTTAATCAAGTTACGGAGTATACAATATGGTCGAACGTGCCAAAACTGCCAAGGGCAAAGAAGAACCTAGCAGCGTCAAGCTTGCATCCAACGTCACCTCAGATCCCAAAAAGCAAAAGGCCCTCGAAGCTGCCATGGAGCAGATAGAGCGCCAGTTCGGCAAGGGCGCCATCATGCGCTTCGGGCAGGGCGAACTTGAAGATATCGAAGCCATTCCCACAGGCTCGTTAAGCTTGGATCTGGCCTTGGGCGTGGGCGGGCTGCCGATGGGCCGCATCATTGAGATTTACGGCCCCGAATCCTCAGGCAAGACCACTTTGACCTTGGAGCTGATTGCCCAGGCCCAAAAGAAGGGCAAGGTGTGCGCCTTCATCGACGCCGAGCATGCCTTGGATCCTGTTTATGCCAAAAAGCTGGGGGTCAAGATCCAGGATGTCTTCATCTCCCAGCCCGATACCGGCGAGCAGGCCTTGGAGATCTGCGAGACTTTGGTGCGCTCAGGCGGCGTGGACGTGGTGGTCATCGACTCGGTGGCAGCTTTGGTGCCCAAAGCCGAGATCGAAGGCGATATGGGCGACAACCATGTGGGATTGCAGGCGCGCCTCATGTCGCAGGCTTTGCGCAAGCTTACCGGCACCATCAAGCAGGCCAACTGCATGGTGGTCTTCATCAACCAGCTGCGCATGAAGATAGGCGTGATGTTCGGCAATCCCGAAACCACCACCGGCGGCAATGCCTTGAAGTACTATGCCTCGGTGCGCCTTGATATCCGCAAGGGCACCCCCATCAAGGACAAAGACGAGATCGTGGGCAACGAGACCAAGGTCAAGGTGGTCAAAAACAAGGTGGCCCCGCCCTTCAAGCAGGCCAACTTCCAGATCATGTTCAACTACGGCATCGCCAAAAACGGCGAGCTCATCGATCTGGGCACGGCCGCCAAGATTGTGGACAAGACCGGCGCCTGGTTTGCCTACAACGGCACCAAGATAGGCCAGGGCAAGGTCAATGCCATGCGCTATTTGGACGAGCACCCCGAGGTTGCAGACGAGATTGAGCAGAAGATAAGAGAGTTTTACAAACAGCGCGACGATTATGCCGACACCATGGAAATAGGCTCATCATCGTCAATGGCGGCCAACTCTCCCATGGATGACGATGATCTCAACCTTGATGACATCGACGAGTCCGAGCTCATCACTCAGATCCCCGACGATCTGTAAAGAGATAGTCTCTCATGGCGTTTGCAAAAGGCAAAGACAAAGCCGGGCGCAAAGAGCCCGGCACAAGCTTTGAAGATTGCTTAAACTATGCCGTGCGCCTTTTAAAGGGGCGCGAGTATTCTTCCTTCGAGCTTGAGCGCAAACTGACGCTGCGCTTTACCCGTAAAATCTCTTTGCAGGTCATAGAGCATTGCCAAAAGCTTAATTATCAAAGCGACGATCGCGCCTGCGATCAGCTTGCCCGCCACATGGAGTGCTGCTCGTACGGGCCCAAAAAATTTTGGTTTGAGGCCAAAGAACGCAGGCTCTCCCAAGAACTTATAGAAAAGTACTCCTCTGCCATCCCCTGGGACGAATGCGCCCTTGATGCCCTGTCGCGCAAATTAGGCTCTCAGAGCCTTGAAGATCTTAGTTACGAGCAAAAGCAAAAACTCCTCTCCTTTTTGGTGCGCCGCGGATTTACCCCCTCGCAGGCCATGCAGGCCTTCAAAGATTTTGCTCAGGAACTTTACTAACATAGTATAATTTTGCCCTGCAAAGATTTTGAGCTCTCAGGATAGCTGTTATGTACATGACTACCGATGAGATACGCAGTACGTTTCTCGAATTTTTTAAAAATCACGGTCATCAGATCGTGCACTCAAGTTCTCTGGTGCCGCACAATGACCCGACCCTGCTGTTTACCAATGCAGGCATGAATCAGTTCAAAGACATTTATCTTGGCAAGGAAAAGAGATCCTACTCAAATGCCGCCACTGCCCAAAAGTGCGTGCGCGCAGGGGGCAAGCAAAATGACCTCGATAATGTCGGCTACACCGCCCGCCACCACACCTTCTTTGAGATGCTGGGCAATTTCAGCTTTGGCGATTACTTTAAAAAAGAAGCCATCACCTATGCCTGGACGCTTTTGACCGAAGGCTACAAGCTGCCCAAGGAAGCTTTGACCGTCACCGTCTATGCAGACGACGATGAAGCCTACAACGTGTGGAAAAACGTCATCGGCATGCCCGAAGAACGCATCATCAGAATAGGGGACAACAAGGGCGGCAAATACAATTCTGACAATTTCTGGCAGATGGGCGACACCGGCCCCTGCGGGCCGTGCTCTGAGATCTTCTACGATCACGGCCCGGGCGTCTGGGGAGGGCCTCCGGGATCTCCTGAGGAAGACGGCGACAGATTCATCGAGATCTGGAACATCGTGTTCATGCAGTACAACCGCCAAGCCGACGGCACCTTTGAAAAGCTGCAAAAGCCCATGATTGACAACGGCTTGGGCCTTGAGCGCATTGCCGCGGTGCTGCAGGGCGTGCACTCCAATTACGACATCGACCTGTTCCGCAGCCTCATCGGCAAGACTGCCGAGATCTTGGGGGTAAGCGATCTTTCGGCCAAATCGCTGCGCGTCATCTCAGATCACATCAGATCCTGCTCGTTTTTGATAGCAGACGGCGTTTTGCCTTCCAACGAAGGGCGCGGCTATGTCTTGCGCCGCATCATCCGCCGCGCCGTGCGCCACGGCAGGCTTTTGGGCGCCAAGGAAGTCTTTTTCTGCAAGCTTGTGCCCCAATTGATAGAGCTCATGGGCAAGGCCTACCCTGAGCTTATTGAGCAGCAAAAGCTCATCGAGAGCACTTTGTACAAAGAAGAAGAGCAGTTTTTAAATACCCTGGACCGCGGTCTGGCCCTGCTTGATGCCGAGCTTGAAAAGCTTGGGGCCGAGCGCACTATCCCGGGCGAAGTGGTCTTCAAGCTTTACGACACCTACGGCTTCCCTGCCGATCTTACGGCCGACGTGGTGCGCGATCGCGGCTACCTTGTGGACATGGACGGCTTTGTTAAAGAGATGGATAAGCAAAGGCAGAGGGCCAAGAGCGCTTCGGCCTTTGACATCGACTACAATAAAGAGCTTAAGATAGCCGAGGCCACTTTGTTTACAGGCTATGGCAATACAGGGGGACAGTCTGAGATCCTGGCCATCTACAAGGGCACCGAGCCTGTCAAGGAAGTTTTGACCGACGAGGAGGCCGTAATAGTCCTCAAGTCCACGCCTTTTTACGGGGAAATGGGCGGTCAGGTCGGCGACACGGGCACCATCGAGCTTGGACCCAACAATCTTTTTATCGTGGAGAACACCAAACACGCAGGCAAGGCGACCATCCATATCGGCAGGGTCGAGCTTGGGCGTTTTGAAGTCGGGCAGACCGTGGATGCCAAGGTTGACGAGACCCGCCGCCGCCACATCGCAGCCCACCACAGCGCAACCCACCTTTTGCATGCTGCCTTGCGCGAGGTTTTGGGCGATCACGTCTATCAAAAAGGCTCTTCGGTGGGCCCCGATCGCCTGCGCTTTGACTACTCGCACCCTAAGCCTCTGACCACCGACGAGAGACTTAAGATTGCAGCTTTGGTCAACCAATACATCCGCCACAACGATGAGGTGAGAACCGACATCATGGATCTTGACAGCGCCAAGCAGTCGGGAGCCATGGCCTTGTTTGACGAGAAGTATGAAGGAGAGGTGCGCGTGGTCTCCATGGGCAGCAAGTCCAAGGAGCTGTGCGGCGGCACCCATGCAACGCGCACGGGAGATCTGGGGTACTTTATCATCATAAGCGACGAGAGCATTGCCTCGGGCGTGCGCCGCATCGAGGCTTTGACGGGAGCTGCGGCCATCGATTATCAGCAGATCATAGGCCGCTTCGTCAACCAGGCGTGCAACCTGCTTAAGACCGACAATTACTCGGTGGTCGAAAAGGTCAAAAACCTCATCGAGCACACCCACTCCATCGAGCATGAAAACATGCTGTTAAAAGAGAAGCTGGTGCACCTTGAGGCATTGTCCTTGGCCAAGGACGCAGGCGACATCAACGGCGTCAAGGTCGTAGCCTGCGAGGTTAAAAACTATTCGATGCGCGAGTTGCGCCTGGCCGTGGATGAGCTTAAGAACCTGCTGCCTTCCTGTGTCGTGGTCTTGGGCGCCATAGACGGGGAGAAGGTCAATCTCATCGCCGCCGTGTCAAAGGATCTGACAGGCAAGCTTAAGGCCTCAGACTTGGTCAACTACGCTGCCTCCTTTGTAGGCGGCAAGGGCGGCGGGCGTCCTGACATGGCTCAGGCAGGCGGCACCAAGCCTGAGGGGCTCAAGGATGCCTTAAAGAGCGTCCCCGGTTTCTTATCGGAGCGCCTTTAATGCTGATATTATCCTGTCGCAAGCAAGATAAGATCTGCATAGGGCAGGATATCGTGCTGACCATTGCCGATCTTAAAGGCGGCAAGGTCAGGCTGGGCATCGAAGCCCCTGCAGACCTTAAGATTAAAAGAACGGCAGGGGATGAGGATGTTATCTTCCCCCTGCATCAGTCCTCTTTCCGGGGTTCAGACCATAGCGAGGATTAAGGCCCCCTTTTAGAGCTTTTTTCTCTTTGAGGCCTGCTCTTTTGTTTGCCTTGTCCTTGTTTTCTCTTGCAGCAAGGTTTTTGCAGCAGTATTTTTACTCTCATGTTCCTGCCAAAGACCTCCTGTTGACCCTCTTTTTAAGATCTGCAATCTTGGCTTTTGACTTTTGCTTTTGAGGCGTTATCCTTTATTGCATTGAAAAACAAGGGCGGATCTGCCCTGCGGGGCATAAAAAAAAGTGTTGACAGGCAATTGCAAACAATAGGATAATACGCCCCGTCAAGCGGAGCGGAGAGGTGACCGAGAGGCCGAAGGTACTCCCCTGCTAAGGGAGCATACGAGCAAAAACTTGTATCGAGGGTTCGAATCCCTTCCTCTCCGCCACCGACACCCCTTTCTTTATCATCAATTCCCCTTACCGATAAAAAACGCTGCAAGACCTCAGACTTGGGTTTTAAGCGCGGGGCCATGCGTGCCTGTGTCGGACTCCCCGATGGCAATTGTCCTGTCTTAGAGGTTCTTTCTCAGGTAAAATGCAGCTGCGGCATGAAGAAAAGGAGCGACAAGATGAGCGATAAAAAAGTGTCAGACAGCAGCGATTTGGTCAAAGAACTGCCCAAAGATCTCGATGCCGAAAAAGGGCTGCTTGGGGCCATCATCAATGACGGCACGGTGCTCTCGCGCATCAACAATGAATTGGGGCCCCTTAACGAAAACGATTTTGCCTCCGAGAAAAACCGCATCATTTGCAACGCCATCTTAAAGCGCGCTGCCGTCACCGACGATTTCAACCTTACGGTGATGTGCGATTATTTGGAAAACCACGGCCTCTTGGAAAAAGCAGGCGGGCGCAGCTATCTTTCAAGCCTGCTGACCCTTATGGGGCCTTCCTCTGCGGTCGTGGAGTTTGCCAAGATCGTGCGCGACAAGGCCCGCCGCCGCCGCATAATCGAAGCTGCCGAACATATTCAGGATATTGCCTATGCCCCGCAAGGGCGCAGCGTCGATGAGATCTACGATGAGGCGCAGGGGCTTATTTTCAAGCTCTCAGAGGACAATGCCCACACCGACTCGGGCCCCCGCCCCGCCATCGAGGTGGCAGCTGAGATCTTGGATAAAATCAGGCAAGAGGCCGAGCTTGGCAACCGCATGACGGGGGTGGCCACGGGCTTTACCGAATTTGACGAGCTCACCTCAGGCTTGCAGCCGGGATCTCTCGTGATCGTGGCGGCGCGCCCGGGCGTGGGCAAAACCTCCTTTGCCATGAACATCGTGGAGAATATCGCCATGGATCCGCAGGTGCACAAGCCTGCTTTGGTCTTCTCCTTGGAAATGCCTGCCCAGCAGATCATTTTGAGAATGCTCTCCACCTTCGGGCGGGTCAGCCTCAAAGATCTGACCGAAGGCAAGGCCATCGCCTCGCAATGGCATGACATCATAAGAAAAGTCTCCTTGTTGACAGAAGGCGAGGGCGAGGAGCGGCGCAACAAGCTTTATATTGATGACTCAGGCGACATCACCCCTCTTGAGCTGCGTTCGCGGGCGCGCAAGCTTGCCTTGGAGCATGGGGGGCTTTCCGTCATCATGGTCGATTACATTCAGCTCATGAAAGGGCAGACCCGCGCGGAGAACCGCAGCCTCGAGGTGGGCGAGATCTCGCGCTCCTTGAAGATCCTGGCCAAAGATCTCAATGTGCCGGTGATTGCCCTCTCGCAGCTAAACCGCGAGGTGGAAGGGCGCAAAGATCACCGTCCCATAAACTCGGACTTAAGAGAATCAGGCTCCCTCGAGCAAGATGCGGACATGATCTTGTTTTTGCACCGCGATGCGGTTTATCAGCGCGCCGACGGGGCCGGCGATGACGGCAAGGCTGTGCTTATCGTCAGCAAAAACCGCAACGGCGCCACGCGCGACATCGAGCTGCAATTTCGCGGCGAATACACGGCCTTTTACGACAAGGATAATCCTGCCGCCCTGTTTGATGCCCCGCCGCCTGAGATGCTCTATCAATAGCAAGGCAGACCATTTAAACTCGACTTTCGGGATTTAAATTCCAGATCAAATCCTCTTTTGGCAAGGGGGTGAACGAATTTACTTAATCCGAAAGTCCGGTTAGCAAGAAGGTAGTTGAGTTTGAGATTGTGTAAACTGTTTGTGTCTGACCAAGTCCTTGCAATTTAAGGGAATATATTATGCGTAAAGTTTCAATCGTCTGCTTATTG
>CAZYXT010000062.1:0-15434 GCA_964651505.1 uncultured Enterobacterales bacterium
TTCATCAAGTTTTTTCCCCTGCAGATCCTTGGGAGACAGCAGTGTCTCAACTCCTGCAACCTGAGGCCATTTAATCCCAACTTTGGGATCGTCGTATCTTAAGCAGTCCTCACACTCTTTGTGGTAATAATCGGTGCACTCATATACAAAATGGGCTGTCTTGGAGATCACATAAAACCCGTGACCAAAACCCTCGGGGATCCATAAACCAAGACCGTTGCTTTGCGAGAGATTTACCCCTACCCAGCCCCCAAAAGTAGGCGATGATTGCCTAAGATCTACTGCCACATCAAAAACTTCGCCTTCAACCACACGCACCAGTTTGCCTTGGGGATGAGGATTTTGAAAATGGACTCCGCGCAAGGTCCCTTGAGTTGAAAAAGATTCGTTGGCTTGCACAAATTTGATCTCGCGTCCTGTCCTGTCGCTGAGCTCATCGGTGCGATACACTTCGCTAAACCAGCCGCGATCATCACCGTACTTTTGATTGGAGCAGATAAATACATCTGCAAGAGCTGTGGCTTTAATTTGCATCACGCAGCCCCTTGCGCCAGATCCCTGAGGTATTTGCCATAGTTGTTCTTTGAAAACTTTTGTGCCTGCTTAAGCAATGTTTCTTTGTCAATAAAACCGCTCTTGTAAGCAATCTCTTCGAGGCATGCGATCTTAATGCCCTGGCGGCTTTCAATGATCCTCACGAAGTCCGAGGCTTCGAGCAATGACTCGGGCGTCCCGGTATCCAGCCAAGCCGTGCCTCGGCTTAGGATCTTCACCGTAAGCTTCTTTTTGTTAAGGTAGATCATGTTCAAATCGGTGATCTCAAGCTCGCCTCTTGCCGATGGTTTGAGAGTTTTGGCATAGGCTGCGGCATTGCCGTCATAGTAATAAAGACCGGTTACGGCATACTGCGATTTGGGGTGTTCAGGCTTTTCCTCAATGGACAGGGCGTTTTTATTTTCATCAAACTCCACCACGCCATAACGATTGGGATCGGTGACCTGATAGGCAAAAACACAAGCCCCATCCACCTCAAAGTCAAGATTTCGCAAGATCTTATGCAGATTTGACGAAAAAAACAGATTGTCGCCCAAGATCATCAGACACGATGATCCGTCCGTAAAAGGCTCGGCAATGATCAAGGCTTGAGCAAGCCCCTCGGGCCTTTCTTGCACCGCATAACTGAAGCTTATGCCCCATTGCGATCCGTCTTGCAGGAGGTTTTGATATAAGGGAAGTTCATTGGGACCGCTGATGATCAATATCTCTTTTACCCCTGCTTCCATCAGAGTTGCAATGGGATAGTAGATCATAGGCTTGTCATAAACCGGCAACAACTGCTTATTGACTGCCAGCGTCATCGGATAAAGACGACTGCCTGTGCCGCCTGCCAAAATCACGCCTTTCATTCAACACCCCGCCATGTCAGTTATATAAGACTAATAATAACACATATTCCAACATCATAGGCTTTCCGGCAACCAATGACATATGGATCATATCCCATAGAATTTTGAAAAGATATGACGCGCATCGCGTCAGCAAGAAGAGCTGCCAAGAAAAACTCCCGCATCAAATACCGGCAGGAACAATCTATCCTTGGTCAATAAATCCTTGAAAGCACGCTTTCGGCCAGCTTGAGGGGGATTTCGCCCACCACAGCGTACTCGGCGTTTATTCCTGTTTTGCGGTACACCGTAAGAGAGCCGCTGCTTAAAGCAGGATAGCGCACCGTGCCGTCTTTAGATCCTGCATATACCCTAAAAGATGTCAAGCCGTCAGAAAAGGTCTGATAGCGCGACTCCCGGCCATCAATCATCGCCGTGCCTTGCGCCACCAGCTTGTAGTGCAAAGGAATGGCAAGCTCGCGCCACACGTCGGATTGAGCAAAGGCAGGAGTATCTGCATCGTAGTTGTCAAACACATGATCATCAACGGGGAACTGGGGATCGGCCATGCTCAGATCCTGAAAACCTAGCACCGAGATCTTCGATGCAATGGTGCCTTCGGGGTTTAACAGGTTAAGCTCCACCGGCAGCGTATGTTCATCGTCAATGGCCACCACATAGCTGTAGCGCAAGTTATCTTGCGGAACCAGGCGAATAATGGAAACCCTATGTCCTGTGAGGCGGGTGCGCCCCGTCAAAATGCAAGAATAGTCTTGGAGCTCCTTGTTTTTGTCAAAGAGCTTGTGCCAAATCAAGGTGGGGTGCCAAGAGAGCGGGGATAGAACAGATCTGTCCTGATTGTAATCAAAGCCGTCATCGCCGCGCAGAGCATAACCTTTGCGTTCGCCATTGAGATGCTCGAGCATGTCATAGTTTTGATCATTGTTTTTGGTATGCAGCAAAGCGTAAGGCACAAACCCCGTGGTTTGATCCGAGCTTATCATGGTGATGTGCAGCTTGGCGTCAGAATACTTTTCTCTGGCGCTTTGAAAAATGTCTTCGCAAGAGGCAGCAGATGCTTCAAACGAAAGACACGTGCAAAACAAAACCGCGCAAGCTGATACTGACGCGGCTTGGGAGAACTTCATCAAGTAAACTACCTGTAATCAGCGGGCAGCGCTATCGGTTACATAGCCTCTCAAGTAGGCATTGACCTTCTCAATCTCGCGTTGCCTGGCCTCTCTTAAGGCCTGAGTGTTATGAACGCTCTGCGTGGCTTGATCCTCGCCTTGAACCAAGCCGTTCATGTTGATGACGATATCCCGGCCTTCGCCTTGAAAGCTGGCCAAGTTCACTCCGCCAATCGTGCCCATGGTTACATTGGCGGCAGGCTCGACAATGGAGCCGATGCTTCCTGCGTTATAGGTCTGCCAGCCGACGATGGTGACTGCGGCCACAGCGGCGGCTGCGGCAACTTCGCTGATAATCACCCCGGCCTTGCGCAGCTTGGCCACAAAATCAATCTTGGGCTTCTGGTCAACCAAGGATTGATCTTCAAGCAAGTCTTGGGATCGGGCAACAGGACCTATTTGCTCAATCTCTTTTGCAATCTTGTCTGCAAAGTTCAGATCAACTTGCGAAGGCAGCTCATCTCTCAAAGCGGCACCGATGACAGACCAATTGTTCATATGCGCTCTTTCTTGAGCGAAATCTGCGCGATCGGAGAGTCTGCCTTGCGGCATGCTTTCGCCATCAAACAAAGCAGAGATTTGCTCTAAGACTTTGGCATCCTTATCGGCACTGTGCATAAGTTAACTCCACTTCTATAAGTTACCTGCCATGAGCAAGCTGAGCCATTTTTTCTTCAATATATTGTCTGGCTCTGAAAATGCGCGACCGGACGGTGCCGATCGGGGTTCCCATGGCCAAGGAAATATCCTCGTAGGACATTCCCTCCATCTCCCTGAGAGTTATGGCCCGCTTAAGATCTTCAGGCAGCTCATTTAAAGCCTTGAAGATCACCGCCTTCAATTCGTCAGACTCGATGAGCCTGTCAGGCGTATCGTGCGTAGTCAGCACTCCCATGGTATCTTGCGACTCAAACTCGGGGGCATCGACATCCACGCAGTTGCGGAACTTGGAGTTGCTTTCCAAATATGACTTGGCGCAATTTACGACGATGCGATACAGCCAAGTATAAAAGGAGCTGTCTCCTCTGAAACTCCCGATGGCTCTGTAGGCTTTCAAAAAGGCCTCTTGAGCCACATCATTGGCATCGGAGCGGTTATTGACGAAGCGATTGGCTATCTCGCACACCCGATGCTGATACCTAAGCACCAAAATGTTGTAGGCTTGAATATCGCCCTCTTGCACCCGCTGTACGATAGCGGCATCTGACGATGCTGAATCTTGCTCGTAGTGGGCTTTCATTCCTTAGCTTCCAACACTCTGTATCGCTTGGACTTGCGATGTTTACAAAAGTTCCAAACTGTTAAAAAAATATACTTGCTGATCTTTAAAAAAGAAGGGGGTTCCCACAAAATTGCAAATTTTATAAAGAAGCTGTCCTTGGGGATTGTCAGCAACGGCCGGCGTTTTTTGTGCATATTATAAAGCAAAGTTTACAAGATCACCGCAAATTAAGTGGCGGCACCATCTCAAGGCACGGTTAAGCACCATGCATAAACATCTGAGCAGCTTAAATGCCTCATGACACAAGTCTCGAAGAGACCCGGGTTCTTGCTCCCTGCGGTCAGTCTCAATCATATGGATCATATGCCGGCCCTAAAGGCAGGGATGCTCTTCATTTTGGCACTTTTGGCAGCGCGCATGGAATGGCAACGGCCTCATGCTACAATGACTTCAAGACAAACGCAGGAACTGTGCCATGAAAAAAGTTTTGCTGTGTGTGCTGCTATGGTTAGCCTCAAGCCTCGCCCTTTGCGCCGAGGTTGCGCAGTCCGTGCCGATCCCAAGCAAGGTTGAAATAGCCTTGGCCGCTGACTCGGTCAATGCCGACGGCACGCTTACAGATGCCCGCGCACAATGGCAAAGGGACACCCTGCTTAAAGCAAATGCGCTCATCTTGGCCTACCAAGACACCTTAGATGATCTTAAAGATCTCAAAACCAAAATCTCAGATCCACAATCTGCCCTCGCCTCCCGCCGCGAAGCTTTGCAAGAGGCTCAAGCCCAAGAGGCATTAACCTGCGATCAAATCAAAACCAAGCTTAAAGAGGAGCTTGCCGATGCGGCCGCCATTGAGGGCAGGATCGCCACGATTGCCTCTTTAATCTTGGATACCCAAAGCGCACTGCAAGATGCCCAAGACAATCTGCTCAAACTGCAAACCCTGCCCTCGACTGCCTTTTTGATGGCGGCATCCTGCGACAGCCGCATCAAGGAATTGACGGCCAAGATTGATGATGAAGATCTTGATGAGGACTCGGTGCTTTGCAGGGTGCTCAGGCTTGAGATTGAGAAACTTAAAAACGACATTGCCATCAACGAGCTTAAGCTTGAGCATCAGGCCTTGCTTGAAGATCTCAAAGACTATGAGGTGCGCGCCGCATCATCCAAGCTTGCCTGCCTGACCCGCTGCCGCCTTATTTTGCAGGAGCTCTTGCTTGACATTGCCAAGAGCAAAGCTCAAACCGCCCCCGACTTGAGATTTGACGGCCTGGGGTTTTTGCCAAGGCTTGATGATCTGAGACACTCCCTGCAAGAGCAGCTTGCAATCAATTCAGATCTGTCCTTGCAGCTTCTCAAAATTGAAAACTCCAAGGCTGTCTTGGAGCAAATTCAAAAGAACCTTGCTTACCTAAACGAAAACCCGGGCAGCAGCCTGGTGCTCTCGCGATTGTTAAACGAAGAGCGCTCCAAGATCCCCTCAATCGACTCAAGCTTGGACACGCCAAGGCTGATTGCAAACTTAAGCTTGGATCTGTACGAGACGCGCAGGCTGCGCTCAAGGCTGTTGGACAGCGCCCAAAGCGCAAGCGATCTGATTGCCAGGCACCCGCAGCATCAAAACTCTCAAGATGATTTAAAAGCCTTCTTGGAGCTTTTAAAAACCGATCTTGATGCCCTGTACCAAGCCCAAAACACGGGCCTCTCTGCGGCCTTGGCGCTAAAGGAGAGCGCGGCGCAATACGACGAGTTTTCAACAAGGGTGCAAAATGCCATCAACGACAAGCTCTTTTGGCTCTCAAGCAACAATTCCCCGGGCTTAAGCTTTTTGCCGGCCCTGCCCGGGACCATCAGCTCGCAGCTTGAGGATTTTACTGCCGCCCTCAAGACCCCGGGGTTTTTGCAGGACGCCTTCGGGTCTGTCTTGACCCTGATAGTGCCCCTGATGCTCCTTGGGTTTTTGGTGCGGCTTTTGTACCCGAGGATTGAGGCTTTGGACACAAGGCTGGCTTTAAACCTCGATACGCGCTTTGACAGCCTGAGCGCCACCCCTGTCGCCTTGCTTTTAAGCCTGATTGCCATCATCCCCAAGCTTGCCGCATGGCTGAGCGCAGGAGGGCTCATTATTATTTTGCTCTTGCCCGAGCGCACCGAGCAGTTAAGCGCCCTGGCGATGCTCTCTTTTCATGTGACCATTTTTTGCTTTCTGCTTGAGATCTCAAAGCCAAACGGCCTCATGCGCAGGCATTTTGCCCTCTCCCCTGCCGCGGTGCGCAACCACCATGCCCTCATCAACAAGATTTATGCGGCGCTGCTGCCCATTTTGCTCTTGGCCAATATCCGCGAGCTTGATCCTTCCAAAATAAGCTCGGACACCATAGGCTTTGCCATCATGCTCTGCTGCAGCCTGTGCTTGTGCGTGCTTTTGCTCAAAGGAGCATGGACACAGCTTAAAAAGCAGGACTTTGCCTTTGACAGCAGGTTTAAGGCCCCCGCCGTCCTCTTTTTGTGCCTCATTTTGCTTGCCGCCCTGGCCTTGGGCTACTACTACACGGCCATCAAGCTTATCAACAGGACAGCCTTGAGCATCTACACCTGCTTGGCCTTCATTCTCGTAAGCCAAACCTTAAAGCGCATCATGCATGTTGCCCATCAAAAACTGAAGCGGCGCTGCGGTTACAGGCTGAGCTCGGATCAAGCCCCGCTCAAATTGTTAAAGTTCATCAACCCTGCCTTGGGGGCGGTCACGGTTTATCTTATTTATTTGCAGTGGAACGATCTGACAGGCGTGCTCTCCTACCTTGACACCATTTGCTTGTGGAAGAGCGAAGAGTTGGTCGGAGGGGAGCTTGTGACGACAAGCTATCTGTCGGTTGCGGACGTGCTGCTGTGCCTTTTGATCCTGGCCTTGACGGTGCTTTTAAACCGCACGGTGCCGCCTCTTTTGGAGCGCGCCGTCTTGTTGCGCTTTGCAGGCAGCTTCAAAAAATCAAGCTACACGGTCAGGATCATCTCCTCCTACCTTATCATCGCCCTTGGCATCATCATTGCGGGACGCTCTTTGGGCATAGGCTGGGATAATCTGCAGTGGCTGGTGGCAGCTTTGTCGGTAGGCTTGGGCTTTGGGCTGCAAGAGATCTTCGGCAACTTTGTCTCGGGCCTCATCATCCTCTTTGAGCGGCAGCTTAGGGTAGGAGACATCATCACCATCAACGGCATGTCGGGCACGGTCAGCAAGATCACCATCCGCTCCACCACCATCGTCTCCTTTGACCACAAGGATGTCATGATCCCCAACAAGGCCTTCATCACCTCGGCTTTAACCAACTGGTCGCTCTCGGGGAAGGCTGCAAGGCTTTCCCTGACGGCCTCGGTAGGCTTTGGCGATGATGCACAGAGGGCAAAGGAGATCTTGTACGATGTGATCTTGGGATGCCGCTATCTGGCAGCGCAAAAGAATGTTTCTCTTTACTTAAAATCGGTAAGCGCGGGCAGTTGCACCTTATGCGCCGAGCTTTATGTGGATAAGGTTGAAAACCTGCAAAGCGCTTTTGACGATCTGTGCGCCCGCAGCGCAAGGCGCTTTGAGCAGGAGGGTATCAAATACACGGCCATAAGCAGCGCTTAGGCAAAGCCAAGTTCAATGCCAAGGCCGCCTTTGGCCCTGCAATCCGTCAGCCTGCGCTGATCAAGGCTGGGATCTCCTCAAGATCGGCCTCAATCACGCTGTCAAACTCGCACACGTCAAAGCAGGCCCCGCACTCGGCACAGGCATCATAATCAACCACAAAATACCCATCCTCGGACTCGGAGATGGCATCGCAGGGGCAGGCATCGAGGCAAGAGCCGCAGCCGGTGCATGCCTTGGGATCAATTGCAAACATAATGAATCTCGGTTTATAGTCAAAACAAAAGAATGTATATAATACAAACCGTGTATTTTAGAGCGATTTTGCACCATGGGAACCATTAGTGACAATCTGTATCAAGTTCACGAGCAAATAAACGGTGCCTGCGCCAAATTCGGCCGTGATCCCGGTGAAGTCAAACTTCTGTGCGTAAGCAAAACCAAGCCGATTGAGGACATCATCGAGGCTTACCGCTGCGGCGAGCGGCACTTTGGCGAATCTTATGCCGTCGAGGCCTCCCAAAAAATTCCTGCCATCAAAGAGCAGGGCATTGACGACATCACCTGGCACTTTATCGGCCCCATTCAGAGCAACAAGACCAAGCTTATTGCCCGCTATTTTGACATGGCAGAAAGCATTGACAGGGTCAAAATAATCGAGCGCCTGAACGAGCAGCGCCCGCCTAAGCTTAAGCCCCTTGAGATCTTGCTTGAGGTTAACATCAGTTGCGAAGAGCAAAAATCAGGCTGCGCCATCGAAGATCTTCCCGCCTTGATTGAAGCTTCCTTAAAAGCCCCGAGGCTCTGCCTGCGCGGGCTTATGGGGATAGCTGCGGATACTCCCGATAAAGCCTTGATAGCAAAGGAATTTGCCGCCCTCAAAACTCTTTTTGACCGGTACCGCGCCCTCGCGCCGCGCTTTGATATCATATCGATGGGCATGACCTGCGACTTGCAGGAGGCCATACAATGCGGCAGCACCGAGGTCAGGGTCGGCACCGCCATTTTCGGCCCGCGAGTTTACAAGAGACAAGCTTAAACACCAACACACAAGGATAATTACATGAGCACCATTGCATTTATAGGCGGCGGCAACATGTCATCGTGCATCTTTGCCGGCATTGTCAAAAGCCGCCCCGGGCAGGATAAGATAATTGTCTCGGGACCGCGCCTTGAAAAATTGCAAAAGTTCAAAGAAAAAGGCGCCGCCATTACCTCAAACAATATCGAGGCGGCAATGCAAAGCGAGGTTATTTTCCTGGGGGTCAAGCCTCAGATGCTGACCTCGGTTCTGCAAGAGCTGGTTGCAGGCGGCGTGAATTTTAAGGACAAGCTTGTCGTCTCCATGGCCGCAGGCTTTAAATTAAGTTCCATCGAAAGGATCATAATCTCAAGGCGCATCGTCAGGATCATGCCCAATACTCCTGCCAAGCTCGGCTTGGGCGTAACCGGGATCTTCTTTTATGAGGTATCAAAGGAAGACAAAGACTTGATCTTGCAATTGCACAAGCCCTTGGGTTTGTGCCCCGTGCTTCAAAGCGAAGATGAGATTAACTTAGTCGGCTGCGTGGCAGGCTCGGCTCCTGCCTTCTTGTATCGCTTTTTGGAGGCCTTGGTGGCAGAAAGCTGCGCGCGCGGCATGTCAGAAGAGCAAGCCCGCCAAATCATCGGGCAGATGGCCTTAGGCACCGCCTCCATGGTGATTGCCAACCCTGACGTGAAGATAAGCGCACTTCGCGAGGCTGTCACCTCCAAAGGCGGCACCACCTATGAGGGTCTTTGCCAAATGACCAACCATAATTTTGAGCAGATGATGCACGACACAGTCGCTGCCACCTTGGATAAAACCGCCAAATTTGAGAGTATGTTCTGATGAATTTGCCATTGTTTATCATTGTCGCCGAAGCCCTGGTCATGCTTTTTGAGCTGCGCTTTTTGCTGCAGTCATCCTCGGCCGACTACTACAATCCTTTGACGCAGGCCATTTTGAAGCTGACCAATCCTTTGGTAAGGCTGCCGCCCCTGCAATCTTTGCACATCGGCAGCTTCTTTGTGGGCCCCCTGGTCATAGCCTGGATCATCTCATGTCTGTTTTGGCAGATCATCGCCTTTATGATAGCGGGGTTTTCCGCGCAGGCTGCCATCATCGTGGGGCTGTTGATGCCTGTCAAGGTATTCGGATATTTGCTGTTCTTCTTGCTGATAGTGCAGGCTTTAACCTCATGGCTGCCTGCCACGCAGAAGATCAGCATGCTCATGTATCAGATCACCTTCCCCATCGTCTCGCCGGTGCAGAGGATCATCCCCCCTATCGGGATCATCGATATTTCCCTGATGATCATCATTTTTATCCTTTATGCGGTCAATGCGCTCTTTTACCGCCTGTTCGGGCTGTATTGGGCGATTATTTAAGAAAAGGCGGCTGCGGCCGCCCATCTTTTATCCTCAGCTTAACTCAAAGGGCGCAACCTCCTCGTCATCGTCTTGGCCTTGCAGCCTGACAACCTCGATGCCGTCCACGCGCTGAAAACCGACAGGCAGCGTGGTGCCGCTCTTGGTGCGGGTGCTCAAGCGCTCTTGCAATTGCTTGGGGGTGATGTTGAGGATCCTGCGCCCGCAGTGCAGCACGACCTTGCAGGAGGGGGGCACGACCGCGGCTGCGGCCAAACCGTCAATTCCCACCTCAAGCTTGGCCCCGCTGATGGCCATGAGCTTGTTGCCCTTGCCGCGGGAGAGCACGGGGATCTCCTTTAAAGGATAGATTAAGATCTTGCCCTGACGGCTGACCATCACCGCCAAGTCCTCATCCAAATTGCCGATCTTGACGGGAGGCAGCAAGGAGGCCTTGTCATCGAGGGTTATCACCGCCCGGCCGCTTTTGTTGCGGGTGACAAGATCTTCGTACGCACAAATAAACCCGTGATCTTTGTCGCTGCACAGCAAAAACTTGTCCCCGGGAGCCCCCGTCAGGACATGCAGGGGCTTTTCGCCCGCGCTCAAGCTTGCCCTGGTGCTCAGAGGCTCGCCTTGGGAGCGAGCCGAGGGCAGATCTTTGATCTCAACCGTGTAGGCGCGGCCTAAGGAGGTCAAAAAGACAGCGCTTTGATTGCTCCTGCCCTTGGCTTTTGACAAGAAGGCATCGCCGCTGCGGTAGGTTAAGCTTTGTGCATCCACCTCAAAGCCCGAGGCGGCGCGCACCCAGCCCATCTTCGATAAGATGACGGTCATGGGGGTGCTCGGGGTCAGATCTTCATCTTCCATGGCCTCAGCCTCGGGGCGCTCGACCACTTGACAGCGTCTTTCGTCCCCGTAGCGCTTGGCATCGTCGGCAATTTCCTTTTTGATGAAGTTTTTAAGCTTGGCCTCGGAGTTTAACAGACCCTCAAGCCTGCTCTGCTCTTTTTGCAGCTTGTCCGTCTCGCCTTTGATCTTCATCTCCTCAAGGCGGGCTAATTGACGCAGCTTGGTCTCAAGGATGTAGTCGGCCTGCTCTTCATCAAGATTAAACCGCGCCATCAATTCTTGTTTGGGCTCTTCGCTTTGTCTTATGATCCTGATAGCTTCATCAAGGTTCAAAAACACCAGCATCAGGCCTTCCATCAGATGCAGCCTGCGCAATACCTCTTCAAGCCTTTTTGCAAAGCGGCGGCGCACCGTATTGATCCTAAAGGTCAGCCACTCTGCAAGCAC
This sequence comes from uncultured Enterobacterales bacterium, assembly GCA_964651505.1. Classification (GTDB taxonomy): domain Bacteria; phylum Pseudomonadota; class Gammaproteobacteria; order Enterobacterales; family Succinivibrionaceae; genus Avisuccinivibrio_A. The sequence goes on from CAZYXT010000062.1 coordinate 11,113, forward strand.
GGTTTTGAGGTTTTTGACCTGCGGCTTGCCGTCAAGGCCCAAGATATTGAGATTGACCCTGTAGGTGTTCTCCAAGGAGGTGACGGCAAAAAGATGACTCATCAGTCTTTCTGTGTCCACCCTGTTGGAGCGGGGCACGATGATGAGGCGGCAAGGATCGTTGTGATCGCAGGCATTGATGAGATCGGAGACAAAGGGCAGCTTCTTTTTGCCCATCAGATCTGCAATTTGTTTTTCAACCTGCCCCACCGATACCTGATAAGGCAGGGCCTTGATCACTATGCCCTCTTTTTCAATCTCGTACACCGCCCTTTGTCTGATGATGCCGCGCCCTGTTTCGTAGATGCGCTCTATCTCGGATACAGGAGTGATGATGTCCGCGCCGCAGGGGTAATCGGGGCCTTTGATAAACTGCATCAGATCTTTTATCGATGCCTCGGGGTGATCCAAAAGATAGATGGCAGCTTGGGCCGTCTCGTTTAAGTTGTGAGGAGGAATATCCGTTGCCATGCCCACGGCGATGCCCGTGGTGCCGTTTAAGAGGATATTGGGCAGGCGGGCAGGCAGAGCTTTGGGCTCTTCGACCGTTCCGTCAAAATTGGGCATGAAGTCGACGCAGCCGCTGTTGAGATCTTCTAGCACCACCTCCGAAAAGGGAGAGAGGCGCGATTCGGTGTAGCGCATGGCCGCAAAGGATTTGGGCTCTTCCACGTCGCCCCAGTTGCCCTGACCGTCGATTAAAGGGTAGCGGTAGGAGAAGGGCTGGGCCATCAGCACCATGGCCTCATAACAGGCCGTGTCGCCGTGAGGGTGGTATTTGCCCAGGACCTCGCCCACGGTGCGGGCCGATTTGACGTGCTTGACCTTGGGGCCGATGCCCAATTTGGCCATGGCGTAGACGATGCGCCTTTGCACGGGTTTCATGCCGTCGGTGACCGAGGGCAGGGCGCGATCGCGGATCACGTTCATTGAATAATTTAAGTAGGCATTTTCGGCAAAGGAATCCAAGGCGATCTGCTCGATGCCTTCGAGGCTTAATTCTTGTTCGGTTTTTGACATGCTCTAAGATCCGATCTGCATAGATGGCAGGTGCTATAATCCACGTATCGGTATTTTAATCTTTTTAAATCAAACTCAAAAGCTAAGGGGCCATCCGTGCATAATTTGTCAAAACTTTCGGTCGCAGCAGTCATGTTTTGTGCAATCCCGGGCTTGAGCGTCTCATATGCAGGATCTGCCAAATTGTCCGATTTGATTCAATCGAGCATCATCGAAGATATGGTCTATGACCGGGAGTTTGATTATGCGCGCTTGGGACGGTTTTCCAATCTGCCCATCTTCCCGCAAGGTTACAAGGCGCCGCGACGCCTCGTTGACTTGGTTGTGGTCAACAAGTCGCACCATCAGATGCTGTTGTATAAAGACGGGGAAGTTATCAGGCGCTATTGGATAGCTCTGTCGGACCGCCCTCAGGGGCACAAGCAGTTCGAAGGCGACCGCCGTACCCCTGAAGGCACCTATACATTGGATTATGTGAAAGAAAATTCTACTTACTACCGTGCCTTTCACATCTCCTACCCCAATTCCCAAGACATTGCCAACGCAAGACGCTTAGGCAAACGCCCGGGCGGGATGATTATGGTGCATGGGCAGCCTGCGAGCAATTCAGAATATCATGATACCGTCCAAAGCTCCAGCTGGACCAATGGCTGCATAGCCATCTTGAACCCGGAAATGGATGAATTCATCTCATTAGTCGACCCGGGAACCCCTATCACCATTAATCCTTGACAAATCTAAGAAATTTGCAAGGGGCTTTTCAAGATCGCAAAGCAAGATCTCGTCAATGGCAGCGTTTTCTTTGTAAAAAACCTCGGCCTTGTCAAATTTTGGGTGAGGTCCCCAGCGGGTGATGCCCTCAAGATCAAGCCCCGAGTAAATGGCAAACAAAGGCAGCCCCGAGGCACAGGACAGATGCACATTGGCTGTATCCACCGAGATCATGGCCCGGCACTTGTCAATGAGGGCCGCAAGCTCCAAGGCGTTTATCTTCTGCGGGTACTCGCACACAGCGATCCCGGGCACGCTCTTTTTGACAAGATCATGCAAATACCTGCCCTCGGTAGGCACCAAAATGAGCAAAGGATCTTGGTGCATCCTCTTTAAGAGCTTGGCAATCCCTACAATCGTCTCGTCTTTTAAGCGCCTGCGCACCGAAGCTCCGAAGGGGGCCAAGGCCACCGGATGATCGTTGGCATAAGGGGCCATGGCTTTGACGGCATCTTTTGACAACAGCGGCTTGTAGGCGGTGATCTCAGGCTCAACCCTGCCCAAGCGCATAAAGTCTTCAAAGTAAGCGCTGATGTGGCTGCCGTAATTGCGTTCAAGCAAATTAATGTTAAGACAGGCGATCCCCTCGCGGATCCCTGCCACATAGGGCGGGCGGAAAATCGCAAGCGGCACAAAGTCTCTTTGGCGAAAATAAGGCTCGGTGGTAAGCGCCACATCAGGCGGTGGCAGTCCTTTGAGCCCTTCCAAGGCTGCTTTGATCTCAGAGGGTGATGGCTTGGCTTTGACCTCCAAGACCTTGATCTTGTAAATCTCAGAGTAAATCGGGGCAATGTTCTTTTGGCACAAGGAGGAGATCTGCAAATTTGGGCACTGCTTTTGCAAGTTTTCAATCAGGGGGCTTATGACCTGACTGTCTCCAAGCTTGCCGTCCATCTTGCAAATCAAAAGATGCTTGAGCGCATGAAAATCAAAGCCGCTCAAGTCCTCGGAGTTTTTATAATCATAACAGGCTTGGTTGACAAAGAGCCTGACCTTGTTGCGCGCCCTTGTGAAAATCCCCAATTGTTTCCCCCGGCTTAAAGCCTGCGCCTTTATTTTTGTTTTTCTGCCTCTGCCATCTGCTCTGCCTTCTTGCGCAACTGCGGCAGGCGACCCTGATCGTTTTCATAAGGGATCCAGTCTATATGGAAGCGGGTGACCGACTCGTCGGCAGACAACAGCATGCTGGCCAAAATCATAGCATCGCGCTCTTCATCGTCCTCAAGGTTAAAGCCGATCTCAGCCTCAAAGATATACAGGGTTTTATGGACTTCTTCATCAAACTCGGCGCGAGCTTCGTCCAGCACTTCGTCAAAATAAAAATCGTCGGCAAAAAAAAGCCCAAAGGAGATATCGCCCTTGCCTGTTGCAAGAAACTTCACCAAGTCATCGTAAATCTCAGGATTGGTCTGGCTTAAAGACTCCTCGACCGTGGCATTGAAGATCTCGGTTCCGCGTTCTACCAATACGTCAAGCTCTTCCTTACTTAAAGCATCCAAATCCAAGAAGCACATGGGTCAATACCTCCTAAGCCATGGCTGCGCTTGCGGCGACGGCCCCAAGCATTCGTAAGCTCAAATCATAACCCGTGCTTTAGGTCATTCCAAGCAAATTTTGCAGGCCGGGATCTTTTATTGAAACACGGCCGCAGAGGTCTGTGCCGGGCGCATTTTTCACAGGGACTTGCTGCACCGTTTGGTTTTGGTTGCAGGTTTCATCCTGCAGATAGCATTTAAATAATAGATATAAATCACAAAAAAACTTAAAAATAGTCTTGCTTTTTTTTTTTTGAATCTACGATTTTGACGCATTTTTAGACCGGACTTACTCCGGCCGATTGGTTGGTCGGCATTCTTGCAGATTGGACCGCAACTGCATCGCATCTGTGCATAACCGGTATTGCCCATTGCCCTGCCGCTTGTTGTCCATGCTCAAGTTTACGACTCTGTTGCTTTTTTGGATATGGAAAACCGATGAAAAACATATTACGCGCCATGCTCCTCTCTGCCCTGCTCGGAGTCGGCGGCTCTGCCTTTGCAGAAGTTCCGATCGTCTTTTGCGAAAACTTCAGCGATACCTTCGAACCTGTCAACCCTGGGACCGAGTTTGAGGGCTCGCAAGTCTCATGGATGGCCGTGTTTGAAGAGCCCCTGGGCAGAAGCCAAATACAGCTTAGCATCTATCAAAACGATCCTGCCAATAACAGCCAGGCTTTGCTGAGCAGGGGCGCCGTTGACATAAACCCCAAGTGGGCTGCTTACGGCATCCGTCACGCCGATTTTATCAACATCGGCTCTTACGACGTGGCCATTGAAACCCTCGACGGCCAAACCCTGGCTTACGGCAAGGTCTCCCTGGTAGAGGCCAAAGAGGAGATCGAGCCTCAGCCGGAGGAACACTTCGGCGCCACCTTAAAAGAACTCTTTGATCGTTATGCACCCAAATAAGATGAGGAAAATGCAATGAACAAACTTTGGTTAAACCTGCTCATG
>CAZYXT010000063.1:0-14540 GCA_964651505.1 uncultured Enterobacterales bacterium
TCGCGACCCTAACCATGGCAAGGTTATGCTCTACCAACTGAGCTATTCCCGCATCAGATGAAGCGACATTATAAGGATATTTGCAAAGGGTGCAAGCAATTTTTTGGCAATTTTTAATTTTTAGGCAAGTTTGCCCATTTTGCTCAAGCTTTAAAGCACAAGTTCTTGCCAAAAAAACCGCTGTCTGCATCACTTTTTGCGGTTTTTGGCCCCAAGGGTGTGAGTGCTTCTTTATTATGCTTCAATCTGCCCTTATGGGCTGATCATGCAAGGTATCCTGCTGCTCTTGCGTCGCTTTGATCTCCTTCTCCAAAAGTTCTGCGGCCCTGAAGATGATTTTGAGGATCAACTCGCCTGCCCGCATCGGATCTTTGTTGATGATGGCCTCTAGGACCTGACGGTGGGAGCTGATGGTCACGTTCATGTCTTCTTTGTTTTTGCGATAGGTTTTTGTGACCGAATAGTTCAAAAGCTTGGATATGGACTTGCCCATCTTGGCAAACACATTGTTGCGTGTGGCCTTAAACAGGCATTGGTGAAAATAGGAGTCGGCTTTGGCAAATTCTTCCTGATTGTCGGTGCTGCGCAGCATCATGTCCATGGCCGTTTGCAGGTTTTTAATGTCAGATGGGGCAGCCCTGATCGTAGCCAGTGCCGCGGCATTGGGCTCAATCTGCTTTCTGAACTCCAAAAATTGCAAGTAAAGATCGAGGTTTTGATGATCCCTAAAGCACCAGTCGATAAGATCGTCATCAAAAATATTCCACTCTTCTTTGGAACAAACCCGCCAGCTGCTGTGCATCCTCTTTTCGATGAGGCCTTTTTCGGACAATCTTTGCAAAAGCTCGCGAATGACGCCGCGCGAGACTTGGTATTCTTTGCACAAGGCATTCTCAGACTCAAAGACATCGCCTGCCTTATAGTCTCCTTTGACAATGCTTCTGCCGATGATGTTGACAAGTTGCGCGGTCTTGCTGGTGGTTGACATATTGTTGTGCTGCGATCCTATAGCCAAACTGACTAAACCTGTGTATCTTAAGGAGGCGCCGCCCCAAGATACGCTTATCTTAACCCCTGATGACAAGTTTAATGCCCAAAATCATATACAAAAGCGTCATCCCGGAAAAATCGGCATGCCTGAGGGTTTTGCGCTCAACCGGGCAGGATCTGCCTTAAACATGCAAAAAGTCGCAAGGCTCCCCCGCCTTGGGGCCTGATCTTTTTGCGCCTCGTCAAAGGCTCCCTGATGATAAAGCCCTTTTTTGCTTGTGTAAGCTCAAATCCAAGGGCAAATCTTGCAATATTAGCCTGCTCACAGTACCTTAATGGCTTGTGTTGCTCCTTTTAGACCCTAAATAAAACCGGTAACTGCTCGGAGATCGTTTGTATGGCACTTATCAATGCACTGTTAAATATGACCGAAAGCGTCATGCCCCTGACTGCCATGACCAAGGCCTCAGGCTATGTGACCTCCAAGCCCCTCGGCGCCTTTACGCAGTTTTTGATCAAACGCTTTATCAAGGCTTTTGACATCAATATGCATGAAGTTGCCGATCCCGATCTTAGCCATTACCAAACGTTTAACGATTTTTTCATCCGCAAACTAAAAGACGGGGTGCGCCCTGTCGATTACGACTGCACGGCCGTCTGTCCTGCCGACGGCACCATAGGGCAGGCAGGACAGATCAGCGCAGGAAGGCTCATTCAGGCCAAGGGGCTTGATTACTCGTTGCGCGCCCTGCTAGGAGGCAGCAGCGAAGATGCGGCCGTATTTGATGGCGGCCAATTTGCCTGCATCTATTTGTCTCCGTCCAATTATCACCGCATCCACATGCCCATGGATGGCAGCCTGGTCAAAACCATCGAGGTGCCGGGGCGCCACTTCCCGGTCGGCCGCAAAAACATCAGCCATCTTGAAAACCTGTACACCAAAAACGAAAGACTGGTGTGTTTTTTCCAAACCGCACAAGGCCCTTTGTGCCTGATCATGGTGGGAGCCTGTCTGGTAGGCTCCATCGGCACGGTGTGGGGCGGCACCCTCAATCGCAAAGAAGGCCGCAAGGTCAATGTGTACGAGCAAGGAGAATTCAATTACAAGCGCGGCGATGAGATCGGGCACTTCAAATATGGCTCCACCGTGATCTGTTTGTGGCCCAATCGCCTTGGGACCTTAAATTTTGATCTTAAAAGCGGCACAGGCGTCCTGTGCTCAAGCAGGATGATAGACTGATTTTAAGGGCAGGCTTTATCCTGCGCTCTTGCTTGCCTGCCGCGCCACAGGCCCCGCAAGATCCGCTTTTTTCTTCGCGTGCGCAAATAAGGCGCCCCCTTTTTGTGCCCCCTTGCACCCCGGTCGTGCCGCCACCCCCCGGTTTTTTGTCTTGAGCCCCATGAAGCTGTGATTTTTTATTGTGATGAAGATCACAAAATCGATGTTTAGTTTGAGGCTGTGGTTTAGGGCGGATGCATGAGCCGTTTCATGCAGTCAAACGTTTGAGCATGGTTTTAATGCTTGTTAAAATATCACTTGGCCGAACAATTATTCACATTTTGCAGGCAATGCCTATCCCGGAGAACTCAAAGACGCATAACCGCTCAGATTAGACAATCCTCTGACATTGAAAAAGTTATATCATTAAAAAATATTTTCTTAGAAAGATCGAAATCATCACATTTTTAAAGTGTGCTCGCCGCTAAAATTCTCTACAATCTTTCCTAAGACCGGTACCCGTTTGTACGGGACGTCTTTAGTTAGAATTTGTGCGTAGTTTGTTCTACCAACATGCTTTTTTCATTTTTTTAGGAGTGTTGTATGAAGTCAAAGTTTTTATTGGGTACGGCCATAGCACTTGCTGCTGCTGTTGTCACCGCCTCCTCGGCGTTTGCCGCCGACAAGATCACGCTTAGGTTTGCCAATGTAACCAACCAGCCTTCCAAGGATGCCGCTCAGGTGTTAATCGATGTTGCCAACAAAGAATCAGGCGGCCGCATCGTCATACAGCACTATCCTGACAACATGCTCGGCGACGACCGCGTGGTAACCGAGTCGACCATGCTCGGCGACATCGACATGGTGCAGACCCTGCCTTCGGTCTTAGCCTCAATGATCGGCGATCTGTACGTATGGGATGCTCCTTTCTTGTTCAACAACATTGAAGATGCCTGGAGATGCATGGACGGCGAGCTTGGCCATCTCATCAACGAGCAGGTTGAAAGCCGCGGCCTTAAGTACCTTGCCGCCGTAGAGAACGGCTATCGCCACTACACCAACAACAAAGTCCCGGTTAAAGTTCCTGCCGACGTGCAAGGCCAAAAGCTGCGCGTAATCGAGTCTGAGATCCAGATCGCCCAGTGGCGTGCCTGGGGCGCCAACCCTACCCCCATGGCCTTCACCGAAGTTCTGAGCGCTCTGCAGCAAGGCACCATCGATGCCCAAGAGAACCCCCTCTCCATCATCGACTCCAACAAGCTGTATGAAGTTCAGCACTACATTTCTTTGACCGGCCACCAGTTCTCTCCTCACAACCTGTACATCAACAAGGAGAAGTTCGATTCGATGGAGCCTGACATGCAAGAGGCCCTGCTCAAGGCTGTCGAGGCTTACAAGACCGCTCAAAGAGCCCGCGCCACCGAGCTTAACGCCCTGTCGGTCAAAAAGTTCGCCGATGCAGGCTGCGAGGTTGTTGAAGTAAGCGACGAAGAGCGCGACGTGTGGAAGAAGATGGCCTTGGACGCAGGCGTCTATGATCTGGTCAAGGAGAAGATGTCTCATCCTGAGTACCTCGACCGCATCTTAAATGGCGACTATTAATCAAAAATTGTCAAATCTATGCAAAAAAGGCGGTGCACCTGCCGTCTTTTTTTGCAAAACATTCCGATTTGCAAAACATTCGAGTTGATATATGAAGTTCTTAAAATTTCTGGACGAGAAGCTTGAGATGTACATCTGCATCGTCCTGATGTCCTGCCTCACCATTGTTCTGGGCATTCAGGTCTTCATGCGTTATGTCATGCAGGCCTCTTTGTCCTGGTCAGAGGAACTGGCCCGTTATATGTTCGTCTGGCTCGTTTACATCGGCATCAGCTACGGCTCCAAAGTCATGCGCCACATCAAGATCGATGCCGGTTTGTACCTGTTTCCCAAGAACTGGCGCCGCAAGGTCGTGATCATCGGCGATATCATCTTCCTCCTGTTTGCCTTGGGCGTGGTCTATTACTCCTGGGGTCTGGTCGACCGTCAGATGAGAATCGGCCAGCTGTCTCCTGCGATGCAGTTCCCCATGTGGATCGTCTATGCCGCACCGTGCGTCGGCTTTGCTCTCACCTCCATAAGGCAGGTGCAGACTATCATCTATCGCCTCAAACACCTGCACGATGAAGAAGATCCTGCAGAGCCGGATATTAAGAACCTGTAGGAGCGTTCAATGGTAGGTTTAACTTTACTTGGTATTCTGGTCGTCCTGTTGATTTTCAATGTCCCCGTGGGCATTGCCTTGGGCGTGGCCTCCATGGGCGCCCTGCTGGTGGGCGACACCTTAAGCCTGACTTCCATTCCTCAGGCTCTGGTCACCTCCTGCGACTCCTTCCCCATCCTGGCCATCCCCCTGTTCATTTTGGCAGGCGACCTGATGGGCGCAGGCGGCGTTTCAAGCCGCATCCTCAATGTGTGCAACGTGTTCTTCGGCCGCATCACGGGCGGTCTGGCCATTGTCACCGTTTTGGTCTGCATGTTCTTTGCCGCAGTCTCGGGCTCAGGCCCTGCCACGGTGGCCGCCGTAGGCACCATGGTGATCCCCACCATGCTTAAGCTTGGGTACGACAAGTCCTTCGTGCTCGCGCTGGTCGCCTGCGCAGGATCCATCGGCGTTATCATCCCGCCGTCAATCCCCATGGTAATTTTCGGCGTTTCCACCGGCGCCTCGGTAACCTCCCTGTTCATGGGCGGTTTCTTCCCGGGCCTCTTGATCGGCGCCTCTTTGATCGCCTACTGCTACTTCTTTGCCAAGAAGCACGGCTATACGGGCACTGCCGACGAGTTTACCTGGGAAAAAGCACGCGCCGCCGTCTGGGATGCCAAATGGGCTTTGATTAACCCCATCATCATCTTGGGCGGTATTTACGCAGGCGTCTTCACCCCCACCGAAGCTGCCGCGGTGGCTGCCATCTACGCTTTCTTCTGCGGCACCGTCATCCACCGGGAGATGAGCTTCAGCAAGCTCATCAAGGCCATCTCCACCTCCTGCTCGACCACGGCTACCACCATGGTGATCTTAGGTTGCGCCACGGCCTTCACCAGGATCATCACCATCGAGCAGATCCCGGCCATGGTGACTCAGGGCATGATGCAGATCACCTCCAACGGCGTGATCTTGATTCTGCTCATCAACTTGCTGTTGCTGGTTGTAGGCTGCTTTATGGATACGACCCCTGCCATCTTGGTATTGGCTCCGATCCTTCTGCCTATTGCCCAGGCCATCGGTTTGGATCCGGTACACTTTGGTCTGATCATGGTTACCAACCTGGCCATCGGCTTTATCACGCCGCCTTTGGGCATCAACTTGTTCGTAGCCTCGAGGATCAGCAACTCTTCGATGGAAACCATCTTAAAGGGCATCATACCGTTCATCTTTATCATGTTGTTTGATCTGATGCTCATCACCTTCATTCCTGATCTGGTGATGTTCCTGCCCAACCTTATGAAATAATCATAATTTTAATAACCATGCAGCAGGCCTTGGCCTGCTGTTTTTGCATAAGGAGCAATAAAATATGCGCAGCCAGGACATTCTCAAGGGCCCCGAGTGGGCCAATGTTCGCGCTTTGTACAAGGCTGCGGGCATCACCGCAGGCGAGCTTAAAAAGCCTCTCATCGGCGTGGTCGACGCCTTCAACGACATCTGCCCCGGGCACTTTATCCTGCGCAAACTCTCCCAAAGAGTCAAAGATGGGATTTACGCTGCAGGAGGCACCCCTTTGGAATTTGGCACCATCGGCGCCTGCGACGGCATAGCCATGGCCCATGACGGCATGAAGTACATTCTCATAGGGCGCGAGTGCGTGGCCTTTGATGTGGAAACCATGTGCCATGCCCACAGGCTTGACGGCCTGGTGCTCTTGGGCTCGTGCGACAAGATTATCCCGGGCATGATCTTGGGAGCCTTAAGAGCCAATGTTCCTGCCATCTTCATCAACGGCGGGCCTGCCCTGCCCGGGCGCATGAAAGATGGCAACCCTTACGGGGGAGAATACATTGATCACTCGGTCATTCAGCAATCGGAGGGAGCCTTAAAGGCAGGCAAGATCACGCAGGAGGAATTTGATTGGCTTGAGAACAATGCCGTGCCGACCATAGGCTCGTGCGCCATGCTCGGCACCGCCAACACCATGGCCGCCCTCGTTGAGGCCATGGGCTTGTCTTTGCCCGGCACCGCGGCCATTCCTGCCGTCTACAGCCAAAGATTGCAGGCAGCCTTTGACACGGGGTGCGCCGCGGTCAATTTGGTCATTCAAGATCTCAAGCCGCGCGACATCATCAATCGCAAGGCCATTGAAAATGCGGTCATGGTCAACTCGGCCATCGGCGGCTCGACTAATGCCGTATTGCACCTTCTTGCCATCGCCTATGAGGCGCGCGTTGACTTTGACATCAAGGATTTTGGCGCCGTCGCCTCGCGCGTGCCCCACCTTGCGGCAATGATCCCCGCAGGCCCGTACACCCTGCTTGATTTTTATGAGGCAGGAGGGGTGCCCGCTTTGATGAATGAAATCAAGCAAAAGATTCATGCCGACGTCATCACCTGCACATGTCGCACCATGGCCGAGAACCTCAGTCATTTTGCCAATCGCAATGACGATGTGATCCGCCATCTTGAATCTCCCGTGCATGAGGTGCCGGGCATCGCCATTTTGTACGGAAATCTGGCCCCCGACGGCGCGGTGACCAAGCCATCTGCCATCCCAAGCTCTGCCCGTCATTTTAAAGGCAAGGCCGTGATCTTCGAGAACGAGCAGGATGCCTTGGACGGCATTCGCGCCTTAAAAGTCAAAGAAGGCGATGTGCTGGTGATCCGCAACGCAGGTCCGCGCGGAGGCCCCGGCATGCCCGAGCAGTACAAGGCCATGAAGCTTTTGGTGGGCATGAAGCTTGGCTCTAAGGTCTGCGTCATCACCGACGGACGGTTCTCAGGCTCCAACAACGGATGTTTTGTGGGCCACATTTGCCCCGAGGCCTATGACGACGGTCCCATCAAGTACTTAAAAGACGGCGATGAGATTGAAATTGACGTCATCAAAGGCACCATCAATGCCAAGGTCGATTTTGACGAGCGCACAAAGGAGAAGATTGAAGACAAATGCGCCAAGGCAGAAGGCATTTTGTATCACTACAGGCACAATGCAAGCTCAGCCTCAAAAGGCGCTGTTATCAAAACTCGCGATTAACGCAGTTTAAGGATAAATCGGGCAGGGGCCGGGCTTAAGGACCCCTCCCTCAAACCGTGCGTGCAACTTAGAGCACACGCTTTTTGCCAAAAAATAAGTCTGCTCTCTTGCTCTTGCAAAAGACTAAGACTGACCCTGTGACTTGCCGCGTTTGAGAGTGCCTTTGAGCGCATGCAACGAAAAAGGTGCTCTGTGAGCACCTTTTTTAACCTGCTTTAAGAGCGCAGGTTAGATCTTGTTGACCGGGCAGCGCAGCTTCTCGCCGCGAACGGCTCTGACGGCCTCTTCTGCGCACTTGCGGTTAAGGTCGATGGCAGCTTCCTCTGAGTACCAGGCAATGTGAGGGGTGATGACGATGTTGGGGGCCTTGCGCAGAGGGCTGTCATCTTCCAAAGGCTCGCGCGTGGTTACATCCAAGCCTGCGCCCGAGATCTTGCCTGAAACCAAGGCTTCGGCCAGATCAGGCTCGTTTACAAGACCGCCGCGGGCCACGTTGATGAACTTGACGCCATCCTTCATCTTGGCAATGTTTTGCTTGTTGATGAACTTGGCATTGCCGGCATTAAGGCCGCAGTGCAGGGAAATAATATCCGATTTTGCGAAGACCTCATCCTGCGAGCACACCTCGATGTAGGCAAGCTCGGGATTGGACTTGACGTGATCGGTGTAAATGTCATGGCCGATGACCTTGCAGCCCAAAGCACGGACACGGTTGGCAAAAGCGCAGCCGATGCGGCCCAGGCCGATGATGCCGACGGTCAGAGTGGACAAACGGGTGATGGGAGCAAGCTTGGTGTAATCCCAGACGCCGCCCAAAACCATTTGCGAGGCTTTGCCAGGCTTGCGGCACAATTCCATGAGCAGAGCCAAAGCCTGATCGGCCACTTCGAAGGTGCCGTAATCGGGCACATTGCAAACACAGACGCCGTGACGGGAGGCCGCTTCCAGATCAACATTATCCACGCCGACGCCGTAACGAACCACAGCCTTAAGATCAGGCAGGGCAGCAAAGACCTTTTCGGTAAATGGCGCGTATTGATTCAGAGCGGCGACTGCGCCTTGGCACTTTTGGATCAAATCATCTTCGGTTTTGCACTGTTCAAGCTTAAAGCTGATGCCGGCTTCATTGAAAATGCGGGCCTCTTCATCAATGTTGGAATGATCATTGTCGGTAATAACAACTTGGACGTTTGACATATCTCACCTGTAAGTCAGTGTGCGCATTTTTGCAAATGCGCTCTGCCTTTAACCTAAAGTTTAAATTGAGCAAAAGCAGTCAAAATGTGCCGCAGGGCGGCTCTCACCTTGCGCTGCATCCTTTGTCCCCCGACGGGACTTAAACGGTAAGTTCCGACACCGGCCTGCCCAAAAGTTTTTGATGCAAACATGCCGGCATCATTACAATCTTACACGCCTGCCCTTAAGATGCAAGCAAACGTTTGCCCTCTGTGTCACAGATTTGAACTTGCTCACATCAAAGAGGGGCTCTTCATCTTTCATCTGCCCGCCCCCTCATCTTAAAGCCCGCCGCAACCTGCTTTTTTAAATGTTTTCGTGTATAAATCCCGGCTCCCGAACCCTTAAGACGATAAAAATAACTTGCCATGCAAGAGATTTCTCCTGCGGGCGGAAAAATGCGCCAAGGCATGCAAAGTCAAGCTAAAAATCAAAACTTCCATTCAAGATCAAAGCTTTGTATCAAGCCAAAAGAGCGTAAAATTTTGGCATTGGGACTCTCAAAACTTTCTTTGCCTTAAAGCTTAAATTTTGAGATCTCGGCACGATAATTTTTATCAAAAGTCTGCTATAGTTAATGCTGTTTTTTGCTTACTTTTCAGAGTTTGAAATACGACTAAAAACTTCAACTCTGGAGCTTAGGAGATACACGTGGAAAAAATTCAAACTGACGTTGCAATCGTCGGTGCCGGCGGTACCGGCCTGCGCGCTGCCATTGCCGTGGCTCAGGCTGATCCCAAGCTTCGCATTGCACTCATTTCCAAGGTTTACCCGATGCGCAGCCATACCGTTGCTGCCGAAGGCGGCGCAGCCGGCGTTATCCGTGACGATGATTCGTATCAGAAGCATTTTGAAGACACTGTCGCAGGCGGCGACTGGCTGTGCGAACAAGACGTGGTCGAATACTTCGTTCGTCACACCACCGAAGAACTGTTCCAGCTTGAGCACTGGGGCTGCCCCTGGAGTCGCAAGCCCGACGGCGACGTAAACGTTCGTCGTTTCGGCGGCATGAAGGTGCCGCGCACTTGGTTTGCAGCCGACAAATCAGGCTTCCATATGCTCCACACCCTGTTCCAGGCTTCGGTGCAATTCCCTTCCATCACTCGCTTTGATGAGCACTTTGTGCTGGATCTGCTGGTTGAAGAAGGCGTCTGCCGCGGCGTGGTCTGCTATGACCTGCAAAACGGCGTATTCCGCCAGATCAATGCCAAGTCCGTAGTCATCGCCACCGGCGGTGCAGGCCGTGCCTATATCTTCAACACCGACGGCGGCATCGTAACAGGCGACGGCATTTCCTTGGCCTACCGCCACGGCGTGCCGATCCGCGACATGGAATTCGTGCAATACCACCCCACCGGCCTGCTCGGCTGCGGCATTCTGATGACCGAAGGCTGCCGCGGCGAAGGCGGCGTTCTGTACAACAAGGATGGTTACCGCTACCTGCAAGATTACGGTTTGGGCCCCGAGACCCCGGTAGGACATCCCAAGAACAAGTACATGGAATTAGGTCCGCGCGACCGTGTATCTCAAGCTTTCTGGCAAGAGTCCAAGAAAGGCAGAACCATCAAGTATCCTTTGGGCGAAGCCGTGCACCTTGACCTGACTCACTTAGGCGAGAAGTATCTGCACGAGCGTCTGCCTTTGATCTGCGAGCTGGCCATGACCTACTCGGGCGTCGACCCCGTCAAGCAGCCCGTGCCGGTGCGTCCGGTCGTCCACTACACCATGGGCGGCATCGAGACCGACGGCAAGACCGCCACCCGCATGCCCGGCCTCTATGCTGCAGGCGAATGCGCCTCGGTGGGCATCCATGGCGCCAACCGCTTAGGTTCCAACTCCCTCGTTGAAACCGTCGTCTTCGGCAAGCTTGCAGGCGACGAAGCTGCCAAGCGCGCCCAAGAGCTGAAGGACTTTGACAGCAAGGAACTTGATCGCCAGGCCCTGGCGGCAGAGAAGAAGGCATTATCCCTCTTTGACGTCAAGGGTGACGAGTCGCAGTACAAGATCAGAACCGAGATGGGAGAATCCATGGAGAAGGGCGTGGGCATTTACCGCGAAGAAGTCACCATGAAGGAAACCATCAATGTCTTAAAAGATCTGCGCAAGCGCATCAAGAAGGTTCCTCTGACCGATCGCGGCCGCGTCTTCAATACCGAGTGGATGAACCTGATAGAGCTTCATTACACCCTCGATTGCGCCGAGACCATGGTCCACTCTGCCATCAACCGCAAAGAGTCCCGCGGCTCTCACCAGCGCCTCGACGGCCCCGACGGTGCCTACACGCAGCGCGACGACAAGAATTTCTTAAAGCACAGCTTAGCAATCTACAACAAGGAAACCGGCCTGCCGGACATCTCCTTGAGCGAGGTTAAGATCACCACCTTCCAGCCGGCCAAGCGCGTCTACGGTGCCGAGGCTGAGCAGGCAGAAGCTGCTAAGAAGGCCAAGGAGGCCAAGAAATAATGGAAGCTCAACAAAAACACATGAAGATTACGGTGGTCCGTTACCGCCCCGAGCAGGACGACAAGCCCTGGGAGCAGACTTTTGACGTTCCCTATATCCATGAGACTTCCGTACTCGAAGCTTTGTTCTACATCAAGGATCACTATGAGCCGAGCCTCTCGTTCCGCTGGTCCTGCCGCATGGCAGTCTGCGGTTCCTGCGGCATGATGGTCAACGGCGTTCCTCACCTTGCCTGCAAGACCTTCTTGCGCGATTACGAAGGCAAGGACATGAAGATCGCTCCTTTGGCCAACTTCCCCATCGAGCGCGATCTGGTTGTGGACATCTCCGACATGATCGAGAAGATCGAGCGCATCAAGCCTTACATCATCCCATCGGAGAAGGACAAGAATATGCCTTTGACCAAGGCCTATCGCCAGACTCCTCAGCAGATGGAGGCTTATCGCCAGTTTGCCCAGTGCATCAACTGCGGCTGCTGCTATGCCGCCTGCCCTCAGTACAAGATCAACCCCGAGTTCATCGGCCCTGCCGCTCTGACTCTCTTGTACCGCTACAACATCGACAACCGCGATGGCGGCAAGGAATTGCGCATGCCTTATATGAGCGCCGAAGAAGGCGTCTGGAGCTGCAGCTTCGTGGGCTATTGCTCGGAAGTCTGTCCCAAGCACGTAGATCCTTCTTCAGCCATTCAGCTTGGCAAGAAGATGAGCGCCACCGATTACGTCATCCGCATGTTCAAGCCTTAGTAAGGAGACAGCAATGAGCCAAACCAAATCATATCGCAAGCCTTACGATTCAAAATTAGAGGCAACCTGGTGGACCAAGAATCCCTTCTACACCCGCTACATCATTCGCGAGGGCACCTGCCTGTGCGTTCTGTTTGCAGCTTTGGAACTGTTGCTGGGCGTTTTCTTGTTTGCCATGTGCGACCTTGGCACCGATCCTGCCACCGCCGAATCGGCTGCCCCCTACATGTGGTGGGCCAACTCCTTCATCGGCAACCCGATCGTGCTTTTGATAAACTTAGGCTGTCTGACTGGATGCCTGTTCCACGCGGTCACCTGGTTTAAGCTGATGCCTAAGGCTTTGAGAGTCTTCATGAATAAGAACACCACCGATCTTATTCCCGAGTCTTTCACCGTCATCAGTTTGTATGCAGCCTTGGGCGGCGCCACCGTGGTTATCCTGGTTGCAGCCTTGGCTTCCATGCCTTAACAGAGGAGATACATCATGCATAAGAATGTTCCTCATCGCTCCGATGAACCCATTTATTGGCTGTTGTTCGGTGCCGGCGGCATGGTTGCCGGCATTGTGCTGCCATCGGTGCTGATTGTCCTGCTCATCGCAGGCGTCAGCTCTCCTGATGTTGCCTCAGGCCTGCTCTCCTTTGAGCACGTCAAGGGCATGTTGGGCAACTGGTTTATTTCACTGTGCATCTTCGGCGTCATCATGCTCAGCGCATGGCATGCCTGCCACCGCATTTTCCATACCCTGCACGATTTGACCTTGCCTCCGTCAAAGCTGTTCTGGTATGCCTTATACGGTCTGGCCGCTGCCATCACTTTTGCAGCATTGGCTTTGCAGTTCTTGGTTTACTGCAAGCTGTGGTAGACGTTGTTCTAAGCAAAACAAAAGGGGGCGGGCAACCGCCCTTTTTTGATCGCATCGCCCCTATCTTCCCTGCGCAGCCTGACCGATTATTTTTATAAGGCGCAATAACATTGCAAACTTGCGCCAACCGGCATTTCCTTGCATACTTGATAAACATACCTATTCTTGCCTCAAACTGCGCAAACGGTTGCGTGCGTTAAAAAAATCCCCACGGAGTGACAATAACTTGTCTTGGTTTCTGCTATAATTGCGCCGACTTTTTCATGGTAGAAAATACTTCATCCGACCGACAGGTCGAGGGGTTTGTTGTGATAAAAAAAACAAAAATGGTCTGCACGATCGGACCTAAATCAGAATCCTTGGAGGTCATGAAAGATCTTCTGGACAACGGCATGAACGTGATGCGCCTCAATTTCTCACACGGCGACTTTGAAGAGCACGGCGGCCGCATCGACAAGCTTGAACAAATCATGGCTCAAACAGGCAAGATCTTCGCGGTGCTGCTTGACACCCGCGGCCCCGAGATCCGCACCTGCGCTTTGCAAGAGGGCAAGGACGTGCAATTGGCAACAGGCCAAAAGATCACCATCACCACAGACGAGTCATTTGTCGGCAATCGCGACAAGATAGCCGTCAACTATAAAGGCTTTGCCCATGATCTTAAAGAAGGCGATTGTATTTTGCTTGACGACGGCCTCATCGGGCTGCGCGTCCTCTCGACAACCGACACCGAAGTTTGCTGCGAAGTCTTAAACAACGGAGCTTTGGGCGAGCATAAGGGCGTCAACCTGCCCAACACCCACATTTCCATGCCTTTCTTGTCAGAGCATGACAAGCGCGATCTTTTGTTCGGCATTCAGCGCAGAGTCGACTTTGTGGCCGCCTCCTTTACCCGCAACCGCCAAGATGTCATGGACATCAGAAACTTTTTGGATCAAAACGGCGGCTCTGACATCAAGATCATCGCCAAAATCGAAAACCAAGAAGGCTTGGACAACTTTGAGGACATCTTGAATGCTGCCGACGGCATCATGGTGGCCCGCGGCGACTTGGGCGTGGAGATCCCCGCCCAAGAAGTCATCTTTGCCCAAAAGCGCATCATCAAGCGCTGCAATCAAGCAGGCAAGACCGTCATCACAGCCACTCAGATGCTCGATTCGATGATCAAAAATCCCCGTCCCACCCGCGCCGAAGCAGGCGACGTGGCCAATGCCATTTTGGACGGCACCGATGCGGTGATGCTCTCGGGCGAATCTGCCAAAGGCAAATATCCCCATGAGGCCGTATCCACCATGAGCACCATCTGCTCTCGCACCGATACGGAGGTCAGGGCTTATCTGCCCCGCTACGCAGGCGGCGGGATCACCGTCACCGACGCGGTCTGCCAGTCGGCCGTGGAAGCCTCGGAAAATTTGAATGTGCCTTTAATCATCGTTGCCACCGAGCATGGCAGCTCGCCTCGGGCCATTCGCAAGTACTTCCCGCGCGCCCACATCATTGCCCTCACCCCGCATATGAAGACTGCCAGACAGTTGTGCCTGGTGCGCGGCGTATTGCCAAAGCTGGTCAACCGCATCAACTCAACCGACGAATTCTTTGCCTTAGGCAAGAAGCTTGCCTTAGAGTCGGGCCTTGCGTCCAAGGGCGACAAGATCATCATGGTGTCAGGTGCCCTGGTGCCGTCAGGAACCACCAACACCTTCTCGGTTCACACTATCTAACCTATAAGGATGCAAAAAAGGAGGCTTGGCCTCCTTTTTTTGTGCGTCGCTTAAAATCCTGCAAGGGCA
>CAZYXT010000064.1:0-14469 GCA_964651505.1 uncultured Enterobacterales bacterium
AGAATGCCTCAAAGCTGTGCGGCGTTGACATCGACCCTGCCGTGCTCGCTCCCACAGCGCCTTTAAGCGCCAAGGGCTTAAAGATCCTTGAGGGAATGTTAAAAAAGCTTGAGGTTATCTGAGCGTGAACTTAGGCTCTTTGTTTGATGGGGCGGGTGAGACCGTCTTAAAACCGCGCACCAAGGCACAGGGCCCTCGGGGCTTGCTGCCTATTACGGCTCAACAGCTTCGCACCTGCCCCTCGGGCAACCTGTTTGGGATGACGCAGGATGCCGCAATCGGCTGGGATCCCAAAGCCTTGGGCGGCACCGAGGTTTTGATCTTAAGCAACAGCGGCGGTCTGCGCGCTGATGACGGCAAACCTCTGGCCCTGACCTATCACACGGGCAACTATGAGCTTGCGCTGCAGGTAAGGGAGGCTGCCTTGCAGATGACCCGCCGCCTGGCATTGCCCTTTGCAGCTTACGTCACCGATCCTTGCGACGGGCGCTCGCAGGGCACCTTGGCCATGTTCGACTCGCTTCCTTATCGCAACGACAGCGCCTTGGTCTTAAAAAGGCTGATGCGATCTTTGCCAACGGCCAAAGGCTTTATGGGCATTGCCTCATGCGACAAGGGACTGCCCGCCATGATGATGGCCTTGTGCTCAAGGCACGATGATCCTGTGATCTTGGTGCCGGGAGGCTCGACCCTGCCTGCCGTTGCAGGCGAGGATGCAGGCAAGGTGCAAACCATCGGAGCGCGCTTTGCACAAGGGGAAATTACCCTTCAGTACGCGGCGGCCATGGGCTGCAGGGCTTGCGCCTCATCAGGCGGGGGCTGTCAGTTTTTGGGGACGGCAGGGACCTCGCAGGTCATAGCAGAAGCCTTGGGATTGGCCCTGCCGCACAGCGCTTTGGCCCCCTCGGGGGAGGCAATCTGGCTTAAGACAGCCTCAGATTCTGCAGACGCTCTGCTTGATCTCATCAAGGCAGGGATAACAGTGAAAGATATCGTGACCGACAAGGCCGTGTATAATGCCATGGTGCTGCATGCTGCAATCGGAGGCTCGACCAATCTTTTGCTGCATCTGCCTGCCATTGCCTTTGAGGCAGGGTGCACGGTGCCTCCTGTCGATGATTGGCAAAAGATCAATTTGCTGGTGCCAAGGATTGTGAGCGTCCTGCCCAACGGTCCTGTCATGCATCCTACCGTGCAGATGTTCCTCGCAGGCGGCGCAGCCGAGGTCATGCTCAAGCTTCGCTGCCTCAAGCTCTTGCACGAAGATGTCATGACGGTGACGGGACACACTCTTGGGGATAATCTTGATGCCTTTGAGCGCAGCGATCGCAGGCGGGCTTTGCGGGAGCTTTTAAAGGAGCAAGACGGGGTTGATCCCGACGATGTCATCATGACGCCAAAGTGTGCCAGAGCGCGCGGCGTCACTTCCACAATCGCCTTTCCCAAAGGCAATATTGCCCCGGGCGGTGCGGTCATCAAATCCACGGCCATCGACCCCTCCGTGATCGGGGATGACGGGGTGTACCGGGCCAAAGGCCCCGTAAAGGTCTTTTTGTCAGAGGAGGATGGCATCGCCGCCATCAAGGCGGGCAAAATCAAAGCAGGGGACATCATGGTGGTGATGGGCGGAGGGCCTTTGGGCACCGGCATGGAGGAGACTTATCAGTTAACCTCGGCCTTAAAATATCTGCCCTTTGGCAAACACGTGACCTTGCTGACCGATGCGCGCTTTTCGGGCGTTTCCACGGGAGCCTGCGTGGGACACATCGCCCCCGAAGCCTTGGCAGGAGGACCCATCGGCAAGCTCAGGGACGGTGATGTTGTCGAGGTGATCATAGATTGCACGGATCTTACAGGCTCTATTGATTTTGTGGGAACCAAAGACAAGCCTCTGACTCCTTTGCAGGGGGCAGCCGAGCTTGCCTTGCGTCCCGTGCACGAAAACTTAAGAGCGCATCCTGCCCTGCCTGAGGACACCGCGCTGTGGGCTGCCTTGCAGGAGGCAAGCGGCGGCACGGCCAAAGGGTGCGTGTACGATCCAAAGCGCATTGTCGATGTGATCAAGGCAGGGCTTGAGGCTTTGAAGCAAAAAGAGCGACAGCCCTTTGCATAAAAGAGGGCGCAAGCCCTCATTGCAGGCAGGTTTTAAAGATTTGCAGACCAAAAAGGAAATTAACCGCGACCGATAATGAAACCTAATAGAGCAGATCCTCCCAAGCATATGCACTTTTGCCTAAAATCATCTGCACATGCACTCTCTTTGCCTTTGTTCTCTGTGCCCTTGTTGAAACTTGATGTGACATTTTGATTTGTCCTAAAAGAGAGGGCCTTTTAGGCCTTGAGGCCTCAGAGAATGCGGTCTTAAGAGCATTGCAGCTGCCTTAAAGCCGGATCTTAAAGGGGCAAATAGAAAGGGGCAAATAGTCTGTCCTGCGCAAGAATGCAAGCGATTGCGTCAAGTTTTTTGAAAATATTTTCAAAAAACTTGCCATAATTTATGGATCTGTTTATAATCCTCAGGCTGTTTTGTCTATGAGCCCGGGAACGCAAGATTTCCTTTCTTATAGAGTAAAACACAAAAGGGAAGCGCAGGCAAGTCTGCGCGGTACAACCCACTTTAATTTCAGGTTATTTAAATGGCTAAGAAAGTTACCGGCTATATCAAGCTGCAGGTAGGCGCAGGCAATGCCAATCCTGCTCCTCCCGTCGGCCCCGCTTTAGGTCAGCACGGCGTCAACATCATGGAGTTCTGCAAAGCTTTCAATGCACACACTGCAAAGCTTGAGAAAGGCGCTCCTGTTCCCGTTGTCATCACCGTTTATCAGGACAAGTCTTTTACTTTTGTAACCAAGACTCCTCCTGCTTCCTTCCTGATCAAGAAGGCTTTAAATATTCAGACTGCTTCTCACAAGCCCGGCAAAGAGCCTGCAGGCAAGATCACTCAGGCGCAGCTGCTTGAGATCGCCAAGATCAAAGAGCCTGACATGACCGGCGCAAGCCTGGAAGCTTCTGCTCGTTCAATCGGCGGCACTGCCCGCTCCATGGGTATTGAGGTGGAGGAATAATCATGGCTAAATTATCCAAGCGCATGAAGGAGATCCGCTCCATTGTCGATCGCACCCGCGAGTATGAAGTAACCGAAGGCTTTGAGACCTTGATCAAGTGCGCCAAGGCCAAGTTTGTCGAGAGTGTCGACGTAGCCATTCAGCTGGGCATCGATCCCACCAAGTCGGATCAGAACGTCCGCGGCGCCTGCGTCCTGCCTCACGGCACCGGCCGCAATGTCCGCGTTGCCGTCTTTACCCAGGGCCAGCCGGCAGAGGATGCCAAGGCCGCCGGTGCAGATTTCGTCGGCATGGACGAGCTGGCAGCTGAGATCAAGCGCGGCATGATGGACTTTGACGTAGTCATCGCCTCCCCCGATGCCATGCGCGTCGTAGGCCAGTTAGGTCAGATCTTGGGCCCCCGCGGCTTGATGCCTAACCCCAAGGTAGGCACCGTCACCCGCGACGTCAGCGCCGCTGTCAAGAACGCCAAGGCAGGTCAGGTTCGTTACCGCAACGACCGCCACGGCTGCATCCAGGCCTCCATCGGCAAGGTCAGCTTCACCCCTGCCCAATTGACCGACAACTTGAACGCGCTGCTTGGCGCCATCACCAGGGCCAAGCCTGCTGCCGCCAAGGGCACCTATATCAAAAAGGTCAGCATTTCCACCACCATGGGTGCAGGCGTGACCGTCGACAAGAACTCTTTGAAGGCTGATCAGGCTGCCGCTGCCGCCTAATGAGCCTCACCAGGCCAGGATACGGCCGGTTACAGATTTGGACGGGAGCATGTCTCCCGCCAAAGACCGCAGGGGGAAGTATCCTTAATCATCCTGCGCAGGCGGAACTGCTCCACAGGAATTATTTTTCCTATGGAACATCATTCCGGTAAGTTGGCCCGCAAGGGCTTATTGTTCGAAAGAACGATCCAGGAGTCATGCTAAAAATGGCATTAAATATCGAAGACAAAAAGGCGATTGTAGCCAAAGTCAACGAAGCGGCCAAGCAAGCATTGTCAGCTGTAGCGGCTGATTCCTGCGGCATCGAAGTTGCACAGATGACCAAGCTGCGCAAGGACTGCCGCGACAACAATGTATATTTGCAGGTTGTTCGCAACACTCTCCTTGTCCGTGCCGTAGAAGGCACGCAGTTTGAGTGCATGAAGGATGCTTTCAAGGGCCCGACCTTAATCGGTCTGTCCATGGAGCACCCCGGTGCAGCCGCCCGCATTTTCAAGGAATTTGCAAAGACCAATCAGAAGTTTTCCGTCAAGGCTCTGGCTTATGAAGGCAAACTGTATGACGGGGCTGATCTTGACGTGCTCGCCACGCTGCCTACTTACGACGAGGCTGTTGCCCGCTTGATGGCCGCCATGAAGGAGGCCGCCGCCGGCAAGCTCGTTCGCACGTTGGCTGCCTTGGGCGACAAATTGGGTGCAGCTCCTGCTGCCTGATAAAACAATCGGACTTAATCATTTTCGACAGGTTTATCCTGAATAACTTAGATAGGAAAAATAAAAATGGCTTTATCCAAGGATGAAATCATTGAAGCAATTGCCCAGATGAGCGTTATGGAAGTTGTCGAGCTCGTTAAGGCAATGGAAGAGAAGTTTGGTGTTTCTGCCGCTGCCGCCGTAGTTGCCGGTCCTGCTGCCGGTGCTGCCGCTGCCGAGGAAGAGAAGACCGAGTTTGACGTAACCTTGAAGGAAATCGGCGGCAACAAGATCGCCGTCATCAAGGCTGTCCGCACCGCCACCGGCTTGGGCCTCAAGGAGGCTAAGGATCTCGTCGAGTCCGCTCCTGCCAAGATCAAGGAAGCCATGCCCAAGGAAGAGGCCGAGGCCCTCAAGAAGTCTCTCGAGGAAGCCGGCGCCAAGGTTGAGTTGTCATAATCAAACCTTCACATCCAATAAAGATCCCCGCCGCACCGCGGGGGTTTACAACTATATGCAAACCCGATCCCCATGGGGATCGGGTTCGGTGCTGATAAGAGAGTAAGATGCCAAAGCATCTCCCACGACATCGCTAAACCTGAGGATCCCCAATCCATGGTCTACTCGTACACAGAGCAAAAACGCATCCGCAAGGATTTTGGCAAGCGGGTTAAGGTATTGGATACGCCTTATCTTCTTGCAGTTCAGCTTGATTCTTTCAAACAATTCATTTCATCAGATCCGTTAAACGAGAACGGATTGGTGGCCGCCTTCAAGAGCGTATTTCCCATCAAGAGCTACTCAGGCAATGCAGAGCTGTGCTACAACAGCTTCCACTTGGGCGAGCCCAAATTCGATGTACAAGAGTGCATGATCAGAGGCACCACTTACTCGGCTCCCTTAAAGGTCAAGTTAAGCTTGGTCCGTTACGAGAAGGATTCCCCCAAGACCGTCAAGGAGCGCATCGATCAGGATGTGTACATGGGCGAGATCCCTTTGATGACCGACAACGGAACGTTCATCATCAACGGCACCGAGCGCGTCGTGGTTTCCCAATTGCATCGTTCGCCGGGCGTGTTCTTTGACAACGACAAGGGCAAGACCCACCCCGGGCGCATATTATTCTCAGCCCGCATCATCCCTTATCGCGGCTCGTGGCTTGATTTTGAGTTTGACCACCGCGACAACATGTACGTGCGCATCGACCGCCGCCGCAAGCTGCCTGCTACCGTGCTGTTGCGTGCGTTGGGATACAACACCGAGCAGATTTTGGACTTGTTCTTTGACACCGTCGAGCTTGAAATCAAGCCCTCCAAGATTTCCATGGAACTGGTCCCCGAGCGTCTGCGCGGCGAGACGGCTTCCTTTGACATTATTTCCAACAAGAAGATTCTGGTCGAAAAGGGCAAGAAGATCACTGCCCGCCATATCCGCGAACTCAAGAAAAACGGCCAGACCACAATCGAAATCCCGCCCGAGTACCTGCTTGACAAGATCGTGGCCAAGGACTACTACAACAAGGCAGGCGAAAAGGTATTGGAAGCCAATACCTTTTTGACCGAGAGCAACCTTAAGGCGATCCGCGACAACGGCATCAAGAAGCTTGAGATCTTATACACAAGCCAGGTCGACGAAGGCCCCTTCATTGCCGACACCTTGCGCAACGACACCACGCGCGATCTGAGCTCCGATTCTGCCGATCGCCTGGCGGCCTTGTTTGAAATTTACAAGATGATGAGGCCCGGGGAGCCTCCCACTGCCGAGGCAGCCGAGAGCCTGTTCAAAAACTTGTTCTTCGATGAAGACCGCTACGATCTCTCCTCGGTGGGGCGCATGAAGTTTGATTCGCGCTTTGTGGAGTGCAAGTACTTCAAGGCAGGATTGTGCCGCGCCTTTGAGGATGAAAGCGTTGAGGTCAACACCAAAGACTCGGCCATCGTGGTTGCAGACGGCCTCGTGTATGCCCGCTTCCCGCAGATTGTCGACGTGGTCAGAGCCCACTTGGACCCGGGCGAAGTCGAGTGCATGCCCAACACCACCCCCGAGCGCAGCGCCGACAAGCTGCTTGATTACTTGGACGGCCTTTTGTTCAAGTCCAACGACGATCCGTGGGTGCGCGCCCGCGACCGTTTCGTGCGCCGCATCAAGGTAACCCCTCAAGAGGGGGAGGCCTTCGAGTTTGACAAGGCCGTGATCCTGCCTTTGAGCGCCCTTGATCTTAAGGTCAAGGTCACAGAGCTTGCTGCCACCGTCACCGATCCCAAGGGCAAGGACTTAAAGCTTATTGCAAGCTCGGTCTCAGATGACAGCTTAAGCCGCGGCACCTTGTCGCACAACGACATCGTCAAGGTCATGCGCTACCTTGTCAAGATCAGAAACGGCAAAGAGAACATCGACGACATCGACCATTTGGGCAACCGCCGCATCAGATCGGTAGGCGAAATGGCCGAAAACCAGTTCCGCATCGGCCTCGTGCGCGTGGAGCGCGCCGTCAAGGAGCGCCTGTCTTTGGGCGACCTCGACAACACCACGCCTCAGGAGCTCATCAACGCCAAGCCCATCAGCGCAGCCATCAAGGAGTTCTTCGGCTCTTCGCAGCTGTCGCAGTTTATGGATCAGAACAATCCTCTGTCCGAGGTTACCCACAAGCGCCGCATCAGCGCCTTGGGCCCGGGCGGCCTGACCCGCGAGAGAGCAGGCTTTGAGGTGCGAGACGTGCACCCGACCCATTACGGCCGCCTCTGCCCGATCGAGACCCCTGAAGGCCCCAACATCGGCCTTATCAACTCGTTGGCCGTGTTTGCCCGCTGCAACGATTTTGGCTTTTTGGAGACTCCTTACCGCAAAGTCGAAAACGGCCAGGTCTCAGAGGACTTTGAATATTTGTCGGCCATCGACGAAGGTCAGTACGTGATTGCGCAGGCCAACACCGATCTTGATGAGAACGGCCGCATTATCGACGATTACGTGCAGTGCCGTTATCGCGGCGAGTCGACCGTGCGCAGATCTGCCGATGTCCAGTACATGGACGTTTCCCCTCAGCAGGTTATTTCGGTGGCGGCAGCCCTGATCCCCTTCTTGGAACACGATGACGCCAACCGCGCCCTGATGGGTGCCAACATGCAGCGTCAGGCCGTGCCCACCGTGCGCTCGGAGAAGCCTTTTGTCGGCACCGGCATGGAACGGGCCGTGGCCGTGGACTCCGGCGTGGCCATCATTGCCGCCCGCGGCGGAACCGTCGAGCATGTGGACGGCGCCCGCATCGTGGTGCGCGTCAACCCCGATGAGATCACGGGCATCGAAGATGCCGGCATCGACATTTACAATTTAATAAAATACACCCGCTCCAATCAGAACACCTGCATCAATCAGCGTCCCTGCGTAACCTTAAATGAAAAGGTTTTGGCAGGCGACGTGCTGGCAGACGGCTCCTCGACCGATCTTGGCGAGCTTGCCTTGGGCCAAAACCTGAGAGTGGCCTTCATGCCTTGGAACGGTTACAACTACGAAGACTCCATTTTGGTCTCAGAGCGCGTGGCCGCCAAGGATCGCCTGACCACCATTCACATTCAGGAACTCTCCTGCGTGGCCCGCGACACCAAGCTTGGCCCCGAGGAGATCACCGCCGACATCCCCAACGTGGGCGAGGCTGCCTTGTCCAAGCTTGACGAGTCGGGCATCGTCTATGTCGGCGCCGAAGTAGTGGGCGGCGATATTCTGGTCGGCAAGGTCACCCCCAAGGGCGAGACTCAGCTGTCCCCCGAGGAGAAGCTCTTGCGCGCCATCTTCGGCGAGAAGGCCTCCGAGGTTAAAGATTCCTCCTTGCGTGTGCCCAACGGGGTTTCCGGCACTGTAGTGGACGTGCAGATCTTCACCCGCGAGGGCGTGGAAAAGGATGCCCGCGCTTTGGAAATTGAAGAGATGCACATTGCCAAGGCCAAAAAGGATCTTGACGAAGAGTTTGCCTTCTTGTGCAAGGGCCTCATGCATCAGGCCCGCGCCATTGCCGTCAAGTCGGGATTGTCCGAAGAAGAGGCTGCCGCCATGAACGATGCGCAGATCCTCGCTTTGCGCCTTGATGACGATAATGCCCAGCGCCAGCTTGAGGAGTTTGGCAACCGCCTCAACATCTTCCGCAAGGAATACCAAGAAAAATTTGAAAAGGCCCGCCGCAAGATCACCGAAGGCGATGATCTGACCCCGGGCGTCCTCAAGATCGTCAAAGTGTATCTTGCCGTCAAGCGCCGCATACAGCCCGGCGACAAGATGGCAGGCCGCCACGGCAACAAGGGCGTTATCTCCAAGATCTGCCCCATTGAGGATATGCCTTATGACGAGAAGGGGCATCCCATGGACATCGTGCTCAATCCTTTGGGCGTGCCTTCGCGCATGAACATCGGACAGGTGCTCGAAGTTCACTTGGGCCTGGCTGCCAAGGGCATCGGCGACATGATTGACAAGATGCTCATCGAGCAGCGCGCCATCTCGGAGATCCGTCAGACTCTGCAGAAGATTTACGATCTGGGCAACACCTCCCAAGGCGTGGATTTGTCCAAGCTGTCCGATGAGGAGGTCATGACCCTCGCGCAGAACGTGCGCGGCGGCATGCCCGTGGCCACCCCCGTCTTTGACGGCGCCGACGAAAGCTCCATTAAAGAGATGCTGCGACTGGCAGGCCTCCCCGAGTCAGGGCAGATGACCCTTTATGACGGGACCACCGGCCGTCCGTTTGAGCGCAAGGTAACGGTAGGCTACATGTACATGTTGAAGTTAAACCACCTCGTTGACGACAAGATGCATGCCCGCTCCACCGGCTCTTACAGCCTGGTAACCCAGCAGCCTCTGGGCGGCAAGGCCCAATTTGGCGGCCAGCGCTTTGGCGAAATGGAAGTGTGGGCCTTGGAGGCCTACGGGGCAGCCTATACTTTGCGCGAGATGCTCACCGTCAAGTCCGATGATGTCAACGGCCGCACCAAGATGTACAAGAACATCGTTGACGGAGCCTACAAGATGGATGCGGGCATTCCCGAATCCTTCAATGTCCTGTTGCGCGAGATCCGCTCTTTGGGCATTAACATTGACCTGGTCCGCAAGGACTGAGAAAGTTTCGGGGGAGCTTTCTCCCCTTAACAGGAGATACATTTTAGTATGCAGGAAAACAGTCAAGAAGAGGCCATCATGGCAGGCCTCAATGCATCGGCTGCCGCCGCCGCGGATGACACCGGCTTAGAGCTTGATTTGAGCCAGAGCCTGGGCAAGCTGGCAGGCAGCAGCAATGCCTTCAAGCAAAAACTTGAAGACTTTGACGCGATCAAGATTGGCTTGGCCTCACCTGAGATGATCCGTGCCTGGTCCTACGGCGAGGTCAAAAAACCCGAAACCATCAATTACCGCACCTTCAAGCCCGAGCGCGACGGCCTGTTTTGCGCCAAGATCTTCGGACCTGTCAAGGATTACGAGTGTCTGTGCGGCAAGTACAAGCGCTTAAAGCACCGCGGCACCATTTGCGACAAGTGCGGCGTGGAAGTAACTCAGGCCAAGGTGCGCCGCGAGCGCATGGGCCACATCGAGCTTGCCTCGCCTGTTGCCCACATTTGGTATTTGAAGTCGCTGCCCTCGCGCATCGGCCTTATTTTGGACATGAAACTTCGGGACATCGAAAGCGTCCTTTACTTTGAAAGCTATGTGGTCACCGATCCCGGCATGACCGAGCTTGAAAGCCGCCAGCTTTTGACCGAAGAGCAATACGTAGACGCCTTGGAACAATACGGCGACGACTTTACGGCCAAGATGGGCGCCGAGGCCATTTTGGAGATCTTGCAGAACATGGATCTGCAAGCTGAGGCCCGCTCTTTGCGCGAGGCTTTGGAGGCCACCTCCTCTGAGAGCAACCGCAAGAAGTTCTCCAAGCGCTTAAAGCTCATCGAATCGTTCTTAAGCTCGGGCAACAAGCCTGAGTGGATGATTTTGACCGTATTGCCGGTGCTGCCCCCTGATCTGCGTCCTCTGGTTCCTTTGGACGGCGGGCGTTTTGCCACCTCCGATCTTAACGATCTGTACCGCCGCGTCATCAACCGCAACAATCGCTTGAAGAGACTTTTGGATCTGGCTGCCCCCGAGATCATCGTGCGCAACGAAAAGCGCATGCTCCAAGAATCGGTCGATGCCCTGATGGACAACGGCCGCCGCGGCAGGGCCATCACGGGATCCAACAAGCGTCCTTTGAAGTCTTTGGCCGACATGATCAAAGGCAAGCAGGGCCGCTTCCGTCAAAATCTTTTGGGCAAGCGCGTCGACTACTCGGGCCGCTCGGTTATCACCTGCGGACCTTCCTTGCGCCTGCATCAGTGCGGTCTGCCCAAGAAGATGGCTTTGGAGCTTTTCAAGCCCTTCATTTACGGACGCTTGGAACTTCGCGGCCTTGCCACCACCATCAAGGCTGCCAAGAAGATGGTCGAGCGCGAGGATGCCGTCGTATGGGATGTGCTCGATGAGGTCATTCGCGAGCACCCCGTGCTGTTAAACCGCGCTCCTACTTTGCACCGTCTGGGCATTCAGGCTTTTGAGCCCATCTTGATCGAAGGCAAGGCCATCAGACTGCACCCTCTGGTCTGCACCGCCTTTAACGCCGACTTTGACGGCGACCAGATGGCCGTGCACATTCCTCTGACCTTGGAGGCACAGCTTGAGGCCCGCGCCCTCATGATGTCCACCAACAATATTCTCTCGCCTGCCTCCGGCGACCCCATCATCGTTCCGGGCCAGGACGTGGTATTGGGTCTTTACTACATGACCCGCATGCGCGTGGGAGCCCGCGGCGAGGGCATGATCATTTCCGATGCCAAGGAAGCCGAGCGCATCTACAAGGCAGGTCTTGCCGACATGCAGGCGCGCGTTGCCTGCCGCATCCGCTACAGCGTAAAAGATCCCGAGACCAAGACCTACGAGGAGCACAACGAGATCCGCCTGACCACCATCGGCCGCGCCATCTTGTCTTTGATCCTCCCTTACGGCCTGTCCTACGATCTCATCGATCCTCCCATGGAGGGCGTGGATCAAGAGCATATCAAGGAGATCTTAAGCAAGCCCGACTGGTTCACCAAGGTCTCAAACGTGCCTTTGGGCAAAAAACAGATTGCAGCGCTGCTTAACAGCTGCTACCGCCTGCTCGGCCTCAAGGACACCGTGATCTTCGCAGACCACATCATGTACACGGGCTTTAGAAACGCTGCCGTTTCAGGCTCGTCAGTTTGCGTGGACGACATGCTGATCCCCAAGGAGAAGCAGTCCATCATTGCTTCTGCCCAAAAGGAAGTCATGTCCATTCAGACTCAGTACGAGAACGGTCAGATCACCCCGGGCGAGCGCTACAACAAGGTCATCGACGTATGGTCCAATGCCAATGACAAGGTCATGAAGGCCATGATGTCCAACCTGTCCGTGGAAACTGCGGTCAATCGCATGGGCCAAGAAGAAAAGCAGGCCTCCTTTAACAGCATCTACATGATGGCCGACTCGGGCGCCCGCGGCTCGCCTGCCCAGATCAGACAGCTTGCCGGCATGCGCGGCCTGATGGCCACCCCTGACGGCTCCATCATCGAGACCCCGATCACGGCCAACTTCCGCGAGGGCCTCAACGTTCAGCAGTACTTCATTTCCACCCACGGCGCCCGCAAGGGTCTGGCCGACACGGCTTTGAAGACCGCCAACTCAGGTTACCTGACCCGCCGTCTGGTCGACGTGGCCCAAGATCTGGTCATCACCGAATTTGACTGCGGCACCGACGACGGTTTGGATATCACCCCTCACGTTTCAGGCGGCGATGTCATCGAGACTTTGCGCGATCGCATCCTCGGCCGCACCATTGCCGTCGATTTGATGCGCCCCGGCAGCAGCGAAGTATTGCTCCCTGCAGGCACCCTGATTGATGAGAAGTGTTGCAAGATCATCGAGGACGCCAAGATTGACAGGGTCAAGGTAAGATCTCCTATCACCTGCAAGACCAAATTCGGCGTCTGCGCCAAGTGCTACGGACGCGATTTGGCCCGCGGGCATCTGGTCAACGCCGGCGAGGCGGTGGGCGTCATTGCCGCCCAATCCATCGGCGAGCCCGGCACGCAGCTGACCATGCGCACCTTCCACATCGGCGGCGCGGCCTCCCGTGCCGTGGCCGAAAGCGGAGCCACCGTGCGCAACAGCGGCACCATCCGCATCACCAACGTCAAGACCGTGGTCAATACCGACGGCAAGGAAGTGGTTACTTCCCGCCAGGCCGAGCTGATTGTGATGGACGAGTTCGGTGCCTCCAAGGAAAGCCACAAGATCCCTTACGGTGCGGTATTGGAGGTCAAGGACGGTGATGAGGTCAAGACCGGCACCACCGTGGCCCGCTGGGATCCTCACACCCACCCCATCATCTCCGAGGTAACCGGCAAGATCCGCTACATCGACATCATCGAAGGCATCACGGTCGACAAGAAGGAAGACGAGGCTCTTGGCATTTCCTCCATTGAAGTGCGCGAGATCGGCAACCGTCCGACCCAGGGCCGCGAGAAGCGTCCTGCCGTCAAGATCGTCGACGACGAGGGCCGCGACGTCATGATCCCGGGCACCGCCGTGGCCGCCCAGTACATGCTGCAGGCCAAGGCCATCGTGCAGCTCAATGACGGGGCTCAGGTCAACATCGGCGACACCATCGCCCGCATTCCGCAGAAGGCAGGCGGCACCAAGGACATCACAGGCGGTCTGCCCCGCGTGGCCGACCTCTTTGAGGCCCGTGCTCCCAAGGAGCCTGCCATTTTGGCCGAGATCTCGGGCACCATCTCCTTTGGCAAGGAGACCAAGAGCAAGCGCCGCCTGTACATCACTCCCGACGAGGGCAGCGTGGACGAGAACGGAGAGCTCAT
Source organism: uncultured Enterobacterales bacterium (assembly GCA_964651505.1). Classification (GTDB taxonomy): domain Bacteria; phylum Pseudomonadota; class Gammaproteobacteria; order Enterobacterales; family Succinivibrionaceae; genus Avisuccinivibrio_A. The sequence goes on from CAZYXT010000064.1 coordinate 13,383, forward strand.
CGAGCAGCACGAGGAGATGATTGCTCTGTCGCGCAACCTCAATGTCTTTGAGGGCGAGAAGGTGCAAAAGGGCGAAATGATTGCAGACGGCCCCGAGTCTCCGCACGATATCTTAAGATTGCGCGGCGTCAATGCGGTGGCCAACTACATCGTCAACGAAGTGCAGGACGTTTACCGTCTGCAAGGCGTTAAGATTAATGATAAGCACATTGAAGTCATCGTCCGCCAGATGTTGAGAAAGTGCGATATCTTGGATCCGGGCGACAGCACCGAGTTCCTCGAGGGCGAGCAGGCCGAGGTGTCCAACGTGCGTCTGGTCAACGAGCGTCTGGAGGCTCAAGGCAAGAAGCCCGTGCGCTATCGCCACATCCTGATGGGTCTGACCAAGGCTTCCTTGTCCACCGAGTCCTTTATCTCGGCAGCCTCCTTCCAGGAGACGACCCGCGTGCTGACCGAGGCTTCGGTTGCAGGCAAGGTTGACGAGTTGCGCGGCTTAAAGGAGAACGTCATCGTCGGACGTTTGATCCCTGCAGGCACGGGCTTTAAGTACCATCAGATGCGCCGTTCGGAGATAGCCAAGGCCAAGTCCCAGGGCGATTCCTCGAAGATCTCCGCCGAGGAGCTCTCAAAGCAGCTCTCTGAGGCATTGGAAGGCATCGATTCGCCGACCATAGATCTTTAAGCATCTAAAAGCTTAGGGATAAAAAAGGCTCAAGAGCGATCTTGGGCCTTTTTTGCGTTCTGCGCTCAAGTTCGATTGCCGGGGGCAAAAGAGAGCAGCGTTCGCGGCAGACAAATCTTGGGAGTCTGCGATCGCAAGCAGGCGCCTGTTTAATCCTTGGGACTGTGCTATGATGTCATCAATGAGATTTATTGCAGCCTGCGGCAGCATTAGATCTTGGTCGATTTGAACAAAGGGAATGATTTTTAAAAGAGCTCAACCTCTTGTCTGGCCCGTTGCCGGAGGAACATGCCATGGCACTGACAAAAGAACTGCCTGTTGCAGAGAATGATTTTGCCAATCTGATTGACAACAACTTGCTCTATGTGGACAAGACCGATCTTGTGGCAGATCTGGCTCGAAGAA
>CAZYXT010000065.1:0-14310 GCA_964651505.1 uncultured Enterobacterales bacterium
ACAGCTCTTCAAACGTCGAAAGCAACAAGGTCTTGCCAAAGCGGCGGGGCCGCGACAAGAAGAAAGGTCCGCGCAGTTGAGCCAGCTCTGCCACCAGATCGGTCTTGTCCACATAGACCATGTCGTTATCAATCACATCGGCAAAATCATTTGCTCCTGCAGGCAGGTATTTTTCTAAATTTGTCTGCGTCATCGAACCCTCTTTTGGAAAGTTTGGCATAAAAAGAGTCTTGCCTCCTTTGATTGCAAGGTTAAGATCTGCCTTTGCATGCGCCAAGGCTTAACCTCAAGTTTTAATCATCATACCACAACCGCCCCGCATTAATTGAAAGCTCTCCTCGCCCCCTCTGCGAAGATCATCAGGTTAAGCTCCCTTGCTCTATCCCGGTTGCTGCGGCAAGGAGGCCTGCTTTACCCGTTTAAACTCAAGGGCTTGATTTAAGCCCTGCTCCTACCGATTTATAAAGAGATGCAGTTCTGAAAATAAGGGTTGTTTGCAATCCCCATGCGATGTTTTGCGCAGCCCGGGGTTGGCAGCTCCGATCTTTTGGCTGTTTCAGACTAAACATTGAAGTGATCTTGAGGACAGAATGATGATGAACCCCTCTTCTTGCATGCTAAGCGAGCTTATGGACAAGATCTTGCGCGAGCAAAGTCTTGAGATGGCTTTAGATGAGGTCTTGCTTAGCGATGCCGATCATGACGATGATGTCCTGACCGATTTTTTTCGCCCGAGCACAACCCATTTCATCTGGCCTGATAAAAATGCCCCCGGAGACATCAGCGCGGCCCAAGAGTGCATTGAACAAAGAGCAGGACGCGGAGAATTAAGCCGCAGAGCCTGTTTTGGCACGCAGGAGCCCAAAGTTGAGATCTACGAGCCACGCAAGATCCACAAAGACAAGCGCACCTTAATCATGATTGTGCCCGGCGGAGCCTACGAGTACACCTCCTATGATAATGAAGGCTCGGCCGCGGCCAGTTTGTTAAGCATCTTGGGATTCACCTGCGCTGTTTTGCACTACCGACTCCCCTGCGACGGCCATACTGAAGGCCCCGATGCGCCTTTGTGCGACTGCATCAGAGCCATGAGGGTGTTAAAGCATCTTTATGGCAAAAGGATCCAAAAATTCGGGGTGATGGGCTTTTCGGCAGGCGGTCATGCGGCAGCCTCCCTATCCTTTAAGTTTGACGAGAAGGTTTATGAGCCCCAAGATCTCCAAGATGACATCAGCGCCAAACCTGATTTTTGCGCCCTGCTCTATCCTGTGATCTCCATGGAAGACGGCATCACCCACCTTGACACCAGGCGCAATCTGCTCGGCGTAAACCCGGCTGCGGATCAGATCTTAAAGCACTCGCTTGACAAACAGGTGCGCAAGGACGCCCCGCCGACCTTCATCGTGCATGCTCAAGATGATGAGGCGGTGCCTGTCCAAAACAGCATCCTGCTTTACCGCTCATTGCGCCTATGCAATGTAAAAACGCATTTGCAGCTTTTTGAAGAAGGCGGTCACGGCTTTGGAGTGCGCGCAGGAACAGGAAGATTGGTTGGGATCTGGCCTTTGTTGTTTGAGGCCTTTATCAGCGATTTGAGCTGAGGCTTCTTAATCAAGAGCAAAGAAGGCGATCCCAAAGCTTGAAGCAGCTCCTCCTGCCTCGGAAAGTTGCCGGCATTTTAAGCTTGAATGCAGGGCAGGTGTATAATAGCGAACCGATGTCCATTTAGGAGGAAAACCCCATGTTTAAAACCTTGACTGTCGTTGTTTTGGCCGCAGTTCTTGGCAACTGCGCCCTAGCTTCAATCTCAAAAGATCTCTATTACAATCGCGGCACCACCATGTCAGACGGCTACTACGATCAAAGAGGAAATCGCCACATGAATGACGGCATGGGCGGTTATTATCATCATGACGGCTCCCATCAGATGCGCGGCGGCATCAGCGATAACGATTACAATTTGTATCGCTGACATCTGATTGAGTCATCAGAGGGCCTGCGGCAATGGCGGGCCTGAACTTTTTGGATCATGCGATCCCTTTGACCCCATCCTTGGATCTTCGATGATCTCTTTTAGGCCCGCATAAAGCCCTGCTTTCCATTTTTGCCTTGCCCTCCGCCAAAGAATGCGCTACAAAACAAGAGAGTTTTTTAATTGAGCAGAAGAGGACGGCTATGACAACCATTCACTACTTTGGCCAGCAAGACCACGCTGTCTTAGGATCACTGCCTTACGGCAACAACGCGGACGCCGGGCACTATGCAGACGCAGGCGACGTTCAAATCTACTATGAAACATACGGTCAAGGCAGGCCTTTGGTGATATTGCACGGCGGCGGTTTGGGTTGCACCTATGAGATGGGCCGCTTTATAGACGAGTTTAAATCCGAATACATGATCATTGCCCCCTCCACCCGCGGGCACGGCCGCTCGGGCATCGGCACTGCCCCAATCACCTATGAGCGCAAGGCTTTGGATATGCTCGCCGCCATTGACGCAGTCACCGACTATAACATAACCATCCTCGGATTCTCGGACGGGGCCTATACTGCCTATGAGATCGCAGCCTTGCGCCCTTTGAGGGTCAATAAGATCATTGCCATAGGCGCAGGAGAAAACAAGCCTGCCCTGCGTCAGATCCCAAGCTTTGACATTGAGACGCTGACCGCGCTTGATCCGAGGTTCATGCAAGAGAAGCTCGCTTTGTGCCCCGAGCCTGATAAATTGCAATACTACCTTGACGAGTACTATGCCTTTTTTAACCGGCAGCTTATCAGCAAGGAGCTTTTTGCAAAGGTAGTCTGCCCGGTGCTGCTTATGTGCGGCGAAAATGATCCCAATGCTCCTTTGGATACCGTGATCTCGGCTTACAAGATGCTCCCTAGGGCAAGTTTGGCCGTGATCCCTCAGGCAGGTCACGCCGCTTTCATTGACAATTTTGAGGCGGTGATCTCCTGCATCAGGCCTTTTTTGGCCAAAGAAGAAATCTGAGGCCCAAAGCGCTGTCTTTTAACGGCTAAAAACTCGGGAAATTTTGCCGTGCAGGGGCTGATCGCAGTTTTAGGCGGGCTGATTGGTAATTTTAGGCAATTTGCAAAGCGCAGCAGGATGCAGTCTTTCATGGCCTAAAAACGACAAGAGCAGGCTCAAGCCTGCTCCAAATCCTATTTTTATTTATTACTTGATGGCGATGGTTTTGCCGTTGCCTGCATTGCGCTTGGGCAGGACTATCTTCAAGGTGCCGCTTTCAAAGGTGGCCTCGATGTTGTTCTCATCGACGTTCTCCAGGGCAAAGGCCCTCTCGTAAGAGCCTTGGAAGCGCTCTTTGACCAGATAGCCGTCGCGGGTTTGCTCGCTTTCTGAGTGATGCGCGGCGCTGATGGAGAGCACCCCGTGGTCCAAGGACAGCTTGATGTCCTCTTTTTTTGTGCCGGGCATATCGGCGATGAGCTCATAGCAATCGTCGGTCTCCTTGATGTCAACCTTAAAATTATCCCCAGAGGAGAACACCTTATCGGGGGCAAAGAAATCAAAATCTGCCAAGGGCCTTGAAAACAGATCCAAGATGGTGGCAGGACCGCGGCTCTGACGGCGCTGCAAGCTAGCCCTGTTGCCGTTGGCATTGTTTTGTGCGTACTTATCCATATCGCTGTATGACATTTTCTTTTCTCCTTAAGTTATTCGGTGCTGAATGCTGCTTAATCTGCTTGGTCGAGCCTTCGTTGCGCAACTCAGAGCCAAGGCAAGATGCAATAGGCCGTCTTCAAAGCACTCTCGCTCTTGTTCTCATCGCTCATCAAAGGCAAACAGCGGGCAGTTAAGCTTAAGCTGCGCTCTTTTGACAGATAAACGCCTTGCTCGTCATGTTCTCTTTATTCTCCTGCCTGGTCGTCTTGATGGTCAAAACGGCCCTGTCTAAATTCAAGCTTGCATCTTCTCTATTAAAGCCCGGCAGACAGGCCTTGATGCTCACTGATCGCCGTCATCCTTGATGCCCGCAAAAAGCATTAAGCAGTCTTGGGTTCAAACCGCCTAAAAGCGCTGCCGGGCTTGGCCATAAGATAAAACAGATTGGAAACCTGATTATTTTGATGTCTTCTCTTATGGAGCCAATCAACAGCTCTCATGTTTAACGCCTCGGGAAGGATTGCTTTATTTTTGCTTTTTGCTTCCCACACCTACTACGTATGGTCAAATCGACAAAATTAAAGAGCATTGATAACTTTTTTCAAAAAAAGATAATTTCTCCCTGAAAAACAATAAGTTAGCCCATAACCAAACCTCAATTGCATAAAGCCTCCTTCAAATGCCCGGAGCGCTTTAAGCACAGCTTGTCGCAAAACGCCCTAAAGCCGTGCCCGAGGGCTTTTTTGTATTTAACTTTTTGACAAGGCGCGCTAAGATTAGCAATGGCCTTGAAAATGCCAAGATGGCATGCTTGAGGCGCTTTTGGCAGACGCCTACAAAATTTGGTTGATACTAAGGTTTAGACACTTATGCCCAGCATCCTGCACAGTGCCATGTACTATGTGAAAAGTCCCGATAACATCGGAGACTCGGCCCGCCAGGGAGCCCGCTCCCTCATCAAAGCTTTGGACAAAAAAGACTATATAGAGTTGCCGGTGCAAAATGTCTGCAAAAAGCTTAACCTCAAGCTTGTGTCTGATGATAATCAAGATTTTGCCCAAAACTATCACGCCCTGCTGCGCTATCTTGAATTAATAGGATTGCGAGGCCTGCCTTTTCAGTCCGGCCCCGACATTGCCCCCGACACTCCGATGTATATCTTAAAAAAGGTGGAGAGCAGTGCCGACATGGATATCTATGAGGCACGCAAGCTTAGCGGCAAACAGGCTGCTCTTTTTACCGTCCAAGATCATCAGATCTTAAGACGGGCACAAAAAAAGGTGAAAAATCATCAGCTTTTGCTGCACATCTACGAGCTGTTGGCCATGGTTACCGAGCAGCCTTTGCATGAGATTGCCCTGAGGCGCCTGTACAAGATCAAAGAGTCATTGGATCTGCCCAAATTCATGTTCTCCTTTCATCAGGCCTTTTTGCTCTATGCTGCCAACCATGGGGCCTATCTGCCCGATTTTTCCAAAAAGGAATTGTGTTTGCAGCCCCTCGATAAATCGGAGCGGGTCACGGTGTTTTTGGTGATTGCCGATTTGTGCGCCTGCGAACGCGTATCTTTGCGCCCCGAGGCCCTGTGCCGCGGCTATCCTTATTACGCCGAACTGTCCAAAAAATGCCGGGACACCGAGTTTTTGAATCCTGCGCCTTTGCGTTTTGAAAAAAAGACCAAAACCAAGACCAAAAATCAGCCCAGCGCCTATACCTACAAGGTCATCACCGACAAAGAGCTGCAACAAAGGGTCATGCAGCTGTCAGGCACCTACCTGTGGCGATGCCGGGCCTTTGACGATGGGCGCATCGCAACTCTGAGGGCGCGATTGCAAGGGCACATGGTGGAGCTTGCCCGCCTGCCCTTGGACTTTGAGATCCTCGGCACCGCCTGCAGCTTGGGCTTGTGCCGCAACGATGATGATGAAGAGGGCTTGTGCATCGTGGCAGGCTACGTGCCCATCACGCGCTGCAACCTGCCCTTCATGGTTTTGAACAAAGACTCTGAGGTTGACGAAAACTCCCCCTTGCAAGAGGGAGTGTTGAAAAGTCCCACCTATCTTAATATTTCAGAGCAGCTTAGAACGCAGCCTTTGGATCAGCGCAACGATCTGATTGCGCATACCTATTTGAACTATTTGCTCTACCGCCTTTTGTATGAAAATATGTTTGAGGGCAAGGTGCACCCTGCGCGCAAGCTGTGCTTTAAGATTGCCTCTGCCCTGCACGAAGGCGGGAACCTCTCAGATCCGCTGCTTGGCCTGTGTTTGTCTTTGTATTACCTTGTTTGCGAGTTTGATCCGACCAAAGAACAAGAACTGCCGGGGTTCTTATTTAAGGCATTGGAAAGCTTTCCGTGCATGTATGCCCTCTATGCGCGGGCTGTTTACGACAAGTGCAAAGACACTCCCGTCTTTAACCTGCCGCGCAGCAGCGTCATGCTTATTTTGTGCGATCTGCTCAATGCCCTCAGACCCGGTCGGTACCCTTTGCAAAGCAAGGCGGCCATGGAGGCGGTGCTCTTTTTGTTCGTCAAATACTTAAGAGATAAACCCATCGATTTGCCGTGGCTCCTGATCCCATACAATGGGGCATCGCGCCACATCAAACACGATTACGAGTGCCGTGCCCTCCTTTTGGAGCACTGCCTCGATAATGAGATGAACAGCAAATATATGCAGGCCGTCTTGTCAGAGCACGCCTTTTGCCTGACCGCAGTCGAGTTGCTCAAGTCTTTTGGCACCGAAGAGAAGCTGCTTGCCTACCAAAGAGACCCGGCCTTAAAGCTGCTTGATGATTTTGAGATCTGCTTTGCAAACGAGCTGCACTATATCATCCTCACCGAGGCCAAGGGCCTGAATGTCTACGAGCTTTTCTTTGGCAACCCTGACAAGAAACTTAAGGAAGCTGCCGACAAATTCTTTGTTCCGGGGCGCCAATTCAACTGTCTGCAGCGCGGTCCCCATGACTTTTTGCACGCCGACAAGTTTTCTAATCCAAGACTGATTTTAAGCACTTTGTGCCGCTATCGGGGGTTTACCGTCCTGCCCTTGGGGCAGATCCCCGAAAAAAGCGATGGCGATCAAAACGATCTGTTTTTGCTGCCCACCAATGACCTCAGAGACTCGCGGGCCCAACTGCACTTAAAGGCCTTGCAGCTTGTGATCTTTGCCCTCTCCTTGTGCTGCGATAATGCCAACACGGTGCGCAAAATCGGCAGGCTCTACCTTAGCGTGATGCTGCCGGGCTTTGATGCTTCCACCATAGCCGCGACGGTTAACTTCTGCTCTTTTGTCATCAACAAACACGCCCCGATCCTTGGAAGCCCTGAAAACCGGCAGGCACGTCTTTTGATCGACTGGTATGACAAAGAGGTGCGAGACGGCACTTTTGAAGAATGTCTTGAATATCTGTACTTTTTCATATTGGATGTGATGCATCTGCCCTCCATGCTACTCAATATCAGGCTGATGGCTCTGTTAAATGATCTGTACATCGAGTTTAAAAAACTCGAGCCTGCTTTGGCGCAGGGCTCGGGGTTGCAGGCCTGCCGCCGCATGTGCATATATGACGCCATGAGACTGGTCAGCCGCGCTTATGCCACCGACAACCCTGCCGTCGACACCAAGGAACTTGCCCAAACCCTCGATGAGGCGACAAGCTGGCCTGTGCCGTCTAGGATGCCGCCCAAGTTTGAAAAATACAGGCAAAAATACATCACGCAAAGAGAGGGCTGGACACAAACCGACGAGCAGTTAAAAAAGCGCAGCGAACTTCGCAAAAATGCGGCCCAAAAGCTTTTTGACTACCTCAAAGAGCACGATCCGCTCCCCTTCTTGCAAAAAAATCCCAAAAACGAATATAAGATCGAGCCTTTTGACGGGCTGGAACACTATCCTCAGACATGGCGCCGGCACGAAGTCATCATCGACAGCTTAAGCTACAAGAGCCTGCTTGAAAGGGAGCCGAGCCTGGTCAATGTCTATGCCCCGCTCTTCGATCAGCTGATTGCAGGAGTGCCTGCGGCCGATGCGCAGCCTTGGAACCCCCAAGATGAAGAGGCTGCCATGCCTCAAGCCAAGACCCAAGGTCAACCCTCCGAGTCTGCCTTTGCCTTGGATCAGGAGCGCATCGATCAAAAAATTAAAGAAAGCCTGCAGGTGCAGGCCGTGATAGGAGAGATAGTAGCCTCCAACGACCGGAAGCAACCTGACGCGCCGCCGAGCGCTCCCCAAGATGAAGCGCAGGCCCAAGAAAACCCCAAGCCTCAGGAAAATGCCCAATCTTTTGATGCCAAGCCTGAGGCCGCCGCGGTTGCACCAAGCCAAGCTCCCATCGCCTCCTTGTCAGAGCAGGCGCGCATGCTTATCAAAGATCTTATCGATCAGCGCTGCGAGCAGATGGATCTTAAAGAGTTTGAAGGCATGTGCCTGTCCTTAAAATTCATGTCCATGGCGGCAGCCGTCGAAGAGATTAACGACTGGGCCTGCGAGTTTTTTGATGATCTCATCGCAGATTGCGACTACGAAGGCTCGGTGGTCTACTTTACATCCGAGATCTTGGACAAGCTCAAAACCGTCTGACAGACGGGCCCCTGCTTTTAAGTTTGGGCCCTGAGGTTTGTCTCTACAGGGCGGGAGGCTCAGAGGGATCAAAAGGCTCGACCTTAAACACCATGGACGCAACTTTTTGCCCTGACAGCAAGGTTACGATTTCATCGCCCTCTTTTAAGGATAAGGCCTGCCTGCCGTCTTTTAAGGTGACGCTGTAGCCTCGCTTGAGCACCTGCAAAGGATTTAAGGCTGCAAGCTTGGACACGCTGCTTTGCCATCTTTGATAAAGCTTGTGCATCCTATCTTCCACCCCCGAGCGCATCAGCCGCACCCTGAGGGCATTGTCGCGCCTTAAAGCCCGGTTTAAGGACAAATTGACAGCCTGCGTCAGGGAACTTTGACACGATGACAGCTGCAAGCGCAGGGCATCAAGCCTTACGGCCGGGTTTTGCTTGCTCAAACTCAAATTGAGACTCTCAAGGCGCTTGAGGCTCAAAGAAAGCTTAAGGCCTGCTGCTTTGTCAAGCCTTGTTTGCAGAGCATTAATCTCTTCTTTGCCTGCGTTTATCCTCAAGGCAAGCAAAGAGGCGAGGCGCTCTTTTTGCACTATAAGATCCCGGTTTAAAGAGGACAGCCTTAAGGCAGGAGAATGTTTGGACATGCGCAGTTCCAAAGCATCAAGATCTTTTTGCATGAGCCCAAGACTGTCTTTGACCTGCACGTTTAATCTGAAACTTAAGGATGAGAGGTTTTCTTTTACCAAAGAAAGCCTTTTTTGCATGCCCAAATTCAAATGGGCCGTGCACGAATCGATTTGCAGGCGGCGGCGTCTTATGATCTGCTCGGGCGCATAGGGGGCAAGGCGCTCTTTGCATTGGGACAGGCGGGCATTTTTTTGATGGAAAATGGCGGCCATGGCAGAGCTTAGGCGCACGGCGCACCATGCCTCCCTGCCTTGAAGACGGCTTATGTGCGCATCAGGATTGCACCTGCCAAGCCTCATCAACACAAGATCAAGCTGCGCAAACAAAAAATTAAAATGCTCGGTGATGGCCGCGGCAAATCTTCGTTGGTATTCCAAGAGCAGATCGTCTATATCCTTTAAGGTCGGAGTCGAAATCTGCTCGGCTGCCGCCGTGGGGGTGGGAGCCCTCAGGTCGGCTGCAAAGTCGGTGAGGGCCGTATCAGGCTCGTGGCCGATGGCCGAAATGATGGGATAAGGGCTTTGCGCCGTCTTGCGCACCACCCTTTCGTCCGAAAAACACAGAAGATCTTCAAACGATCCGCCGCCGCGGGCGAGGATCACCGCATCAAGATCGGGATCTTGATAGGCCCGATTCAGAGCCGCGACGATTTGCTCGGGCGCCCCTTCCCCTTGCACCAAGGTTTTGAACAGCTTGGTTTTAATCAAGGGATTGCGCCTTAAAATGGTGGTGCGCATGTCGTGCAGCACCGATCCCTCCTCGGAGGTGACCAGCCCCACGCAGTTTATGATGTAAGGAAGCTTGCGCTTGGGCTTGGAGAAGAGCCCTTCTTGAGCAAGCTTGCGCTTGAGCTCTTCAAGCTGAGCCATGATGGTGCCCAAGCCTGACAAATGCATCTGCCTGACAATGAGCTTGAAACTGCCGTTTTTGGAGTACAAAGAGCTGCTGCCCAAAATGATGACTTTCTGCCCTATCTGAGGCTTGAAGCCAAGCTTCTGCCAGGCGCTTTTAAACAGCAGGCAGTCGACGGCCGAATTTTCATCTTTTATCTTAAAATACAGATGGGCATAGGGTTTAAGTTCGGAAATTTCGCCTATCACCACAGCCGACCCGAGATTTTTAAGACACCGGTCGGTGATGGCGACAAAATCGCTGACGCTGAGGGCATTGCGCTCAAGTTCAATTAAAGGCATTGCAGGCGTATTCATGGTTTTCTCCACAAGCTTTGGCCTGATTATAAAAGATATCGCCGCAGACTGCCTCTCTTTTAAACTCATGAGCGCTAATCTTTATGTTTGTCAAAACCTCAAATGCGATGGCGCATGTGCGCGCAAAAATTTTTGAAAATACCTTTGACAAGGTAAAATTTTTCCTTATAATGGGCACCGGTCAAGCGATGCGGGAATAGCTCAGTTGGTAGAGCATAACCTTGCCATGGTTAGGGTCGCGAGTTCGAGCCTCGTTTCCCGCTCCAACCGGTATAAGGCGCGTTAGTAAAGCGGTTATACAGCGGATTGCAAATTCGTATAGTCCAGTTCGACTCTGGAACGCGCCTCCACCGCCCGGGTGGTGAAATTGGTAGACACAAGGGACTTAAAATCCCTCGGACCTTACCCGTCCGTGCCGGTTCGACCCCGGCCCCGGGCACCATTTAGCACCATCTGGTGCTTTTTTTGTTTCAGCCCCCCTCAAATTTTTCATCTTGAGCAATCACCTGATCTTCGCCCGGGAATTCCTGCCTGCATGATTTTAAGGCAATCCCAAAAAGCGGCTTTTAAAGCTTAAACAGCTTTTATTTCAAGCTTGCAGAGGGCTTACGGCCAAGATGGCAGGCTTAGAGGCCCGTCACAGCCAAATTATTGATCATCTTGATTGGAAAGCTACAATACCCACCTGAGACTTCGTGCACGGCAGACAATGCCTGCAGGATGCTCAAGAGATGATTAAAAAGGAGAAGACACTGATGCACAGCATGCTCTTAAATGACGGCAATAAGATCCCCGCAGTCGGTTTGGGCATTTTCCTCATGGACAACGGCGGTCCTGCCTACGAGGCAGTCCTTGCCGCTTTAAAGATGGGTTACAGGCACATCGACACGGCTGCGGCCTACTTTAACGAAGAGGATGTGGGCAGAGCCGTCAAAGACAGCCGCCTTAAGCGCTCGGAAGTCTTCATCACCAGCAAATTGTGGCTGCAAGATCACGGCTATGAAGGCGCCAAACGCGGCCTTAGGCGCTCGTTGCGCAAATTGGGCACCGATTACATCGACCTTTATCTTATCCACCAGCCTTACGGGGATGTGCAGGGGGCTTGGCAGGCTTTGGAGGAGGCCAAAACTCAAGGCCTGGTCAAATCCATCGGGGTGAGCAACATGACCCCCAAGATCTGGCAAAGCTTCGTGCCTTCTTTTAAGATTAAACCTGCGGTCAATCAGGTCGAATTTAACCCTCTGTTCTTGCAAAAAGAATTAAGAGCCCTCATGCAAGAGCACAATTGCCTGCTTGAAGCCTGGTTCCCCTTGGGACACGGCAATGCCGCATTGCTTAGCAATCAAACCGTGCTTGAGCTTGCTGCCCGTCATCAAAAGACCCCATCGCAGATCATCTTGCGCTTTGAAGTGCAAGAAGGGGCTGCAGTGCTGCCCAAGTCCTGCAGCAATCTTCATCAGATGGAGAACCTTGATATCTTCAACTTTGAATTAAGCCCCGAGGAGATGAGTGCTTTGCGCCTGCTCGATACCGGCAGGGGCGTCCATGATCCCGATGCCCCGGGCACGGCAGAAAAGCTTTTGAGCGCCTATAAGATTGAAGATTAAACGCTTTTAAGGGGCGCGCGCCGCCCCCGGCGCATACCCTTGATGGCTGATTAAATCTTTGATTTGACAGCCTGCCTCACATAAATATTTTTGCAAAACCCTCTTGCGGCCTCTACAATAGCCCCATCAAAAGACGTATTTGAATAAGGAGTTTTTTCATGGGATGCATGTATTGCGACGAGCAAAACGAAGTCAGAAACAATATCTTGATTAAAGTAGGCGATCTGCCCTATTCCACCCTCTTCCTGCTTAAGAATCAAAATCACTTGGGCCGCGTGGTTTTGGCCTTAAAGTCCCATCGCGAAGAACTCTTCATGTTAACCGAAGATGAGCGCCAAGGCTTCTTTGCCGACGCCGCCCGCGTCTCCAAAGCCATGAAGGAACTGTTTAACCCTGGGAAGATCAACTACGGCGTATTCGGCGACGGCGTGCCCCACTTCCACATGCACATGGTGCCCAAGTACAAAGATGAGCTGCAATGGGGCCACTTCTTCTGGGATAAGGGCCAGCCTGAGGTAAACTTAAGCGACGAAGAGTATGCCAAGATGGCTGCCGACTACAAAGAAAAGCTTGGGATCTAAAAGCCGTCTGCAGATGATTTTGCCGTGTTTGGCCTGCCTTGGCCTGCCAAAAATGTGCTGTCTTTAAGATCCCTCTTGATGGCAATAAAAACCGCCCGTAAGGGCGGTTGCAGTCACAACTTAGAATTTTTAATAAAAGCCGCTGGGGGCCTCTGAGAGGTTTATCATGATGTTCTTGCACTGCGTGTAATGATTTAAGACCATCTTGTGCGTCTCGCGGCCGATGCCCGACTCCTTATAGCCGCCAAACGGCGAGCCTTCGGGGATCTGATTGTAGGTGTTGACCCACATGCGCCCGGTGCGCACCTTGGAGGCAACCCTCAAAGCCCGGTTGATGTCGGTGGTCCAGACCGCCCCTCCCAAACCGTAAACGGAATCGTTGGCCATCTTTATCACCTCATCCTCGGTCTTGAACCTGATGATGGCGGCCACGGGACCGAAGATCTCCTCTTGGGACACGCACATCTTGTTGTTGACATTGCCAAGCAGGGTCGGACGCATGAAGGCTCCCGAGGCAAGCTCCCCTTCAATCTTCTTGCCGCCGCACAAAAGCTCTGCCCCTTCATCGATGCCCTTTTGCACATAGGAGAGGATCTTGTTTAACTGCCCTTGGTTGACCTGAGAGCCCATCATGACGCCCTCTTCCCACGGCAGACCGACCTTAACCTTATTGAACGCTTCAATCAGCTTGGGCACGAAGGCATCGTAGATCTCATCTTGCACAAAGATCCTTGAGCCTGCGCAGCAAACCTGGCCTTGATTGAAGAGAATGCCCAATTGCGCCCCGTCAATGGCCTGATCGAGCCTGCAGTCTGCGAAGACGATATTGGCCGATTTGCCTCCAAGCTCCAAAGTCGAGGGGATCAGCCTCTTGGCCGCGGCTAAGGCAACGTCGCGCCCGACTTCGGTAGAGCCCGTGAAGGCCAGTTTGTCAAAGCCCGGGTGCTCGAGCATATAGTTGCCCGAACGCGATCCGGAGCCTGTGATGACGTTAAAGACCCCGGGAGGAATGATGTCTTGGGTAAGCTCGGCGAGCCTGAGCACTGACAATGAGGTTGAAGAGGAAGGCTTAAAGACCGTGCAGTCGCCTGCGGCCAGAACCGGCGCGAGTTTCCAGGCGGCCATCAGGAAGGGGAAGTTCCACGGCACGATCTGCCCCACGATGCCGATGGGCTCGCGCAACACGATGGACAAGAAGGAATTATCCAATACCGAAGCGGTGCCCTCTTCAGAGAGTATCACGCCTGCAAAGTAGCGAAAATGCGCTGAGGAATAAGGAATATCGATGGCCAGCGTTTCGCGCAGGGGCTTGCCGTTATCCATCGATTCTATCAAAGCAAGCTCCTCTTTGTGCTCATCGATGACATCGGCAATGGCGTTTAAGATCTTGGCGCGCTCGGCAGGCTTGCTTTGCGACCAGGTCTCAAAGGCCCTTGTTGCAGCTTTTACGGCCTTATCCACGTCCTCGGCCGAAGCATCGGCAAACGAGGCCAGCTTTACGCCGTTGGCAGGACAGATTGCCTCAAGCGTGCGTCCGTCTTGGGCAGGAACCCATTGACCATCGATGTACAGGTCAAACTTCGAGGTGATGTTCAATTTGGGTGTGCTCATCGTTTGTCTCCTTCTTTGATGTGTTTGTGTTTGTTTATTTATGCCGATTCCAATTAAAACAAAGATCTTTTAAGATGTGCGTTCAGCTGCAAAAAAATCGCATAACTACATGAATCAGTGATAAATTTTTAATAAAGATCACATGTTTTTATTAACTCAAGACACTGCCGCCGCGGCAAAAGCTTGCCTTGAAGTTCACAACTTGCCGCAGACGGCACTAAAAAAGCCCGTTCAGCACGGCCGCTTGAGCCTTGTTTGCAGCACTGACGGGCCCTGCGCAAGGTTGCGCGCATTTGGCATGGTTTTTTCATTGGTCGGGAAAAATTATAAATAAACAATTGCAGTAACCCGGGAGATAAGAACCATGGCTCTATATGTAAACACCAACGTTTCGTCCATCAATGCTCAAAGACAGTTGA
>CAZYXT010000066.1:0-14298 GCA_964651505.1 uncultured Enterobacterales bacterium
AGGGGCAATTTTATCTTGCCATATGTCACACAATCGTGCTAAAATTCAGCGCCTTTCAAGGTCATGATGACTTTGAAGGGTTCGGTTTGTTTTTTTTAACGGAGCATGTGAAATGATCCAAATGCAATCCATGCTTGACGTAGCCGACAATTCGGGCGCTCGCGCCGTAATGTGCATTAAGGTCCTGGGTGGATCTCACCGCCGTTACGCCGCCATTGGCGACATCATCAAGGTGTCCGTCAAAGAAGCCATTCCCCGCGGCAAAGTCAAGAAGGGCGATGTGGTTGACGCCGTGGTTGTGCGCACCAAGAAGGGTGTTCGCAGACCTGACGGCTCTGTCATCCGCTTTGACAGCAATGCTGCTGTTCTGTTGAACAATCAGCACGAGCCTATCGGCACTCGTATTTTCGGACCGGTCACCCGCGAGTTGCGCAGTGAGCAGTTCATGAAGATTGTGTCTTTGGCTCCTGAAGTACTCTAATTTAAGGGGTATAACCAAATGGCAGCTAAAATCCGTCGCAATGACGAAGTAATCGTAATCACCGGCAAGGACAAGGGCAAGGTCGGCAAAGTTACCGCCGTATTCCCCTCCGAAGGCAGAGTATTGGTTGAAGGTGTGAACATGGTTAAGAAGCACCAGAAGGCCAATCCTCAGGCCGGCATCGAGCCCGGCATCATCGACAAGGAAGCCAAGATTCACGTTTCCAATGTCGCAATCTACAACCCAGACACCAAGAAGGCCGATCGCGTCGGTTTCCGTTTTGAAGATGGCAAAAAAGTTCGCTTCTTCAAGTCAACGGGCGCATTAGTTCCTTCTCAGGCCAATTAAGCAGTTTTTATCAGGAGTATAAACGATGGCGAAACTGCATGATCAATACAAGCAGGAAGTAATCAAGGCTTTGACCGAGAAGTTTGGTTACAAGACAGTCATGCAAGTCCCTCGGATTGTGAAGATCACCCTTAACATGGGTGTTGGTGAGGCCGTTGCAGACAAGAAAGTTTTAGAGAATGCTGCACGCGACATGGCCGCCATTTCCGGCCAGAAGCCTTTAATCACCAAGGTTCGCAAGTCCGTAGCGGGCTTTCATATCCGCGAGGGCTATCCTATCGGCTGTAAGGTTACCTTACGCGGCGAACGCATGTGGGAGTTCTTAGAGCGTCTCATCGTGATCGCTATTCCGCGCATCCGCGACTTTCGCGGTTTGTCCCCCAAGTCCTTTGACGGACGCGGCAACTATTCGATGGGCGTGCGCGAGCAGATCATTTTCCCCGAGATCGACTATGACAAGGTAGACGCCATTCGCGGCCTTGACATTACCATTACCACGACCGCCAAGACCGACGACGAGGGCCGTGCCCTTCTTGAGGCCTTCAACTTCCCGTTCCGCCAGCAGATCCCGACCAAGTAAGAGGACGAACCTAAATGGCTAAAACTTCCATGAAGAACCGCGAGCTCAAAAGGCAGCGTTTGGCCGCCAAGTATCGCTCCAAGCGCGAAGAGCTCAAAAAGACTATTTCAAGTGTATCTGCCTCTGACGAAGACCGCTGGGCTGCCGTTGTTGCTTTAGCTGCCCTGCCCAGGGACTCCAGCCCCTGCCGTCAGCGCAACCGTTGTGCCGAGACCGGCCGTCCCCACGGCTATCTGCGCAAGTTCGGTTTATGCCGCATCAAGCTGCGCGAGCACATGATGCGTGGTGAGATCCCGGGCCTCCGCAAGGCCAGCTGGTAACAGAGGAGACACACAATGAGTATGCAAGATCCCATTGCCGATTTGCTGACCCGCATCCGCAACGGTCAGGCTGCCGGCAAAGTATCTGTTTCCATGCCTTCCTCCAAGCAGAAAGTTGCCATTGCCAATCTGCTTTTAAAAGAAGGTTACATTGCATCGGTCAAAGAGACCGGCGATGTCAAGAAGATTCTGGAAATCGGCCTGAAGTACTACGAGGGCAAGCCCGTCGTAGAGATGATCCAGCGCGTTTCCCGTCCCGGCCTGCGCATTTACAAGAAGTGCCGTGATCTGCCCAAGATCATGAACGGTCTGGGCATCGCCGTGATCTCCACTTCCAAGGGCCTGATGACCGACCGTGCTGCCCGCAAGGACGGCTTAGGCGGCGAAGTTATCTGCTACGTCGCGTAATTAAGGAGGAGACATGTCACGTATTGCTAAGGAACCCGTTGTCGTTCCTCAGGGCGTTGAGGTTTCCATCGACGGCCGCGCAGTTACCATCAAGTCCAAAAAGGGCCAGATGACCTTCAACGTTCACCCCAAGGTCAAGGTAAATTTCGAGAACAACGAGCTAAAGGTTGACGTTGCCGACGGCTCCAAAGAAGCCAACATGCAATCGGGCACAACCCGCGCCATTTTGAACAACATGGTTATCGGTCTTGATAAGGGCTTTGAGAAGAAGCTGACCTTGGTAGGCGTAGGTTACCGCGCTCAGGCCAAGGGCAAGACCTTAAATCTGTCGCTGGGCTTCTCCCATCCCATCGAGCACGAGCTGCCCGAGGGCATCACCTGCGAGACTCCTTCTCAGACCGAAATCGTCTTGAAGGGTTACGACAAGGCATTGCTCGGTCAGGTTGCCGCCGATATCCGCTCCTACCGCGAGCCGGAGCCTTACAAGGGCAAGGGCGTGCGCTATGCCGACGAAGTTGTCCGCATGAAGGAAGCCAAGAAGAAGTAGGATAGGGGTACTAAAATGTTTTTGAAGAAAGCATCTCGCATCCGCCGCGCCGCCAAGTCCCGCGCCAAGATGCACGAATTGGGAGTTACGCGCTTAGTCGTTACCCGTACTCCTCGTCACATTTATGCTCAGATCATCGACAAGGACAGCAAGGTTATTGCCTCGGCATCAACCTTGGAGAAAGGCCTGGTCAAAGATCTTAAGTACACCGGCAATGTCGAGGCTGCCAAGGTCATCGGCGCCGAGGTGGCCAAGCGCGCTTTGGCAGCCTCCGTTGAAACCGTAGCCTTCGATCGCTCAGGCTATAAGTATCATGGCCGTGTTGCAGCCTTAGCCGATGCTGCACGTTCTGCCGGCCTCAAGTTCTAGGAGTTATTCATATGGCACAACATAAAGAAGAAGCTCAGGCCGGCGAGTTGCAGGAAAAGCTGGTGGCTGTCAACCGCGTTGCCAAGGTAGTCAAGGGCGGCCGTATTTTCTCCTTCACCGCTCTGACCGTCGTCGGCGACGGCATGGGCCGCGTAGGTTACGGTTATGGCAAGGCAGGTGAAGTTCCCGCTGCCATTCAGAAGGCCATCGAGCAGGCCCGCCGCAACGTAAACAACAACATCACCCTCAACAACGGGACTTTGTTCCACGCCGTTAAGGGCGAGCACTCAGGTGCCAAGGTTTACATGCAGCCTGCCTCCGAAGGTACCGGCATCATCGCAGGCGGTGCCATGCGCGCCGTCTTGGAAGTTGCCGGCGTGCGCAACGTGCTGGCCAAGGTATACGGCTCCACCAATCCCATCAACGTAGTACGCGCCACCGTTGCTGCTTTAGCCTCAATGCGTACTCCCGAGTCGATTGCTGCCAAGCGCGGCATGACCGTAAAGGAAATTTTGGAGTAAACCATGAGCGAGAAGAAAACCGTCAAGGTGACCTTGTTAAAGAGCATCATCGGCAGAAAGCCCGACCATGTCGCCACCGTGCGCGGCTTGGGTTTGCGCCGCATTCGTCATACCGTCGAGCTTGAGGACACTCCTGCTGTGCGCGGCATGATCAATAAGGTAAACTACTTACTGAAGGTTGAGGAGTAAGCCATGTACTTAAATACTCTCAAGCCCGGTGCAGGCTCCCGCAAGAAGCACGTGCGCGTCGGTCGCGGCGTGGGCAGCGGTTTAGGCAAGACCTGCGGCCGCGGCATCAAGGGCTCGGGCGCACGCAAGAGCCCTCACGTCCGTCCCGGTTTTGAAGGCGGCCAGATGCCCATGAAGATCAGACTCCCCAAGTTCGGTTTCTGGTCCCCCAAGAAGCAGTTTGCCGCCGAGGTGCCTCTCAATTCATTGAACAAGATTGAAGGCGATGTCGTCAACATGGAGACTTTGCTTGCAGCAGGGCTCATCACCAAGAAAGCCAAGTATGTAAAGATCATTCTCTCCAAGGTGCCCAACTTCACCCGCAAGGTTGAGGTCAAGGGCGTGGGCGTCACCCGCGGGGCCAAGGCCGCCATCGAAGCTCAGGGCGGCACCGTCGAAGTTGCCCAATGGGTGGTCGATGCTGCCAAGCGCCGCGAGACTTCCGAGAGGAAGAGCCGCGCCAAGCGCCAGGGCCTGATCGACAAGCTCAATGCTGCCGGCATTCAAAAGCCTGCCAAGAGAGACAAGGCTGCCAAGGCCGAGGCCAAAGCAGGCGGCAAGAAAACTTCTAAGAAGTAGTTTAAAGGTATAAGGGGCGGCATCGCCCCTTTCGGAGATTTGCATGGCTAGAAAATCGCTCTTAGATAGCAAAAGTAATGCGCAGGCACTGCCTAAGGCCAAGGGCAACACCGAGTTGCGAGGGCGCCTTTTGTTTGTGCTGATCGGTTTGATCATGTTTCGAATCGGATCTTACATTCCGGTTCCCGGCGTGAACGCCGACGTATTGCAGCGCATCTTTGATGAACAGAGCGGAACCATCATCGGCATGTTCAACATGTTCTCGGGCGGTGCGTTGGAGCGTGCGTCCGTCCTGGCATTGGGCATCATGCCTTACATCTCTGCGTCCATTATCATTCAGCTGCTGGCAGTAGTTAATCCCACTTTGGCCGAACTCAAAAAAGAAGGCGAGTCCGGCCGCAGAAAGATCACTCAGTACACGCGCGTATCCACGCTGTTTTTGGCCGCCATTCAGGCCATCGGCATTGCCACGGGCATTCCCAACATGATGCCCGGGCTCGTGGATAACGTGGGATTTGGTTTTTACTTTGTAACCACCATTTCCCTGGTGACGGGCACCATGTTTTTGATGTGGCTTGGCGAGCAAATCACCGAGCGCGGCATCGGCAACGGCATCTCTTTGATCATCTTTGCCGGTATCGTCGCAGGTCTCCCCTCGGCCATCGTCAGAACCTTTGAGCAAGCCCGTCAGGGCGATCTGTCCACCATTGCCCTTTTGATCATCGGCGTGGTGGTCGTGGCCGTGACTTTCTTCGTGGTCTTTGTCGAACGCGGTCAGCGCCGCATCGTCATCGACTACGCCAAGCGCCAGATGGGCAATCGCATTTATTCGCAGCCGCGCTCTACTTTACCGCTTAAGATCAATATGTCCGGCGTGATCCCGGCGATTTTCGCCTCCTCGATCATATTGTTCCCGGGCACCGTGGTTTCATGGTTTGGTCAGGGCGATAATGCTGTGGCCAACGTGCTCTCGGAGATCTCGCTGTTCTTGCAACCCGGGCAGCCGTTGTACGAGCTGCTCTATGCTGCCGCCATCGTCTTCTTTACCTTCTTCTACACCGCCTTGGTCTTCTCCCCGCGCGATGTAGCCGAGAACCTGAAGAAGAGCGGAGCCTTTATTCCCGGCATCCGCCCGGGCGAGCAGACTGCCCGCTTTATCGATAAGGTAATGACCCGCTTAACCTTAAGCGGCTCGATATACATGGTTTTAGTCTGCCTGGTTCCCCAGCTTCTGATGAACTGGTTTAATGTGCAGTTCTACTTTGGCGGCACTTCGCTTTTGATTATCGTGGTGGTCATCATGGATTTTGTATCGCAATTGCAAAGCCATATGATGAATCAGCAATACGGCGATATAATGCGCAAGGCCAATCTGAGGAATTACGGGCGTTAAAGCTTTTAGACATGGAGTGTTAAAATGAAAGTAGGTGCTTCAGTAAAGAAGATCTGCCGCAACTGCAAGGTGGTTCGCCGCCACGGCGTTGTGCGCGTGATTTGCGTAAACCCCAAGCATAAGCAGCGTCAGGGTTAATTCAAAGTTATTTGCACTCAAAAAACACGCAAGGCTCTTGCGTGTTTTTTGTGTTTGCAAAGACGCAAATTTTGGCAGCATTCAAGCTTACGGAACTGCAGGGTTTGGGAGCAAAAATTCAGGCAAAGCCGCATTGACGCCCTTCTATCCCTCTTGAGCCTTAGCGCCAATGAGCATCGGACGATAAACCTTAGAAAAAACGGCAAAGGATCTTCTGTATCGCTCCCCGTAATATCAAGCAGGATTTATGCAAATTTACCCGATTTTTGTCGCCTAAACTCTTGAACTGTCTTCTAATCATCGGTAAAATGTTTCGTCCCTAGATCTGTGAATCATTTCACAGTCTTAAGATTTTGCAGAAAGTGCACTATAAGAGGCTGACGCGTATCCTGACGGGCTTTGCGTCGGCCGGTTGTTTTTAGACCTTATATTTAGGAGATCAATAGTGGCCCGTATTGCCGGCATTAATGTGCCTGATCAAAAGATCGCCGTGATTGCTTTGCAATCAATTTACGGCATCGGCCCTACCCGCGCCCGCGACATCTTGGCGGCTGCAGGGGTCGAACAATACGCTAAGTTCAAAGATCTTGACGAGTCTTCCGTCGAAAAAATCCGTGCGGAAGTTGCCAAGTACACCGTAGAGGGCGACTTGCGCCGTGAAGTATCCATGAACATCAAGCGCCTTATGGACTTAGGTTCTTATCGCGGTTTGCGTCACCGTCGCGGCCTTCCCGTCCGCGGCCAGCGCACCAAGACCAATGCCCGCACCCGCAAAGGTCCGAGAAAGAGCATTAAGAAGTAAGGAGACACATTCATGGCTGAAGAAATCAAGCAAACCGCAGCAGCTCCCGCCGCTGCCCAGGCTGCACCTGCCGCTGCTCCTGCAGCAAGCACTGCAACCTCTACTGCCTCCGCTACCCCCAAGAGCGCTCCTGCCCGTGCCCGCGGCAAGCGTTCCAAGAAGCAGGTGGCTGACGGCGTAGCTCACATCCATGCATCTTTCAACAATACCATTGTGACCATCTCCGATCGCCAGGGCAATGCCTTAGCTTGGGCAACCGCCGGCGGCTCGGGTTTCCGCGGTTCGCGCAAATCCACTCCTTATGCAGCCCAGGTTGCCGCCGAAAGGGCCGGCGAAGCTGCCAAGGAATACGGCGTCAAGAACCTCGAAGTTCTGGTCAAGGGTCCCGGTCCCGGCCGCGAGTCGTCGATTCGTGCTCTTAATGCCGTGGGCTATAAGATCACCAACATCACCGATGTGACCCCCATTCCCCACAATGGCTGCCGTCCGCCTAAAAAGCGTCGCGTTTAATTGCTAGCTTGCTAGCTTATTTATTGGAGAAAGATAAATGGCAAAATACACAGGCCCGGCCCTGAAATTAAGCCGCCGTGAAGGCGTTGACTTATTCTTAAAGTCAGGCGTGCGCGCTATCGAGACCAAGTGCAAGCTGGACAATGCCCCAGGCCAGCACGGCGCCAACAAGGCCCGTCTGTCCGATTACGGTCAGCAATTGCGCGAGAAGCAAAAGGTTCGCCGCATTTACGGCGTATTGGAAAGACAATTCCGCAACTACTACAAGAAGGCGGCAAACATGCCGGGCAACACCGGCGAGAACCTGTTGCAGCTTCTCGAAGGCCGTCTTGACAACGTAGTTTATCGCATGGGTTTCGGCTCTACCCGCAGCGAATCAAGACAGCTGGTCTCTCACAAGGCCATTACGGTTAACGATCGCGTCGTCAACATTCCTTCATATCAAGTAAAGCCTTCTGACGTCGTCGCCGTGCGCGAGAAGGCCAAGAAGCAATTGCGCATCAAGGCTGCCATCGACCTGTCAGGTCAGAGAGCTCTGAAGCCTGCTTGGATCGAAGTTGATCACGATGCCATGAAGGGTACCTACAAGAGCAAGCCCGAGCGCTCCGAGCTGCCTGCCGACATCAAAGAGCAGCTCATCGTTGAGTACTACTCTAAGTAATCGACAGTGGTAAAGCACCTCTTAGCAATAGCGGGGTATATATAGTGTCTGTAAATGAACTGCTTAAACCCAAGCCCGTAGGGTTCACCGAAATCGGTCCCAATCGTGCCCGGATTGTGCTGGAGCCTTTGGAGCGCGGTTTTGGCAACACCATAGGCGTGGCTCTGAGCGGGGTCCTGCTCAAAACCCTCAAGGGTAATGCAGTCGACGCCTTCAAAATCGAGGGCGTGGACAACATCAACAGCGTCAAAGAGGACATTAAGGAGCCCTTGTTTGAGGTGGTCATGAATCTGAAGAATCTGGCCATTATCTCCGAGGCTCCCATTACCGACCCGGTGTGGCTGACCATTGAAAAACATGGCGAAGGTCCCGTCACCGCAGGCGATATCAGGTGCCCCGAGGGCATCGGCCTGTATGACAAGGATTTTCTGATCTGCACATTGACAGGTGCTGATGCCCGATTGTCGATGAAGCTGCGCGTGGTAAGCGGCAGCGGGTATGTGCCTTTCGATGCCGATGAGCACCTGCCTGCCCGCAAGTC
The DNA here is from genome assembly GCA_964651505.1 of uncultured Enterobacterales bacterium. Lineage (GTDB taxonomy): Bacteria > Pseudomonadota > Gammaproteobacteria > Enterobacterales > Succinivibrionaceae > Avisuccinivibrio_A. The sequence continues at coordinate 8,427 of CAZYXT010000066.1, forward strand.
GGATGAGATCTTGATCGACGCCGTCTTCTGCCCGGTCCGCCGCGTGGTCTATGAAGTCGAGTCTGCCCGCGTCGAGCAGCGCACCGACTTGGACCGCCTGGTCATCGATATCGAGACGGACGGAACCTTTGCACCCGATCAGGCTTTGATGCTGGGTGCCGATCTTTTGTGCCGCCAAATGACCAATCTGGTGGATCAGGAGGATGTGACCGAGAGGATCATGACCCCCGCGGCTCCTCCGATGCCCGATCCCATTTTGCTGCAGCCTGTAGATGACTTGGAATTGACCGTGCGTTCTGCCAATTGCTTGAAGGCAGAATCCATTATTTACATCGGTGATCTGGTCCAGCGCACCGAGGTCGAGCTCTTGAAGACCCCGAACTTGGGCAAGAAGTCTTTGACGGAGATCAAAGACGTGTTGGCTCAAAGGGGCTTGTCCCTGGGCATGCGCCTTGCCAACTGGCCTCCTCAGAATTTGAGAACTCCCAGATCATAGATAAACCATTATTGTGAAGGAATAAAGATATGCGTCATCGTTTAAGCGGCCGCCACTTAGGCCGTACAGCAGCCCACCGCGCTGCCCTGTACCGCAATCTTGCTAACTCCTTGATCACCCACGAGTGCATCAAGACCACCCTGCCCAAGGCAAAGGAACTGCGTCGCTTTGTTGAGCGCCTCATCACCATTGCCAAGACCGACAACACCGCCAATCGTCGTCTGGTGTTTGCAAGATGCCGCGATAAAGTCGTAACCGCCAAGCTGTTTGAAGAAGTTGCCAAGGCTTGCGCCACCCGCCCGGGCGGCTATACCCGCATCTTAAAGTGCGGCTTTCGCCCGGGCGACAATGCTCCCATGGCTTACATCATGCTCGTTGATCGTCCCTCGCAGGCCGGCTTCGAGTCGGTAGTCGTAGAGAGTGCTTCCGAATAAACAGTTAATCGGGCAGACATGCCCGATTGCCGCAACTGTCCGATATCGTATCTAGTCGAGGTGCAGCCTTGGATCAAATTACTGATAACTTAATGCCCAACGTCAAGGAAGTAACGACGACCGGCCGCAATGCCTCTCGCGTTATCCTCGAGGCCTTTGAGCCTGACTTTGCCCAAGTCTTGGGCACGTCCCTCAGAAGGATCATGCTCTCTTCCATTCCGGGTCTTGCCATCACCGAGGTTGAGATCGACGGCGTCGTTCATGAGTACAGTGCCTTAGAAGGCGTGCAAGAGGACATCCTCTTGATTTTGCTCAATCTCAAGGAAGTTGCCGTGCGCGCGGAGACCATGAGCTCGCCTGAGCTCCTGCTGGAACTTACCAAGACCGGCATCGGCCCCGTAACCGCAGGCGACATCACATGCCCCGGCGGCGTTGAGATCATGAATCCCGATCTTAAGCTGTGCAACATCACCGACGAGAAGACCGTATTGCATATGCGCCTGCACGTCACCCGCGGCCGCGGCTACGTGGCAGCCCTGTCCCACCCTCACGTGGAGGGCTCCGATGAGCGCTACATCGGCCGTCTGTTGGTGGATGCCTCTTACTGCCCGGTCCTCAACGTGGCCGTTCACACCGAGAAGATCGGTTTGGATGCCAAAGAGAGGCTGATCCTCGATATTGAGACCAACGGCACCATTGAGCCTGCGGATGCCATTCGCGCCGCCGCCACCATCTTTGCCGAGCAGCTGCGTTCCTTCATGGATATTCGCAACAGCGTGGCTCCTTCGGAGGACTCTTCGTTCCGTCCTTTGATCGATCCCAAGCTCATCTGCCCGGTCGAAGATCTGGAGCTGACGGTACGCTCTGCCAACTGCCTGAAGGCCGAAGGCATCAAGTACATCGGCGATCTGGTGCAGCGCACCGAGGTCGAATTGTTAAAGACCCCCAACTTGGGCAAGAAGTCTTTGACCGAAATCAAGGATGTCTTGGCCGAGCGCGGTCTGACCTTGGGCATGCGCCTTGAGCACTGGCCTCCTGAGGACTTGGATGTTTCGCATTCATAAAGAAAAGGGGCCGCAGGCCCCTTTTCTGATGCTAGGTCTATAAGGAGCATGAAAGCTTCTGCGAAGGATCAAGCGCGACCTTTGGGCTCTGAGATTAGAATAGAGTTCCTGCCTTCAAATAAACCTGCGGCTCTTTTTCGGCCTCTCCCACGGCCCACTCTTCAAGCAACTGCGGCAGATTGTCCTGATTGTATTGGGGCATTGATTTGAAAATCGCCATCTGCTCTTGCAGCGCCATGTCTTCAAATTGTGCGGTGAATTTTTGCTTGAATTCAAAGTCTAGATCCCACAACACGTGAAGCCTTTCATGACATAGGTTTTGCTCATAGGTGCGCTTTTTGCCCTTGGCACAGCCTAAGACATGGTCAATCTTGGCGCTGCTTTTGACGTAGACATCGCCTGTTTTGGCTATGACTTTGTCTTTTAAAAGATAGTCGCGAAGGCTTTGCTCATCGGATGAGAGCTCTTGCCCCTTGGTGTTGAGCCACTCCAAGATCTGATCGATCGAGTAGTGAAAGCCCGAGACGCCCTTGAGGAATTTTGCCTTGGGGGTATCGGGGCTGACGTCTCCTGCACTGATGGCAAGCGAGAAGATCATGGCGGCCAGATCGGTTGCGTTCTCAAAGACCAGCTCATAGGTTTTAAAGCGATACTGCCAGGCATAATCGAAGGCGCTGACCCCGCTGTAAGGCGGGGGGTTGCCGATTATCCTGCCCGGGTATATCGTGCGCGCGGGCTTGTGCTCTTTGCCCTGCGAGTCTGCCGATCCGATCTCCAAGGCCTGCGGCCCGAACAAATCGGAGATGATGTGAGCCTGTGCCAAAGACGACGCGCAGATACCCAGTGCGGCGCAGGCGGTCAATAATGCGGTTTTGGATTTCATGATTATGAGGACAAGCGCCTCACAAGAGGCGCTGAGGTTAAACAAAAAGGTGCTTACAGGTTTGAAATATCGTCTGTGAGGGACTTGACGTCTGAGGCCATGGACTGAACCAGCGAGAGCAGCCCGGTCAGAGGAGAAAGCAGAGAGGCAGACGGATTATCCGATTCTGCAGCCTGACGGGCGCAGGAAACCAAGCCGCCGACACCGCCGCTGCCCAACTGATCTTTTACCTGGCTTAACAAATTGGAAACCTGGTTGGTCAAGGAGATCAGGTTAGTGCCGAGCTTCTCCAGGCGAGGCAGCAGTTCTTTCTTGAGGGCCTGACGATCGGACTCGGAGATATCGGTCTTGGCCTCTTGCATGTAATCGCTGCGGGCATCGGCCAGGGCTTCGCACTCATCGTTATAAGCGTCGATGTTGTCGCTGTTGATGTCGTTGAAGGTCATTTGGGCATTGGCCACGCGGGTCTTGCCGGCCTGACGGGCCAGGTTGGCGCGGGTTTTGCCGTTGTTTTGATCCCAGAATTGGGCATAGGTCTCAGAAGCTTGCATGAAGTCCTGAGCGCAGCTTAAGCCTGCCGAGCGGGTGGAAGCGGAGACCGTGCCGTTGGTGTCGATCTCGCCTTGAGCCTTGCGCACCAAGCCTGCGTACTTCTGATCGGCCGCATCGATGGCGTGGCGCAGTCTGCGCTCCTGCTGCCAATCCACAGGATTGGACTCGCTCTGCTTGATGGTATCAAGCGAGTTCATCTCCATGGCCGCGCCGTTGATGCCTGCATCGGCACAGGTCTTGTTTGATTGACCGCTCAGTTCGCTGACGGCAACGGCAATGCCGCAAGCGGCAATCAGGGCTAAGACCCATGCTGCCAGTTTGTGATTTCTGATAAAGGCTAACATTTAAATTATCCTCCAAAGAGTACCAAAGAAAAAAGAAACTATTTGCCAAACAGGGCGCCGGGGGCCCACAAAAAAGGCTGCAATATCTCCTGAGCGTTGTAATGACCAACGCCTTTGCCGGCCTTTGCCTCAGTCACAATCGAGCGCTGTGCCTGGTTGTATGCCTTGACGGCATCGGGCTTATCGCCTTGCTCCGAGAGGATCTTCAAAAATCTGCTCATGATCTCCGAGGAGGTCTCGTCATCGACGAACCAAAGGGTGCCGTAGACGTTCTGCACGCCTTTGCGCATAAAGGTATCGACGAAGCTGACCTGATCGACGCCCGGCAAAAACCCAAGCTTGGTAAGCTCGGTCTGCGTCTCCTGAATTTGGGCAGGATCTTGATCTTCCTGATCCTCGACATCCAGATTGGCCTTCAGAGCCGCGGGGACGTAGGTGACGGCCGTATTGCAGGCCGATAAGATCACGTAACGGGTGTGCTCGAAGGTTTGATCGGGCAGGGCCATGATCTCCCCTGCCGTCAGCAGACCATCATCTTCGGTGGGGATATCCCGGGTCAGGATGTCGGAGCCTTTTGAGGAGCTTAAGTAGAGGAAGCCGTTGAGCGGGCTTTTGCCCTTAAGATTGTTGTTGGCAGCTGCGATGTAGGTGAGCATGTACGACTCCTTGGGCGAATTTTCCAAAATTTCGCTCAAAGTGCCGCTTTCGCGCGATTTATCAAGCTCTGCCAAAAAATCGATATTTTTCTTCTCGGATCTTTTGGCCAGGGCCTTGGAAATGCTCATGACCGACGATTGCACATTCGAGTAGGGCATGCCGTGGGTTGAGAAGTAGACGATCTCGTACTGATTGTTGAGCAGATGATCGCGCACCCAGTGCTCGGTGGGCTCCTCAGGCGGCGTGTTTTCAAATTCTTTGCCGAACATGGCCTTGACGCGTGCCAAATCCCGCTCGGGCTCGGCACTGCCGGTGTCAAACAGTACTTCCAAGGCAACGTCGCGCGTTGCAGGAGAGCCCGGCAGGGAGGAGCAGACATTGGCAATTTCGCTGACGGTGCCTTCAAGCAGAGCCATGGGGAAATTGCTGTTGTCGGCATTTGCGATGGCAAACAAGGTCTTGACCTTGCCTGAGACGGCAGGCTTTTTGAGCACATCGATGAAGCTCGGCCTCAAATAGGCGATGTCATGATGCTCGATCAAAAAATCCTGCACGCCGTTTTGATCAACCGAGGAGATCAAGGCGCCAAAGGGGATCTGCGACAAGAAGCCGTCGCTGATGACGTACAGCCTCTTAAAGTCTGCAATCTGATCGGCAACGGGCAAGATCAGGCAGTCGTACAAAGTGCTTAAAATGCGGTTGGTTTCGTCGACCGTCTCTTGGAAATATTGAGGCGTGTCGTACCCTGCTTCATCTTTGAGCCGCGGCCAGCCGCACTCGAGGTAATTGACCATAAAGTCGTCGCGGATGAGCTTGTCGGTATCCTGCTTTAAGACATTAACGCCGGTGCAGGATACCTTGTCGGCGGTGATGACCGTTATTAAAAGCTTATCGGGCAGCTGTGTGTACATGAGCACTGCATCATCGGCAGTGATGTGCTCTTGCACCATCTTGATGTCGACGCGGGAGGCTGACTCGAATATAAGCTTGTCCTGAGGATACTCCTGTTCCCACTGCTGCATGATCTGCGCGTAATCTTGGTCAAGCTTGTTGATGCGATCTAGGATCTTTTGCTGCTCTCTTATGAGCAGTTCATAGCGGCTTTTTTCATCGGCGGATGCATCGGCGGCAGGCTCTGCCATCTGCGGCAGGGATTTTTGGGCCGCATCCTGTTCTTTCTTCAGTGCCGAGATCTTTTGGAACAGCTCCTGTTTGCCCGGATCCATGAATTTGATGTCAGCCAAAGCCATGCTTGCCTTTTGGATCTCGTTGTTAAGCGTGTCGCCAAGCTTTAAGAGATCATCCAAATAGCGTTGCTCGCGGGTTTGGTCGTACAAAGCCGAGCAGACGGTTTGGGCCTCGGTGTAAAGATCTTTTTTGCCTGCCATGTATTCGCCAAAGTTCTCGGCAGCCGAAACCGAAACATACAGTGAGGTAACAAG
>CAZYXT010000067.1:0-12247 GCA_964651505.1 uncultured Enterobacterales bacterium
CCTGACGCATGCAATTCTTTGCCTCGGCAGCTGTGGTCATCCCGGGCAGAGGGGTGAGGTTAAGCTTGGATAAGAGCACATTCATTTCATTAAGTTTGAGCGCTCTTTAGGGGGAGTGTCTTTTTGAGAGGTCCTCTTTTGAGCCCCCTGCGCTCCAACTTTGACCCTGTACCCCTTTTAAAACTTTAAAACTTTAAGATCAAAACTAGTGCAACAGCCTCATCGCGTGTCAGGACAGCCTTTTGGGCACAAAGGGGCGATAAAAATATGACAAGACGGGAAATTTTTATGCACCAAAAGACTAAAATTTGGGCACCAAAAGGCATCATTTGTGCAATATCTTAGGGCATTTGCCACTGATTGCGCAGATAGTTCCTCACATTACATGCAAAATGCACTATTATTGCCCAGTATGAAAACCGGAGAACAGCATATGCATTATGATGCCTCAACTTTGATAGAAGGTTTGGCCACGGCTGTCATGGTCACAGACGGACAGCTGCGCATAGTCTATGCCAACTCCTCGGCATCGCAGCTGTTGGGCCTGTCCCCCCATAGGCTTTTGCAGATGAAATTTACCGATCTCATCGATAAAAAACAAAAAAGCCTTTTGGACAGCATTCACAGCACCTTAAAGCCCTATGCCCAGGGATTTACCGCCTCAAAAACGCAGATTTTAAGCGAAAACGCCCACCCCATCACGGTCGATTTGGCCATCTCCCATTATTCGGGCAAAGTAAAGGGCTTGGTGATTGAATTTCGCAGCATCGATTATCAGCAAAAAATAAACGATGATCTGCAGCGCCGCTCGCAGCATCTGGCAGCGCGCGATCTGATCCGCAACCTTGCCCACGAAATCAAAAACCCCTTGGGAGGCATCAGGGGCGCGGCGCAATTGGTGGACATGACCTACGGCTCTGATCAGGCCTTGCACGAGTACACCAAGGTCATCATCGAGCAGGCCGACCGCTTAAAGGCCCTGGTGGACAATCTGCTGGGTCCCCAAAGACCCAATCCTCTTGTGATGTGCAACATCCACTACGTCATTGAAAAGGTTCTCTCCTTGGAGAGCATGGAGACGCAGGGCAACATCAGATTCAAAAAAGATTACGATCCCTCGCTGCCTGAGCTGCCCCTTGACATCAATGCCATGGAGCAGGCGATGATCAACATCGCAGGCAATGCCGTGCAGGCCTTAAAAGAAAGCTCTGTGCGTCACCCCTGCATCGAGATCAAAACCCGCGCCCGCCCGGGCATGCGCGTCAACGGCGTCAAGATCCCCACCTTCTTGGAGATTGCCTTCACCGACAACGGCCCCGGGATCCCCGAGAACATCAAAGAAACCATTTTCTATCCTATGGTTACCACCAAAGCCGACGGCAACGGCTTGGGGCTGTCCATAGCCCAAAGCATTGTGGAGCGCCACCACGGCACCATCGAGTGCGAAAGCGAGAAAGGGCGCACCACCTTCAGAATCATCTTGCCGTTTCAAAAAGACAAGTTTTCCGCTAAATAGAGGACAATATCATGGATCCGATGATTTGGGTTATTGATGACGATACCAGCATCCGTTTCGTGTTTGACCGGGCTCTGGAAGTCAACCACATCACCCACCGTTTGTTCGAAGACGGTGAGTCAGCCTTGGCGGCGCTGGAAAGCCAGCTGCCGGACGTCATAGTCTGCGACATCAAGATGCCGGGCATTGACGGTTTGAGCTTGATCCAAAAAGTCCATCAGGTCGACGAAAACATCCCTGTCATCATCATGACGGCTCACTCGGATTTGACGGCGGCCATCGACTCGTACGAAAAAGGCACCTTCGAGTATCTGCCCAAGCCCTTTGACATCGAGCATGCCATCGCCCTGTTAAGACGCGCGGCGGTCCACCGCTTCAACATGTTAAAGCGCAAGGATGAGCCCGGCAGCGACGAGCTCAAAGAAGGCAATGATGCGGAGATCATCGGCAAGTCCCCTGCCATGCAGGAGGTCTTCAAATTCATAGGCCGCGTCTCCAAGACCTCGGTGCCCATTCTGATCCACGGCGAAACCGGCACGGGCCGCGAGCTGGTGGCCATGGCCATGCACAATCACTCAGACCGCAAGGACGAGCCTTTCATCTCCATCAACATGTCCTCCATCCCCCAGGACACGGCAGAGACCGAGCTGTTTGGCAAAGAAGAAAACGGGGTGGTAAAACAGTGCGCTCTGACCCGCTGCGGCAACGGCACCCTGTTCATCAACGAGATCTGCGACATGCCCCTGGCTGCCCAGACGAGGCTCTTGCAGATTTTGCAAAACGGCGAGTACGTCCCGGTAGGAGGCTCGCATGCCATCAAGACCAATGTGCGCATCGTGGCAGCCTCCTCGCGGGCGCTTGAAGAGCTCATCAAGACCGGGCAGTTTATAACCGATCTTTTCTACCGGCTCAACGTCATCCACATCAACATGCCGCCTTTGCGCGATCGCAATAACGACATTCCCATGCTGGCCAAGCACTTTTTGACCCAAAGCGCCATTGAGACCAACCAAGAGCCCAAAAAGCTCACCTCCGAGGTCTTGGTCTTCTTGTGCCGTCAGCCCTGGCCCGGGAACGTGCGGCAGCTTAAAAACCTGTGCAAGTACCTCACCATCATGGTGACGGGACGGGATATTCAGCTTTCGGATCTGCCCTCTGAGTTTTTGCAGGATCGCTCGCGGGATGTGAAGATCACCACCTCCATCACCGGCACCTCCAAGGAGCCCACCTCCTGGCAAGAACAGCTGCGCAACTGGGTGGACGGCAGGTTAAAGGCTGGCGAGCAGGATATTTTGTCCGAGGCCACCCCCGAGTTTGAAAGGGTGATGCTCGAGGCAGCATTGACCTTTACCTCCAATCACAAGCAGGAGGCAGCAAGACTCTTGGGCTGGGGGCGCAATACCTTAACGCGCAAGCTAAAGGAGCTTAATTATTTAAAGTAGGCCCCGCCCGTGCCCCCTGCCTTTGGCGGGGGGCTGCATAAAGACAGGAGCGGCCCTTGAGATCCCGGGGGCGGTTTTTTGGTGCTCTTTGGCGTTTTTTTGGTAAGATTTATCCAATACGATAAGGAGGACACTCATGAACCGGAATACTCAGGAAAATTCAATCATCATAGGACCCAAAGACATCCTGCTGCGCCTGTGCGACAGCGTCTCGTTTGTGCTCTCGCAGGCAACCGCCTCTGCCATCAATCACACTCCCATGATCCAAAAAATCGGGCACACCTCTTTGCGCCCCGATATAGGCACCTTTGTGCTTTTCACGGGATCTTTTGACGGCCTGGTGGTCATCAATTTCTCCAAGGAAGCTGCCATGGAGATCTACGGGGGGTACCTCAAGAGCATGATGGTGCCTGAAGAGGAGATCACCAAAAACTATGCCTCAGACGAGGTGGCCAATACCTTAGGCGAGCTTATGAATCAGATCTTGGGCAATTTCATCAGGAATTTGTCAGAATCGCTGCACTGCCATATTCAGCAGTCCCAGCCCAAGATGCTGTCGCTGCCCCATGAGGTTAAGATCGGCATTGACATGACCCTCGATGAGCCCGTCACCCAAAGGGTCACCTTTCTTACCCAAAACAACAATGTGTTCTACCTTGAATTTGCCATGGATGACACCAAATTCTGCATCCTTCAGAGCGCAGAAGAAGAAAAAGTCTCCCCCGACGACATCCTTGCATCCTTCACGGGCGACATCAGCTGATAAGGCATAATCATGAGCGAGTGCATCGACTACCGCAAAACGCGCTTTGTGTTAAGCGCCCCCGACATAGCGCACCTCCCCTGCAATCAGGGAGGGGTGGAGGTGGCCTTTGCAGGACGCTCCAACTCAGGCAAGTCCTCGGCCTTAAACGCCCTGTGCGACAACCGCCGCCTGGCCAAAACATCCAATACCCCGGGCCGCACCAGGCTCATCAATCTTTTTGAAGTGCAACAGGGTTTTTATCTTGTGGATCTGCCGGGGTACGGGTATGCCAAGGTCTCAGACAGCATCAAAAGGCAGTGGCAAAAGGCCCTCGCCCAATATTTGCAAGAGCGCGTCCCGTTGCGGGGTTTGGTTGTGACCATGGATATTCGTCATCCTCTGCAAGAGCATGATCGCACCATTCTTGACTGGACCTTGGCGGCCAATCTGCCCGTCATGATCCTTTTGACCAAGGCCGACAAGCTCTCTGCATCGCAAAGGGCCAAAGCCGTCTTGCAGACAGAGTTTGCCCTGCGCGAGTTTGGCGGCTCGTTTACCGTCATCCCTTTTTCGGCCCTGCGCAAGTTCGGCATTGACGAGGCGCGCGCCGTTCTTTGCTCCTGGCACGCGGTTTTGGCCCGGGATTAATTAAAGGATCACATATGCAGGCAAAAGGCACCTTATTTATCGTTTCGGCCCCCAGCGGCGCAGGCAAGTCATCGCTCATTGCGGCATTGTTGGACAGATTCAACCTTGATGCGTCCATGGAGCTTTCCATTTCGCACACCACCCGTCCCATGCGCCCCCGCGAGGTCAACCATGAAAGCTATCACTTCGTAAGCGTTGAGGAGTTTGAAGAGCTCATCGCCCAAGATGCCTTTTTGGAGTATGCCAAAGTCTTTGACAACTATTACGGCACCTCAAAAACCATCATCGAGCAGTGGCTTGAGAGCGGCAAAGACGTGCTCTTGGACATCGACTGGCAGGGTGCAAAGCAAATCAAAGAGAAGATGCCCGATGCCGTTTTGATCTTCATTTTGCCCCCGAGCCTGCCTGAGCTTGAGCAGAGGCTTCAAAAGCGCGGACAAGACAGCGCCGGGATCATAGCCTATCGGATGGACAAGGCCCGCCGTGAGATATCTCATTATACGGAATATGATTATGTGATAGTCAACGGGGATTTTGACGATGCCCTCTGTGCGCTGCGCTCAATTGTGCTAAGTTACAAACTAAAAAAGGACAGACAGGCTGTAAACTGCAGCAAGCTCATCGACTCTTTGCTTGGCCCCCGCGAGGCAAAATAAGCTGATGGTTCATTCCCCTGTTGTTATATAATGGGCAGTTCAATATCCTTAATCAATCACTACGAGGTAGTCGTATGGCAAGAGTTACGGTTGAAGATGCCGTTGCAAAAGTAGGCAATCGCTTTGATTTGGTCCTGATTGCCGCCCGCCGTGCCCGTCAGATTTCAATGAACGGCAGCAAGCCCTTAGTTGAAGAAGAAAATGACAAACCCACCGTCATCGCCCTGCGCGAGATCGAGGAGGGTTTGATCTCAGAAGAATTTTTGGACAAACAAGATCGCAAAGAACATCTGCGCGAAAGCAGTCTGCATCCTCAAGACAGCGAATTTGCTCCGATTGATGATGCCACTATGTTCGACTAACTTAAGGATGAGCCATGGGAGCAGAGCAACCGGCACCTCAGGAAACGCAACGCAGTCGTGATCTTAACGTGCACGCAATAGCGGATATTCCTGCTCCCGGGCAAGAACTGTCGCACTCGCGGCATGTAAGCTATTACTGGCCCTTGCGCGACCTGTGCGCCTCTTATCTTCCTGCCGACAAATTAAAGATGATAGACGAGGCCTTTGTCGTTGCCGACGAGGCCCATGCCGAACAAAAGCGCGCCTCGGGCGAGCCTTACATCATTCACCCCGTGGCGGTGGCATCCATCATCGCATCGATGCACCTTGACGCAGAATCAGTCGAAGCGGCCCTGTTGCACGATGTGGTCGAAGATACGGCCGTGTCGGCAAGGCAGATTGAAGAGCGCTTCGGCTCTCAGGTGCGCGAGCTTGTGGAAGGAGTCACCAAGCTTGATAAATTGCGCTTTCACAACTACAAAGAAGCGCAGGCCGAAAACTTTCGCAAGATGATCTTGGCCATGACCCGCGACATCAGGGTCATTTTGATCAAACTTGCCGATCGCACCCACAATATGCGCACGCTTGGCAATTTGCGCCCCGACAAGCGAAAGCGCATCGCCCGCGAAACCTTGGAAGTCTTTGCCCCCATTGCCAATCGCCTGGGCATCAGCGACATCAAATACGAGCTTGAGGAGCTTGGCATCGCAGCTTTGTATCCGATGCGTTACCGGGTCTTGAAAGCTGCGGTGGCGCGGGCGCGCAACAATCGCAAAGAGATAGTCAACTCCATCATGGAGGCCATCAAAAAAAGGCTGCGCGAGGTGGAGATCGAGGCTCAGGTGCTCGGGCGCGAAAAACGCATCTACTCCATCTACCAAAAGATGGTCCGCAAAGAGCTGCAATTTCATGAGATCATGGACATCTACGCCTTTAGGATCATCTTAAACGACGTGGACACCTGCTATCGGGTCCTCGGGCAAATGCACAATCTTTTCAAGCCGCGCCCGGGCACCTTCAAAGATTACATAGCCATTCCCAAGATCAACGGTTATCAGTCCTTGCACACTGCCTTGGTGGGCCCTCACGGCGTGCCCATCGAGATCCAAATCAGAACCGAATTTATGGATCAGATGTCAGCCCGCGGCGTGGCGGCGCACTGGTCCTACAAGGAAAAAGGCTCGGAGCCTGCCTCCACTGCCGCCCAGCGCAATGCCCAGCGCTGGATGAAGAGCTTGATTGACCTGCAGCAAAGCGCAGGATCTTCCATGGAGTTTATCGAAGGGGTCAAAACCGATCTCTTCCCCGATGCCATTTATGTCTTTACCCCCGAAGGCAAGATCTACGATTTGCCGGCGGGTGCCACTCCCGTGGACTTTGCTTACGCCGTGCACACCCAAATCGGCGAGCACTGCATCGGCGCGCGCGTCAACCACCGCATTTTCCCGCTGTCGCGTCCTTTGGAATCGGGCCAATCGGTTGAAATCATCACCTCGCCCAATGCCCGGCCATCGGCCCTGTGGCTCTCATCTGCCGTCACCTCCAAGGCCCGCTCCAAGATCCGCCAGTACTTAAAGGGACTGCGCTCCCAAGAGTGCGTGCTCATCGGCCGCCGACTTTTGCAAAATGCTTTGAAAAACGGCTTGCGCCTCGAGAAGATCCCCCAAGATAAATTGCAGCAGATCTTAACGGAGTTTAAAGAGCCTGATCTTAACTCCCTCTTAGTTGACATTGCCTTGGGCAACATCATGACCGTGATTGTGGCCAAGAAGCTGCAAAGCGACATGAATCTTCCCCAAGAAGAAGGCCTGCCCATCTCGGGCACAGGCGGCCTGCCCTACTCCTTTGCCCAATGCTGTCTGCCCATCCCGGGCGATCAAATCATCGCCCACGTCACCCCGGGCAAGGGCCTGGTCATCCACAATTACAATTGCTCCAATATCCGCGACAAGGATAAGGATGCCGACAAATTCTTGAACGTCGAGTGGGATTTGCAGGTTACGGCAAACCTTGAATTTCAAACCGGCCTTAGAATAGAACTTGAAAATCGTCCGGGCATCCTAAGCGAGATCTCAAATGCCGTCGATGTGGCCGGCTCGCGCATCGAAAGCATCAACTCGGATATCAAGGACGAAAACACCCATATCATCAATCTGACGGTGACGGTACGGGACAGGCTTCATCTGGCAGGGGTGATCCGCCGCATCAAGGCGGTTCCCAATGTACAGAGGATCTTCCGCCGCCGCTAGAAACTGCGGTAACAAGCCATGGCTACAAAATTTACTTTGCATAGTGTCACCGACTATGCCAAAAACTTAAGCCTCATCGAAGAGTTTTACCAAAACGAGCTGGTGCATCACCGCTTTGAGCGCACGCAGGAGCTGACATTAAGCGCCTTGGAGCTCAAAGGCCCCAAGCAGCCCAAGGAAACCTTGGTGATCGTGGCAGGGCGCGCCGAGATCGAACACAAATACGCCGAACTTTTTTACGATCTGCGCCGCAAATCCCTAAGAGCCGTGGTGTTCTTCGTCAGAGGACAGGGCTCTTCCACCCGCCTCATCAAAGGCTCTTCCAAAAATGCCCTGGAAAACTTTCAAGACTACACCGATGACGCGGAGTTTTTGCTGCAAAAGCTTGAGATCACAGACTTTGTGATGCTCGGCTTCTCCCTAGGCGGCCTCATCTGCCTTGATTACCTTTGGCAAAAACCGCTCAAACCCAAGAAGCTTGCCTTGATTGCCCCTTATTTGTGGCCTGCCTTCGGCCTGCCCGAGCCTGTCTTAAAAGGTGTGGTTTGGCTTTTTTCGACGCTGCCTTTTACCCGCAACTGCTATACCCCCCATGGCGGCGACTACAAGAAAATCGATTTTAAAGACAATATCCACAGCCACGATCAATTCCGCTACGAGCGCTATCATCAGTACTATGCCGAGCACCCGCATCTGGCGCTTGGGGGACCTACCTTTTCTTTTGTGCGCCAGACGCTCTTAAAGCAGCAAGAGCTGTACAATAGCAACTTGGATCTCACCACTCCTCTGTTGTGCATTTGCGCAGGCGACGATCGCGTGGTCAGCACGCCCCATTGCTTAAGGTTCATGCGCAAGCACGATCATGATATAGTGCCGCCTGTAGTGATGACCATTCCCAAGGCTTACCATGATCTGTTAAACGAGAGCGATGAATACCGCAGTCGCGCCATTGTGACGGCCCTCAACTTCTTGTATTTTGGAGATCAAAGTGACTGAACAAACTGCTAAGTCTGATGAAAGGATCCCGGTCTATATCGTGACCGGTTTTTTGGGCAGCGGCAAAACCACACTGTTAAATCACTGGGTCAATTCCCCCGAATTTAAAGACACCTTAGTTTTAATCAACGAATTTGGCGATGTGGGCCTCGACCACGAATTGGTTCAGGCCGTGGACGATACGGTGGTGCTGCTGGGCTCAGGCTGCATATGCTGCACCTTGCAGGGGGAATTGGTTTCGGCCCTGATTGAAAACTATGTCAAAGCCTCTCGAGGCGAGATCCCCAAGTTCAACAGAGTGCTGATTGAAACCACGGGCCTGGCCGATCCTGCAGGCGTCATCGGCACTTTGGCCAATGACGAGCTGACATCGCAGTGCTATGTCTATAACGGCACCATCACCGTTTTGGACGGCAAAAACATCCGCGAGCAGCTGCACTCGCAGTACGAAGCCGTAAAGCAGATAGCCCTTGCAGACCTCCTGCTTATCTCCAAGACCGATCTTATAGACGAGGATGAGATAGAGGCCATCAAGGAAGTTGCCCATAAGATAAATCAGTCGGCCCACATCTATCCTGTCTTGCACGGCTCCATCAGCCCCAAGATCATGGAAGACATCGGCCCTTACATGGAGAACAAGGACAATAATCAAAGCATGGCCGTCTCCTGGATGACCTTCAACGATCCATCCATCGCCTCGCCTTTCAGGCCTGCTGCCGTGCAGGACAGCTTAGGCTTTGCCAAGCCCAAGATCATTGCCCACTCCAACATAGAATCTTTTGCCATCGAAGTTGCAGATCCGATGCCGCCCATTGCTCTTTTGAGCGCCATCTCCATCACCAACGAGCAATTCCCCGACAGCATCTTGCGCATCAAGGGCATTTTAAACCTCGAGGGCCAAGAAAAACCCGTGGTGATCCACGGCGTGGGAGGGGCCATTTATCCTTTGACCGAGCTTCCCGAATGGCCCGAAGGTAAAAAAGAGTCCAAGCTCGTGTTTATCGTGCGCAAAACGGTGCTCGAGCAAATAAGGCACACCTTCGAAGAGTGCTTGGCCCATCCCAATGAAGCTGCCTTGCAGTACTACCAGGCCATGGTCGATGCCTCGGACATCGATGAGATGAACAGCGTTGATGCAGAGCGTTACGTTGAGGCAAAGCGGCAAAGAGAGCAAAACTTTGAACAAGAGCAGGCCGCGTCAGAGGAGCAGCAAGAAAAGCAATCTTTGTAAGCTCAAAGACGATCGCGCTCAATCATGAGTTTAAGACGGGGGCTTGGAAACAAGCTCCGGCGTCGTCTGTATTCAGTTCTTCCTGAAGGGCGCACAAGGCCCTCTTGGCAAGAGGCGTTCCTCCTTTAATCAGCATGCCATTTGCAAGGCGATCCGATGGCGCTGGGTGGCCAAATAGCTGTCGTGAGATAACAGGCATCAGCCTGTCAAGCGTGGTCGAACGCTCAAAGTCCAACAGTTTTAAAGCATGTTGCGACAGCTGAGCTGTGCTAAAATCATTGCGGTTTTGGTTTTTTCAACATACAAGTATTCAGTATACGCTTAATTTCATGAAAAACTTCTTGACTTTCCATACATTACAAGGCTCAGAGAGAGAGAGAGAGTTAACGTTTTAATCGACGATATAATCGAAAACGCTCGCAATTGCTCCCGCCTCCTGCCCCTTGAAGATTCTTCCTGCTCATTAGTCACCTGCCAACATGCGCTTGAAACCCTGCCCGATCCCATGCTCTTGACCATGCTTCTGCACGATATCGTCAGAGTGTGTGCCAACGGCGCTCGAGTTGACATCAGCGCCCGCCATCCTTGGCACAGCGATTTTATCGATGATCCCTATTGCAGGCTGCACCTTACTCACGCAGGATTGCAGGCCTTGTTGCAGGAACACCCCTGTCCCGAGTTTACCCAAGTCAAAGCCGAAATAAGCCTTGATCCTCAATTTTCCGCCCAAGCGCAGGCGCTCAAGCTTGATAATAATGCCCTTGTGCAAAAAGCCAAGAGCACGCTCAACGGCATCAAGGACTCCAATTGGTCATTTATCGTCGAGAAGGGTAACAAAGATCCCGTTTATCTTGACTGCCTTACTCATGTCCCCGATGTTAAGCCGTATCTTTTTAGGGTCTATCGCAAGTACTATCCCTCTCCCCGCCTCAGCATTGCCGTTGCTCGGATGGGCATTTGGGAGGGCCTCGAATCCGTCTTGGTCAGCAGGCTGTTAAAAGCTTTGAGAAGCACTCTTAACCGCCCCTTAAGGTTTTTCAACGCCGGCGCCAACATCGGCTGGTACTGTTCCTTAGCCTTGCACTGTGTGCCTGACATCGAACTTACTGCCTTTGAGCCTGTCAGCTCCACCTTTGAGGACTTATCAAAGAATGTGATTGCAGGCGAAGGGCAAAAGGCAACCTTGCATCACATGGCGCTGTCAGACCGGGACGGTGAGGATAAGATCTACCTTTCAGCCGAGGCCATTGGCTGCTCTTCTTTGGGCATGCGGACACCCCAAGATGCCGAAAACTTTGAGATGGTTCAACTAAGAAGACTCGACTCGCTCTACCCTCATGACCGGGCAGACACGCTGTGCGACTTTTTGATGATGGATATCGAAGGTGCCGAGCACAAGTTCTTCAATGGCGCCGTAGGGCTTTTACAAAACGGGTTCAGACCGGTGATTTGCATGGAGTTCAACCCCTTGCTCTTAAAGGCTCAAGGATCTGACGGCTCTTACGTAAAAGACTTGGAAAACCTGGGCTATTCGTTTTACCTCATTACCAATCGGCTTAATAAGATCTCCACGCAGAGCATTTTGGAGGCCTACAAGGACATCAACAATAGAAAGGTCGAAAACCTGCTTAATCTCCTGGCAGTGCCCGATCACATCGATCTGGCCGCACTGCTCGCTTAACCTATTGCTCAAAGAAGACAGGCTCAAAAAGAACATCAAGGGCAGCCGGATCTTCACCAAAAAAGCCGTCGCCGAGCGCTTGGGCGGCACAACCTCGGGTCAGTAACAGGCACCGGCCCGGTAAAACAGGCTTCATCTTGGGGCCTGTTTGAATTTGGTGCGGCTGTGCTGGTAAAATCCCCTGTACAGAACGATTAAAAATAAAATTCAAGTCTATTTATGAATGCTCTCGATTTTTCCCGAGTGGACTTTCTAAGTCCCGATCAAAGCTATGACGAACAGCTTTACAACGCTGTGCTGCGCCCCTACTTTTCAAGGTTATCCGCGCAGGGCCTGACCTGTTGCCAAGCCTATGATGACTTTATGGAGGAGGTGCTCTCCGATGAAAACCTGACCTCCTATCTTGGCGCATACTCGCCTGATGCCAAGTCATTCTTGGACCTGGATCTTGCCAATCGCCAAACGGCCGTGCGTCTGGTCAATGCCCGCATTTTTGAGTTTTTGCTCAATGATGCTGCCTGCTCAAGCCTCCTCTCCCGGTGCAAGGTGCCTGATCTTTTGAAACTGGCCGCTGACACTGTCGCAGGCTGTCACATCACAATTGACAACGAAAATGTATTCTTTCAGAAACATTCTTTGAAAGTGATCTTAAGCTATCGCCTGTATCACGCGGCAGCCAACAGCCAGCAACAGCCAGCAACAGCCAGCAACAGCCAGCAACAGCCAGCAACAGCCAGCAACA
>CAZYXT010000067.1:12347-14252 GCA_964651505.1 uncultured Enterobacterales bacterium
GATCTTAACTAAAAAGGGCACTCTGCTGTGCCTTACGCCGCAGGGTGACCTGTGCGCTTCCAATGCCTCCCTCATGCAGTGCGCCAAGCTGATGGTATTGGCCCAATCGGATCGTCAAGTGCAATCTTTGCTGCAGGACAACGCCCTCAAATCGACAGGCATTCCAACGCAAGTCATCAAAAGAGTGCTGGGCACCCAAAGCAACATCAAACTTTACGAGACCGGCAACGGCTTTAGCGTCCAACCCCAAACACCCAATCAGCCGTGCACCATATCCGCAACCTTGGCAGATCTCATAGTTGAGACCAGGGTGGATGCCCTGTCTTTTGACGCCTCCTTTAACTTTGCCCTGCATGAGAGCGGCGTCAAAAAGATCCAAGAGGACGCTCTTAAGCTTTTAATCACCTCCGCCAAGCCCAGGCTTAATCTGCCCTACTTTGAAATGATGTTTACGGACTTAAAGAAACTTGCCGCGGCCCATGCTCGTTTTTCGACCCGCAAATTCGCGCTGCACATCAAAAACAACGGGGCGGCCTGCCTCATCGGAGAGTAAATCATGATCACAGACGATCTTAAGCTTATCGAATGCTCCAAGTACTTTGACGAGCCGTGGTACCGCATGGAGTATTCCGACATTGTCTATACCCAAGACTGCCCCACGCCCGCAATTCATTATCTCAATTACGGCTACAAAGAAGGCAAGATCCCAAGCGTCATCTTCGATGGCAGGCGCTACAGCGATATTCACCGCATCAGCGAAAATCCTTTGGTGCATTACGAAAAAAACGGCCGTCAGGGCTATTATCCTGCCTTTGAAAGACAATTTGACTGCCGATTCAAAATACAAATGGGCATTGATCTGACCTTTGGGGAGAAGATCCTGTATCTTCAAGATCTCTATCAAGAACGCAACGGCACACCCTTGGATCTGCTTGAAAAAGAACCTGTCACCTATACACAAAAGCTTTACTGGTACCGTCTCTTCTACCACGATGACAAAATGACCGTCTTGGCCGACAAATACCGTTCCCGCGAATACTTAAAGGAGCTTTTGGGCCGGGATTACACGGTGCCGCTGCTTAATGTCTACGAAGATCCAAGAGACATCGATTTTGACAAGCTGCCCCAAAGCTTTGTCCTAAAATCAAACTGGGGCACCGCGCAAAACCTGGTCATAAAGGATAAAAGCCGCTATGACCAAAAAAAGGTTCAGGAGCTGTGCAGCTACTGGCTGCAACGGCGGCACAATAACTACTATTTTGCCTGCGAGCGCGCCTACAAAGACATTCCGCCCGTAATTGTAGCCGAACAGTACATTGAGGACAGCACAGGCGATCTGCCCGATCTTAAGTTCACCTGTTTTGATGGCAAGCCCGGTTTTTGTTTTGTAATCTATGGCAGAGGCAATGTCCACGGGTACTTTCAGACATATTATGATCCGGACTTTAACCTGCTGCCAGTGGCCATAAGCCTGTCAAGGCATGACTACAACGATGTCGACGTTAGGTTTAAAAAACACAAAGACTTTGACCTTATGGCTCAAATCGCCAAAAAGGTAAGCACAGGCTTTCCTCACGCCAGGGTGGATTTTCTTTTAACCGATGATTCCTTTTACCTCGGTGAGATCACGTTCTACCCGGCTGCAGGCAATTGCATCTACCCTGAGGATTGGGATCTCAGATTTGGCTCATTTTTCAAGCTGCCCGCTCCGTCGTGCGAGCAACGCTGAGTCTTATGCCGGTCATGAAGGTGTCTGCCCTGTTCTCTTAGCGCTCTTTGCGCTTTGGAAGAATGTCAGGCACAAAACACGATGGGCACAGAAGACCGGGTGCTCTTCGCTCCATTCTGGGCAAAAAGAAAGCTGCCATGGGGCAGCCTTCTTTTTCAGGCCAAAGCCTGATGTGA
>CAZYXT010000068.1:0-13831 GCA_964651505.1 uncultured Enterobacterales bacterium
CCCCCTCTTTGACTTAATTTTTCATGTCTAAGCTTATCCTAAGATGCGACAGGCAAAATCTTTGGTACCATGATCTTAAAAAACCTTGCGCGGGATCTTGAAAGTTAAACGACCTATGAAACTTAAGAAAGCTGTGTCTTCTTTGCTCCTTTCATTTTCGGTTGCGGCCCTTGCGTCAACCTCAACCTACAACGATGACATTTACCTGCCCGATCTGGGCGTGGCAGGCTCGCTTGGGTTGACCGTGGCCAAAGAAGAGCAATTGGGCGGCTTTTTCATCCGTCAGGCCCGCGCGTCTTTTCCCATTGTCGAAGATCCGGTGTTAAACGAATATCTGGCCTCGGTGAGCAACAAATTGATCTCAGCTGCCGACAACGTCATGTTCCCCTTCGAGTTTTTCATCGTCAACGACACCAATTTGAATGCCGCCGCCTTCTTGGGCGGCAAGGTGCAGGTAAATACCGGGCTTTTTATCTACTCGATGAGCGAAGATGAGTTTGCCTCGGTGCTGGCCCACGAAATTTCCCATGTCACGCAGCGCCATTTGGCCCGCTATATCGAAGCGCAAAGCCTCAAAAATCGCGTGACCATCGCCAGCGTCATAGGCTCCATTGCCATGGCGATCATAAATCCCGTGGCAGGCATGGCCGCGGCCAATGCGGTGGTGGGCGCCAATATTCAATCGACCATCAACTTCACGCGCGACAACGAATATGAAGCAGACCGCATCGGCATTAATCTTTTGTACCGGGCAGGCTTTAACCCCGAGGGCATGGCGGACATGTTCAGGCGCCTTTTGTCCATGCAGGGCAATTTAAATCCCGCCTTCACCATGCTCATCGATCACCCTCTCTCGGAGATCCGCGTGGCAGAGGCCGTCAACCGCACAGCACAAATGCCCAAGCGCCAAAACTCCAAAAACCCCGATTTTTATTTGGCCAAAGCCAGGGTCGATGTGCGTTACTCCAAGCTTGACCATAAGTTTTTAAAAGACACCCTGCAAACCCATCCTCCCATCAGCAATCCCTATTACCAAAACTATGCCTTGGCCCTGCTCAATTTCGAGCTTGGCGATTATGCCAAGGCCCGCGAGTATTTAAATAAGCTTGGGGCACAAAAAGACAACATTTTTGCCATCGATCTTTTAACCGATCTTGATTTAAAACAGGGACGCACCTCAGATGCGATACAAAGGCTGCAAAAGGCCTACAAGCGCACTCCGCGCAGCAGCACCGTCGCCATCAACCTTGCCAATGCCTACATACAAAGCAACAGGCATAAGGATGCCTCCGATCTCTTGCGCGACTACATCCGCCGCACCCAAGGCTCGACTATTGCCTACAATTTTTTGGCAGAGGCCTACGAAAAACAAGGCGATCGCTGCAACAGCCTGCAAAGCCGCGGCGAATATCTGGTGCTCAAAGCCCGATATGCAGCGGCCATCGGCTCTTACAATCAGGCCTTGGGGATCTGCCGCAACAATCTGACGCAAGAGAAGATCAAGGCAAGAGTGGTTGAGATCTCAAACCAAAGAGCCGACGATGAGGCCGTCACTAAGGGCCGCTGAGATTTAAGATCTTTTTGACAAAGGGAATGGTAAGCTCGCGCCGCTCTTCAAGCGAGGCTGCATCAAGCTTGTCCAAAAGCGCCATCAAAGAGGGCATGTCCTCGTTGACATGGCGCACAAGATATGAAGCCGTCTTTTGCCCAAGCTCAAAACCGCGGATTTTGGCCTTCATCTGCAAGGCCTTGATGCAATCTGCGGTGCGCAGCCTTTGCATGGCAAAAGTCACCCCGTTGGCAAAACGGGTGTTAAGATCGCGGCGGTTAAAGGGGATGAGATCGGGCGAAACGCAGGCGGTTGTGATCATGATCCCGGCCTTGCCGTCAAGATAGCGGTTGTAATAGCCAAACAGGGCCATTTCCCAATCGTCATCGCCTGCAATGGCATCGATGTTGTCCAAAAGCGTGATGGCAGGAGGCTCCATGGCAAGCAGCATGGGCGAGAGCGCCCTGACGCGGGACATATCGACGTAAAAAACCAGACGGGCAGGATCATCAATTTCCAAAAACAGGGCATTTAAAAGCAAAGTCTTGCCGCAACCGTGTTCTCCAAACACGTAATACTGCTCGAAGATCCGCTTTTGCACGGCATTGCGCAACACCCCGATGAAGCGGTTGTCCCCCTCGACAAGAGAGGCAAACGAGCCTAGGTCTTTAAGCTTTAAAGGCAAAGCCTCCTGATAAGGCTCTTTTTTTTGGGAGCTCAAAGACTGACCTCCGCGCCCTGAGGGACATTTGTCATAATCTGCACGGCCGCATCGGGCCTTCCCGGGCTTGGGGGCCCCATTCTTACCTGCGAGGGGCTTTGTTTGGTGCCGTTATTTAAGGCGTAATGCCACGGCCCCAATTTGGTAAATTTGCCTGCGCGGGCCATGGTGCCATCTAAGATGGCAGGATCCGAGGAGGTGGGGATCTCAACGATGAGAGCTCCATCGTCGCTGCCCCCTATTCTTACATCGCTGCTGTAGCCGTAGGAGATGATGGCAGAGCGCATGGCGTGCAAGTCATAGAGGCTTTGCACATTGTCAATCTTAACGCGCACAAAGCCGTCGCCTGCCCCAAGCTCAAAAACATTGCTTTGGGAGACCAAAAGCGCCCCCTGTTCTTTTGGCGAAAGCCCCTTTTGCAAGGCATCAAGGGCCGCAAGAGATCTTGCAATATCGCCTGCTGCCAAGGCGGCAAGCTCCTCTGACAGCCCCGAGATCTCAGAGCCGCTGATGTGCGATGCATCGGCTGAATACAAATTCCATTTGACAGAGCCAAAATTGCCCTGCTCGCTTACGGCCAGGGTTAAAAAATACTTGCTGCCATAGCGCTTAGCCGCCTGCGAGAGCACCTTGTCGTTATGAGACAAGATGGTATTGGGGCTGACCTTTTGCACATCCTCCAAATCAAGCAAAGGGAACATCAGCCTGTAATTAAAATCCCGTCCGGCAGTTTCAATCAGCTGCCCGGCATATGGGGTAAGATTATCGGCGCCTACCAGCACATTGCGCCCATCCTGCAAGGTTGTGATCCACACCAAGATGGGATCTTCAAATCCCGTAAACACCGCGTTGCCTTGGCTTTTGATGTTTTGGTCGACCATGGCCTTATCAAAGACAAGATTAATCCGCCCCGAGTCGATTGCATAATCCTTTAAGCTTTGGACAGCCTCATCACGGCCTGACGGAACATAAGCCCCCAAGCTTCGCTGCGAGCACAAAGTGCGGTAGCCCTCAAACACGGCCTCATCAAAACTGTCAGACAAAGGCTGCGTGAAAAACAGCACATCTTCAGTCTCGGCATTTTGGGCAGGCTCCTGCACGTTATCGCCCGCATCCGACATAAAAGAGGCAGCCTTGTCAGCACTGACCGCGACGAACCCCGGCGCGCCTGTCCCCGCCTGATTTTGACCTTGAGAGCTTTGAGACTGCCCTGAGGGCTCTTTGAGTGCAGAGGAAGCGCCCTCATCTGCCTCATAAATTTCGTAAGGCGGGGGATTGGCCTTTGAAGAACTTAAGACAGCCTCCGCGGCACCTTGGGCATCCGGGCCCTGCACCCTGATGTAAAAATCGCCTGCCGCTGCCGCTGCCTCTCCTGAGAGGATCATCATCAAGGCTGTTATCGATGCTTTGCTTTTAACCATTTGTAAACTCTGCTTTGTGGTTTGCAATGGCCATATTTTACAAAACTTAAAGACAAAAACAGAATGCAAAAAACGCTCATGCGACCCATGCTATAATAAAATTGCAATTTGAGGAGCAACCATGCGCACCATCAGGATCTACGAGCCTCAATGCCTTGAGGAAGGGAGCAAGATTAAACTTTCAGAAGATGCGGCTCATCATCTGTTGCGGGTTTTAAGGCAAAAAAGCGGTCTTAAATTCCACCTTTTTGACGGGTGCGCTCATCAGGTGCAGGCAACGCTTCTCATCGAGGGCAAAGAGGCTTATGCCCAAATCGGGCCAAAAATCCCGCCTTTGCCCGAAAGCCCGCTTGACATTGAGCTTGGGCAGGCCGTGGGCAAGGGCGATCGCATGGAGTATGCCCTGCAAAAAGCCGTCGAGCTTGGCGTAAGCTCTATCACCCCCTTAATCACCGATTTTTGCGCCGTCAAATTGCAAGATGATCGCAAAGAGCGCAAAGTTCTCTCCTGGCAAAAGACAGTCAGCGCAGCCTGCGAGCAATGCGGGCGCAGCACGGTGCCCAAGGTAGCCCCGATCACTGCCTTTGAGACGTGGTGCCAAAGCGCCCCCGATGCCCAAACCATCATCTTGGATCCCAAAAGCAGCCAAAAACTCTCTGATCTTGAGCAGCTCAAAGCCAAAGTGCGTCTGCTCATAGGCCCCGAAGGCGGGTTTTCTCAAGGAGAGCTTGAGCTTGCGCGCAATCTTGAGTTTACCGCCGTCACTTTGGGACCGCGCATTTTGCGCACGGAAACAGCCTCGGCTGCCGCCTTGGCGGTGCTGGGAGCAAAATTTGGAGATTTGTAAATGAGCCGCCCTGTCACCGCCCATTTGGGCAAAAGTTCGGTTTTTCGCGACGAGTATGATCCAAAGCTCCTCGACCCCATATCCCGCAGTCTCGCTCGCGCCTCCTTTAAAATCCCCACGGACAGGGGTTTTGATCTGTGGCGTTTTTATGAGATAACCTACTTAAACAGGCTCTCCATCCCGCAAACTGCCACGGGTTTCATGAAGCTTGATGCAGCCTCCCCCTATATAGTTGAGAGCAAGTCTTTGAAGCTTTATATAGGATCTTTTACCCAAACCAAGTTTGAAAGCCTGCTTGAGGTGCAGGAAGTCATGGCCCATGATCTGAGATTGGCCGTCAAAAGCGAGGTTACAGTCAAGCTCTGCCCTCTTGAGGAGAGCGCAGAATGCCTTGCCCCGCAGCCCCTGCAAGGCACCTTGATTGATGCGGCCTCAGGCTTTGCCCTCGAGGACATGTCCGAGGTTAAACCTGCGCTTTTGGTAAAAAGTGACGGGCCGCGGGTTGAGGAAACCTTGCGCTCCAATGTATTGCGCACGCTGTGCCCTGTCACATCTCAGCCTGATCACGCGCAGGTTCAAATCCGCTATCAGGGGGTGCAGGTCAATCATTTGGATCTGTTGCGCTACCTTATCTCCTTTAGAAAACACCAAGGCTTTCACGAACAGTGCTGCGAGCAGATCTACCATGATCTCAAGACCGGGCTCAAGCTTGACAAGGTTGAGGTGATGACCCTCTTCACCCGCCGAGGCGGCATCGACATCAACCCTGTGCGCAGCGATTTTGAATTGGACAAAATTGCCCTGCCCCGCACCTGCAGGCAGTAAATAAAATCAGGCCGCCGCTTTTTGATTTGAGGCGAGCCGTAAAAAAGGCCTCTTGCGAGGCCTTTTTTTATATACAGCAAAAACAATTACTTGGCAGCACGCTGTGCAGCGTCGGCAATGGACAGACGCTGAGCTGCGGCAATCAGGTCGGCTGTCGACAACTCTGACATGGCAACCATTTCCTCTGCGGTGTAAGGCAGCTGCTGCTTGAAGTACAGGTCGTAATCGCCGTAGTCCTCAGGAGAGGATACGTACAGATAAGGGAAGACGAAGTCTTCAAAGGTGCCCGAGTAATCGCCCTCGGACTTGATGGCTTGGTAAACCATCATGAAGGCAAACAGAGGGTCGCAGTAGTGACCGCCCGATTGGCCTGCCATGGAGCCGTTTTTCAATCTCTCGCCCAAATCAGGCAGGAAGTCGGTGGAAACGATGGCGATGTCGGCTACCTTGCCTGCTCTCTCGACGGCAGCCACGGCACCAAGCAGAGGATCGCCGCCGCCGCCTGCCGGGATCAGGGCATCGAGGGTGGGATCGGCCGCCATCAAAGCTTCGGCAGCCTTTGAACCGCCCTCAGAGGAGGTGCCGGCATATTGAGGCTCGGAGAGCTTGACTTTGTCATCGGGATGGGCGGCATTCCATTTATCAACGCCTGCCCTGTAGCCTTCCCAGCGGCCAAGCCAGGTGGCATCGCCCTGCTCCCAGCCTATCAGGCCTACGTTGCGGCAGCCCTTGGCGATGAGCATGTTCATCAGATTCTCGCCGTTTTGAGGCTCATTCTCGTGAACGGCGCCGATGTAGTAAGCAGAAGCCTTGGCCATGGCATAAATGTCGGGGTTGGCCTGCTCGGAAATGATGCGGAAGAACTGGGCAAGGTAAACTTCATTTTCGTTGCAGGTCTTGATGGCCGATACCATTTCGCTGTCTGCGCTGTTGCACAGAATGATGCCTTGGCAGCCTGCGGCAACCAATTGCTCTACGGAGGCGGTAACCCTCTCGGAAACATGGGCCTGGTCGACGTATTGGACCTCGACGCCCAAAGCATCGGCGGCGGCATCCAAAACGCGCTTGCAGTCAGAGCCCAACACGTCGGTGGATGACCAGATGGATACGCCGATCTTAATATCGCTGTTGTCTATGGCCATGGCGCCGGTGCTGTAAGAGGCAACGGCTGCTGCTAAAAGGGTTCCGGCAAAAGCCTTGGCAATCTTGTTAAATCTCATACTCGCTATATTCCTGTATAAAGTGTGTACCTAAATCGCCTTCTCATTTCATCGCAGCAAAAGACGGAGGGCTCTTGTTGCCTGCCTTGGTCAGGCGCTTCATTTAACTGCGATGATAACCTTTCCTGCAACTGTAAACGTGTGCAAAGATCACAGAACTGAAAATATCAGGCCGCAAAAAACCTTGCATTTTAAAAATATCGAGCAAAATCAAGAAGTTAGCCTTAATATTTTTTATAAATATTGTTGCACATCGTAATTTTAAGCAGGATTTTGAGAATGAGCGCAACTATTTTGCGCAAGGGGGCGCCTTGGCATGCTTTCATAAATCAAAGACAATCCGTGCCTGCCGCATCAAGAGCTTTATGGCTTATGCATGCGCTTTAAACAAGCTTTGAGCGGCTTTTGTGCATTTTTTGACAAGACAGGCGCGCCCGATTTTAAATCTCAAAGAGGCCTTTAAAGCTTTTTTTTGAAGTTTTAAGCGCATCATCTGCAATTTTGTTGCGAAAGATCCCGCCCTTGATGGCGTGCCTTTTCTATTTTAGGTCTGCGGTCTTTGCTGCGGCTTTAACAGGGCTTAAAGCCTGTATTTATCGGTTCTTCTCATATCAAAGGCACTATGCATAAATTGTGAGAAAGATCATAAAAGAGAGTAAAAATTGTCAAAAAACGTGCTGTGGGTTCAAATATCGTAAACGGTTGCATGACAATCAAAACCTCTTTGATATCATGGGCGAGGGTATAAGGGGCGTTGAGCGCTCTGCAACCTGCAGTTTTTGCTTGAGACTTTTTGATCCTGAAAACTCCCCTGTTCGGGCAAGAAAGAGGCTTTTGCTGCTGTCCTTAACCTGATGCAGGTTCGATTTGATGACAATCTGCTTTTGAGTGCGTGCATAAATTATGAATAGCTTTAAAAATCTCTCAGGCGCCACGAAGGGCTACATAGTCCTCATCGGCCTGGTAATTCTGTCTTGGGCTGTCTTTAAGATCCTCACACCGCATAACTTTGGCTCCCCGAGCAATCTGATGGCTTACTTTCAGGCCTCCCTGATTGCCACCGTCGGCGCCATCGGCTTCTACTTCGTGATGGACATGGGCCTGTTTGACTTCTCAATCGGCGCCAACATCATTCTGTCGGCGGTTGTGGGCTGCCAGCTTGCCACCTCATTGCAAATGGGCTACGCAGGATTGATCGCAGGCTGCGTGGTCACGGGGGCCTTGGTCGGTTTGTGCAACGGCTTTTTTTATGTGAAGCTTCGCATCCCCTCGATGATCGTCACCGCAGGGTTGGCCTTAATTTACGAGTCTTTGGCCAACTACATCGCAGGCGGCCGCGCCTCGGCTCTGCCCTCCGATATGAGAGGCCTCGGCCAGATGCCGGGCAACATCATTTTGGCCTGCCTTACTTTCGTCATCGCCTACGTCATGCTCAACTACACAAAGTTTGGCACCTACACCTACGCCATCGGCTCCAACGAATTTATCGCCAAGAACATGGGCATCAACGTGGACCGCTACAAGGTTTATGCCTTTATCTTAAGCGGCGCCTTCTTTGGGGCCATGGCCATTCTGACCATCAGCTACGGCTCCTCGGTCGTGGCGGTGACCGGCATGCAGTCGATGAGCCGCAACTTCATTCCGACCATGGGATGCTTCTTCGGATTGGCGTTCATGAAATACGGCATTCCGCTGCAGGCGATTATCTTGGGCGAGTTCATCGTCAACATCATCTTCTTCGGCTTCATTTCCCTGGGCGCCCCCACCGCCATTCAGGATTTGATCACGGGCTTGGCATTGCTGATCATCATTACCCTGACCACCAAGGTAAGCAAGGGCGAAATCGTCAAGTGAGAGGGTATTAAAGATGACAAACGAAAATTCAAATCAGGTACGCCTGCAAGTTCGGAACATTTCCAAGACCTTCGGGATCACCAAGGCCCTCAAGGATGTATCCTTTGACATCAACAAAGGCGAGGTTCATGCCCTTATCGGCGAAAACGGCTCGGGCAAATCGACCCTGACCAACATGCTCACCGGCATCTATTCGATGGAGACCGGCACCTTCACCATGGACGGGGTTGACATTCACCCTAAAAACCAGGTTGATGCCAACAACATGGGCATTTCCATCATCGTGCAGGAATTGGGCACCCTCTCGGGCCTGACCGTGGCCGAAAACATTTTCCTGGGCCACGAAGAGCGCTTCATCAAGGCAGGCTTTCGCAACACTCCTGCGATGAATGCCGAGGCCAACCGCCTGTTGCAAGAGTACGGCTTTACCCACATCAAAGCCTCGAGCATGGTGGACGATTACAACTTTGAGGACAGAAAGCTCATCGAGATCGTCAAGGCCACCTACTTTAAGCCCAAGATCGTGGTCATCGACGAGACCACCACCGCCTTGTCCCAAGAAGGCCGCGAAGAGCTGTACAAGCATATGGACCGCATCAGAAATGAAGGCAACACCGTCATCTTCATTTCTCACGACATGTCCGAGATCCTGCAAAAATCAGACACCATCACCGTCTTGCGCGACGGCTCGTATATCGACACCGTCAAGAGCAAGGACATGACCGAAAACAGCTTAAAGCGCCTGATGGTAGGCCGCGAGATCACAGGCGACTACTACCGCTCGGACTACGGGGAGAAGATCTCAGACGAGGTCGTGCTCTCGGTCAAAAACGTCACCGTCCCCGGGATCATCAAAAACGTAACCTTTGATCTGCACAAAGGCGAAATCTTGGGCTTTGGCGGCTTGAGCGAATCGGGCATGCACGAAATAGGCAAGGCCATTTTCGGCGCAAGCTATGACAGGCAGGGGCAAGTGGTGCTTGCAGACGGAACTTGCATCAACGATATTCCCGGCGCCATCAAGCACTCGATTGCCTACACCTCAAAGGACAGAGACAACGAATCGGTGGTGCTCAACCAAAGCATCGGCGACAACATCATTTTGCCTTCCATCAAGAGTCTTGCTTACTCTTGCACCGCGTTCATCAACCGCAAGAAGGCGCGCGCCTTTGCCCAAAAGCATGCCGAGGAGATGTCGGTGAAGATGCAAAACACCGATCAGTTTGTCTCAGAGCTTTCAGGCGGCAACAAGCAAAAGGTGGTCCTCGCTCGCTGGATCGGCAAAGGCTCGGATATCGTGGTCTTGGACAGCCCCACCCGCGGCATCGACATCAAGGTCAAACAAGACATTTACCGGTTAATGGACAGAATGCGCAAGCAAGGCAAGTCCATCATCATGATCTCAGAAGAGCTGATGGAGCTCATCGGCATGTGCGATCGCATCATCATCATGAAAGACGGCGTCTTGAACGGTGAAGTGCTGCGCCACAAAGAGCTCGATGAGCAGGGTCTGATTTCGATGATGGTTTAACGGAGGGCATCATGGCTAATTCTATTGTACTTTCAAAAGAGCAGGAGCTTAAAAGAGCTCGCAAGATGAAGCTGTTTCGCGCAATTTTGCCTATTGCAGGCCTCATCGCAATCTTTATTTTGTTCTCGTTTTTAACCAACGGCAGGCTCATCACCCGTCTGCCTTTGGCCCTGTCGCAGGTCTATGTGACGATGATTGCCGCAACCGGCGTCTTCTTTATCATGACCATGGGAGGTCTTGACTTCTCGCAAGGCTCCATATTGGGCCTCTCGGCCATCGTGATTTGCATGGTCTCAAAGACCAGCATCCCTCTGGCCATTGTCTGCGGCATCCTCACAGGTGCCCTCATCGGCGCGTTTAACGGGTACTTCTATGTCAACCGCAAGATCAAATCGTTCATCGTGACGATTTGCACGATGTTCCTGTTCCGCGGCCTCATCAGGTATCTGACCACCGACGCCCCGGTATCGGGATCGCCCATGATCGTAACCTATGACACCACCTTCTTTAAGGTTGCAGCCACCGCCGTGGTCGTGGGCGCAGGCTTGATTGTCTTCACCTTCACGCGCTTTGGCACTTATTTGAAGGCCATCGGCGCAGGCGAAAAGGCTGCCATGTTCGCAGGCATCCGCACCGACAGGCTCAAGTTCTTCGTCTATGTGCTGGCAGGCGCCATCACAGGCTTTGCAGCCTTCATCAGCGCCATCAAGGTAGGCTCGGTTACTTCGTCAGGCGGCAATCAGCTTGAAACGCAGATCCTGATCGCTTTGGTATTGGGCGGCATGCCCATCTCAGGCGGAGCTTTGTGCAGATTTTACAACGTCATCGTAGGCTCCCTCTTATATGTGCTGTTAAGCTCGGGCCTGACCATGATGGGATTCAGCACGCAGATGATGCAGCTTATTCAAGGCGTGGTCTTCCTGACCTTCGTTGCGATCTTCGCCGACCGCAAGGCCATCCACGTCATCAAATAATTCTAGGCTGCAATTTATTGCCGCGCGCCTGAGGGCCGCAGTTAATGCCAGGGTTTTATGTTTTAGTTTGTGTGAGCATTGCATTGCTCGTAATAGGAAAAGGAAAATGTATAAAGTTTATTTTGTAGTCGGTTCCCAAGATCTTTACGGACAGGAGACCTTAAAGCAGGTTGCCATCAACTCAAAGCGCATGTGCGACTTCTTCAACGAGAAGTTCCAAGGCAAGGTTGAAGTCGTTTTGAAAGAAACCGTCATCAACTCCGATACCTGCATCAAGGTTCTCAGAGAGGCCTCCTGCGATGACGACTGCATCGCCGTCATGACATGGATGCACACCTTCTCCCCTGCCAAGATGTGGATCAAGGGTCTGCAGGAACTCAGAAAGCCTCTGTTGCACCTGCACACCCAGGCCAACGAGAAGCTGCCTTACGGCACCATCGACATGGACTTCATGAACCTCAATCAGGCCGCCCATGGCGACCGCGAGTACGCCTTTATCGTAGCGCGCATGAAGATCCCTCACAAGGTCATCGCAGGCTACTACGCACATGATAGCGTCATTGATGAGATCGGCAGGTTCTTCGACGTTGCCCGCGCCATCCACTTCTCCAAGCGCCTGAAGATTGCAGCCTTCGGCAACAACATGCGTGAAGTAGCCGTAACCGACGGCGACCGCGTAGAGTCCCAAATCCAATACGGCTGGGAGTGCAACTACTATGCAGTAGGCGATCTCGTCAAGATCATCAATGCCGTCACCGAGGCGGAGATTGACAAGAAGATGGAAGAATATGCTTCCAAGTATGTCATGAAGACCGATCGCATCGACGCCGTGCGCGAGCAGGCCAAGTATGAAGTTGCCTTGGACAAGTTCCTTAAGCAAAACGGCATCGGCGCCTTCACCGACACCTTCCAAGATCTGCACGGCATCAAGCAGCTGCCTGCCATTGCCGCGCAGAATCTGATGGGCCGCGGCATCGGCTTTGGCCCGGAGGGCGACTACAAGATCTCAGCTTTATCTGCCGTCTTGCAGAAGATGGCCGAGGGCCGCAAGGGTGCCACAGGCTTTATCGAGGATTACACCTACGATCTGACGCAGGGCAATGAGCTTGAGCTTTCTGCCCACATGCTCGAGGTTCCCGTCACCCTCGCTGCCACCAAGCCTGAGATCCACGTTTATCCTTTAGGCATCGGCGGCAAGGACGATCCTGCCCGCTTGATCTTCGACGGCGTCGAAGGCGACGGCATTCAGGTTACCCTCGTCGACATGGGCACCCACTTCCGCCTCATTTGCGCCGAAATAGAGCTTATCAAGCAGCCTGAGGCCATGCCCAAGCTGCCTGTTGCCCGCATCATGTATCGTCACAAGCCCAACTTCAAGATCGGCACCGAGGGCTGGTGCTACGCAGGCGGGGCTCACCACAGCGTAGTCTCCACCGCTCTGACAAGCGAGGATATGGCTCTGTTTGCCAAGCTTACCGGCACGGAGATCATCATCATTGACGAGAACACCACACAAGCTGACATCCAAAAGCTTTAAGTCAAAAGATTGATTCTCATTTACTCTCTGAAAGCCTCCTGACGGGGGCTTTTTTGTGCCTGCAAAGTTTGCCTAAAGAAAACGGATGCGACAGAGAGCCTGTGCAAAAAGCACATTATGCGGCGGTTTTTATTTGATGAATGGGATAAAAGGGAGGAAGTGGTGCCCAGAGGCGGAATCGAACCACCGACACGGGGATTTTCAGTCCCCTGCTCTACCGACTGAGCTATCTAGGCACATCGTGAAAATGTGCGGCCATTATAGAGAGCCTGCCCGATCCTGTCAACAGCTTGCCCAAAATTTTTTGGGCGATTTTTCTGTCTTAAAGCATCAAGATAAAAAGCTGTTTGCAAGCGATTGGCAAATTAAATTGACAAGCTCGTATCTTTGCCCCTGAGGGCATTCAAAGCAACCCTTGGGTGCTTCCCCTAAAATTGCCCTGTCAGCCAAGCTGAGGCTTGGCAAAATCTGTCTGCACGCTCAAGAGTGCATCCATGAGCCGCGGGCGCTGTCTTCTTTGAGACTGAAGGCTGAGCGCAAGGCGCTATCCTCAGGCCTTTAATCCCTGCGACACACAACAAACGCATCGTTGTTGCTCAAACTTTTAGGAGAATAAGGATAACCCGCGGGTCAAAAAGAGGAGATTAAAATGGTGCCCAGAGGCGGAATCGAACCACCGACACGGGGATTTTCAGTCCCCTGCTCTACCGACTGAGCTATCTAGGCAAACCAACTGACTAGCAAACGTTTTAATTCTACCGGATGCATTTGCTATTGTCAACATCGGATGGCCGCGAATTTTTGATCTTGCATGATTCTAAAAGCCGGGCATTTTGGCCAGAACGGAAGATCAAGCTTGTAATTTACACCCGGGGAGTCAGGAAATGTTTGATAAGGCTGCCTCTCAAATGGACAAGAAGGAGTTTGAATCGGAAAAGTTCCTGCGCAAAGTCTTCTTGGCCGAAACTTTTGCCATACCCTCAGGTGCCGACGCTAAAACTGCGCAACTGAGCACGCTTTACGACGATTTTGCTCAATGCAGGATCACCTGCAGCGAATACCAAAAGGCCGTAAGCAAAATCACCTTGGAGTTCTGCGAAGAAGATTACAGCAACTCATACGAGGCCTGCGACGAATACCCGCAGTCCCCTGACAATCAAGACGAAGATGATGAGCGCTAAAAGATAAGAAATACCCGCTCCAAGTTTTCCTTGGCATGCCAAGCATCAGGCCCTCAGTATGCTCAAAGTCCGGCCCCTTTTGACCCTGTCATTGCTTCATGCAGGTTATTGCCTAAATGAGTACCCCAAAACCCATCTTACCCTGATCTTAGGCGCGCAGGCGCTTCCTGC
>CAZYXT010000069.1:0-13723 GCA_964651505.1 uncultured Enterobacterales bacterium
CTCTGGTTTAACCTGCTTTTGTCTTGATGCATGCATGCTCTCGGGGCCGCATCCGCGTGCCCTGCTTCAAAGTTTTTTGAAATCGAAACCTAAAATTGTCGGTTCACATGATTTATGACAAGAGGCAAAAATTTTGATCCATTTTGCGCAAAAAATGCTTGCCATGGAAAATGCAGTTGTTATAATGAGCGCCGTACCAAGCAGACGACGGTACAAAATTTAAAAGCAAGGGCGCTTAGCTCAGTTGGTTAGAGCATCTGCCTTACAAGCAGAGGGTCATAGGTTCGAGTCCTTTAGCGCCCACCATTGCTTTCTTGCCTTTCTTGCTTCAATCCCCCGATTTAAAAAAACCAACTCGGCAGTGTTGCGCCTTATCGCCGCATTATTGCGCCTGCCGCGTTGTTGTCTTTGCCCCATCGCAAGCTGTCATTCCCGCAGCATCGCACTTTTTTCATTCAAAGCGTCCGCAGGGTTTGATCCTGCTTTATGCGTCCTTCATTGATAAGACGGTTATGCCCGGCAACGTTACGGGTATTGCAATTGCAGCCTTGCTCTCTTGCATCTTTTTTCCAAACAGAAAATCCCGGGCATAATCCCGGGGATTTTGTGCTTTTTGATCAACAAAACAGGGCATGCTTCCCTGTTTTCAAATGCATTCAGACATTGTTTATTGCATCAAGGATCTTATTGCCCGACGCTTTTTGCTGCATTTTTGCAGTGCTCGACCCACTTGGGAGCATCGGGAATGATGGTCTCATACCACTTGTAAAAATCGTCCATCTTCGAATCGATAGCGGCTTTGATCTCATCTGTCATGTAGTGGATGGTAAGACCCTTGGCCTCCAAGGCTGCCTTGGAAGCGGCATCATCTTCCTCGGAGAGCTGCCAGTTGAACTCTTCGGTCTTGGCAATCCAGGTGGCAATCAGCTCCTGCTGCTCGGGGGTCAGCTTGTCAAAGAACTTGCCGTTGACCAATACCGGGGAGATGGCAAACATGTGACGGCTTTCGAGCACATCGGTCTGCACCTCGTACAGGCCCGATGAGAGCAGAGTCGAGTAAGGATTTTCCTGACCGTCGATCATGTGGGTCTCCAGGGCATTGTAAACCTCGGTTAAAGGCATCATGACATTGTTGGAGCCCAGAGCCTCAAACAGATGCACGTGGATCTCGTTGTCGGGAATGCGCAGCTTGAGGCTTTGCAAATCTGCCATGCTGTTGACGGGCTTGTTGGCCGAAATCACGCGAAAGCCGTTGACAAACCAGGCCATGATCTTAACGCCGGTGTTTTGCTCGTAATTGCCTGCCAAAATGGCTTTGCCTTCGTCATCATAGACGGCCTTGGCCTGCTCCCAGGATGAAATGAGGTAAGGGGCATCGGACAGGCCGATATTGGGCTCATCCTTTCTGATTTGAGAACCCGTGACCGCCATCTGAATGGTGCCGCGCTTGACCTGATCGATGACCACGGCCTCAGGTCCCAGCTGATTGTTGGGGAAGTGAACCACCTTGATCTCGCCGCCGGATTCACGCTCGATGTTCTCCTTGAAGTACTCCACGGACTTGGAGACCGGGTGATCGGGACCTGCATAAGTGCCTACTCTGATGGTGACGGCAGCAGAGGCCGAAGCAGACACGGCGGTCATGGCGGCGGCTAATGCCAGGCAGACTAAAGTTTTCTTCATATCAATACTCCTTAATGCAAATTTCCTAACCGAGCCATTGGGCAGGCAGGGTAATAATTTGAGGCACGAAGATGCAGGCAAACAAGAATGCCAGCTCTGCGCACAAGAACGGGAACACGCCTGCCACCAGTTTGGTGATAGGCAGCTTGGAAACCGAACAGCCGACGAACAAGACCGAGCCCATGGGCGGGGTCAGCAGGCCGATAGAGAGGTTGAGGACCATGATCAGGGCAAAGTAGTAAGGATCGATACCTGCAGCCAAGATCAGAGGATAGAACACGGGGGCAAAGATCAAGATGATGGGGGTGATGTCCATCACCATGCCCAAGGCCAAGAGCACAAAATTAAGCACGAGAAGCAGGGCAAAAGGCGATTCTGCCAAGCCTCCCAAGACCTCCACAATCTGCATGGGCACCTGAGCCATGGTGATGAGGTAGCCGATGGTATAGGCAGTGGAAACCAGGAACATGACCACGGCAGAGGTTCTGACGGCATTAAAGAAGATGCGCGGACAGTCTTTTAGCTTAAGCTCGCGATTTATCACGGTGGCCACGAAGAAGGCATAAACTGCCGCCACGGCGCCGCCCTCGGTGGGGGTGAAGATGCCAAAGCGGATGCCCACTACGATGATGATGGGCAAAAGCAGCGCAGGAATAGCGCTAAAGGCGATCCTAAGACTCTCGGAGAGGCTGAATTTTACTGTATCCTTGTAGCCGTCGCGCCTTACCACGAAGTACCAGACCACCATCAGGATGAGGCCGAGCATGATGCCAGGGGCAATGCCCATGATGAACAGGCGGCCGATGGAGAGGTTGACGGTGACGCCCAAGATGATCAAAGGGATCGAAGGGGGGATGATGGGGGCGGTCAGAGCCGAAGCGCAGATCAGGCCCGTGGAGCGGGGCTTGTTGTAGCCGCATCTTACCATCATGGGGATCAAAACGGCGCCCAAGGCTGCCACGTCGGCAATGGCGGCGCCCGACAAACCTGCAAAGAGCATGGATGCCAAAATGGCCACATAGCCCATGCCGCCGTTAAATCGTCCGACGATGACCTGGCCAAAGGCAATCAGGCGCGATGAGATGCCGCCTTCTTTCATGATCTCGCCTGCGAGCATAAAGAAAGGCACGGCCGTCAGAATAAAAGAATCGGCGCCGGTTAACATCTGCTGGGACAACAGCAGAGGATCAAACATGTCAAGGCGGTAGAGCAAAATCAAAGCGCACAGCATCAAAACGATGGCCACGGGCAACCCCGTCAGCAACAGCGCAAAGAGCGATCCGATGAAGACGAACAGTTCCATTATTTGCCCTCCTTTTGCCCGGCCTGCTCCTGTGCTTCCAAGGAGGCAATGGCCTTTTCCACATCCTCGTCAACCAGGCGCGGCGGGAACTCTTCATTTGCCATGAAAGCCTTGATGCCCAAATACAGATCGCGCACGGCAAAGACCAAGACGCCTGCTGCGCCAAAAATGAGGCAGGCGATGATCACCCGGTAAGGCAGGCCCGTGACCTGGCCGACCGAAGTTTCAGAGTCCTCGTAGTACATGATGGAGCCGTCGATGAGCACATACAAAGCATAGATCATCAGAACATACCCGAAGATATGCAAAGCGGTGCGGGCCCTGCCCTTGATGGCATCGGAAAGAATGGTCACCGCAATGTGACCGCGGCCGTGAGCCACTTCAACCACGCCCAAAAAGGTTAAGTAGATGAACAGATAGCGCAAGATCTCCTCGGTGGCGATGAAGCCCGAGTGAAAGGCATAGCGCATAAACGCGTTGACAAACACGATCACCACCATCACCGACAAGATGATTACGCACAACATGCGGTAGCAGGCGGCAAATTTTTCGATAAATCTTTGCATAGTTGCATCCTTGGTGTGAGCTTGAATACACCCAAAAACAGGTGCAACTAAAATACAAGGTTTCTAGTATTTTAGTTGTGAGGAATGCAGCATTTTTAAGCTTTTCTTTGCAAAATTGTAATCACAAAATATAACAAAGCTATAAAGACATCGCCGCATTGTTTTTCAAGCCTCGGGATTGCCCAAGGCCATGGCAGGCACAAGGCAAAAAAGACGGCAGGCACACTTGAACCCCCGGGACCTTTGCGCAGTCATTGGCGGCAGGAGATCTTGTTGTGACAAAGGATCCCCGGCACTTGCAGGATTTTTGGATACCCGGGCAAGAGCGTAAGAGAGACGCAAAAGAAGAGAAAAGAGAGCCCGGGTTTGCCTTTTATAGCTTGTCATCAAAGCCATAAAATGTCTGTCAAAGATGAATATGACAGGCTATGGGCAGCAATTATGACAAACTATAAGTTGCAGCATTTTAGGTGCGATTTCACAAACAAGCTTGGGATTAGGATTTGCGTCAACAGGCGCTTAGCACTGATTGTTGCGCTAACCCCCTGCGCGACAAACTATAAGTGAATTTTAGGCAAACCATTTATGCCATGCACACAGGGGCCTTGCAAAAATCAAGGAGCGGGGACCGGGGCCCTGCCCCCTGCCCTCTTTAAGCGCGTTTGCGCCCTTGCTTGCTGCTCCCTGCCCTGCTCTTTTGTTTGCCGCCTTCCTCCTTGGCCTTGAGCGCGCCGTTTTGGGCAATCTGCTCTTTGAGATCTTCCTCTTGCGAGGAGATGGCAAAGATGCCTTCAAGCTGCCTTGGCGACAAATCGCCTATCCACTGCTCTCCGCTACCCACGGCAAGATCGGCCAGCTCCTGCTTTGAGTTGATTATATCGTTGATCTTCTCTTCAAAGGTGTTGGCGCATATGAGCCTGAATACTTCCACCTGCTCTTTTTGCCCGATGCGGTAGGCGCGATCGGTGGCCTGGTTTTCGGCCGCAGGGTTCCACCACAGATCAAAGTGGATGACGGCCGAGGCGGCGGTGAGGTTCAAACCCGTGCCTGCCGCCTTCAAGGAGAGCACCAGGACTTTTTTCCTGCGGTCGTTTTGAAATTGGTCGACCATGCGGCTGCGCGCCTTTAAGGACACGCCTCCGTGCAAAAAATCCGCATCGATGTCATAGCGCTCATCTATCCACTTGGTCAAAAGCTCGCCCGTCTTGATAAACTGCGTAAAGATGATGGCCTTGCGGCGGGCTGCAAACAAATCATCCAAGATAGAAAAGAGCATGGAGGCCTTGCCCGAGAAAGCGGGGCCTTCATAAGGCGTGTTATCGTCGTACTGCTGCGGGCAGTTGCAGATCTCCTTTAATGAGCGGATGAGAGTCAACACCAGGGCATTGCGCGCCCCGTTGCCTGCATCCTGCAAAGAAGTCAAGCCCCTTTGCGTCACCTCGTTGTACAAGGCCGTCTGCTCGGCGGTCAAAAAGCAGTAGCGATCGGTTGTGAGCTTGTCTTTAAGATCGCTTATGATGCTCTTGTCGCTTTTTAGGCGGCGCATGATAAAAGGTCCCGTGACCGAGCGGAAGCGCTCTATGACCTCAGGATCGTGACGGGTCTCGATGGGGCCTGCAAACTCGCGGTTGAAGGTTTCCTTGGTGCCCAAAAGCCCGGGGTTTGCAAAATCCATGATGGCCCAGTACTCAAGCAGGCGGTTTTCCACCGGGGTGCCGGACATGGCAATGAAGTTGCCGGCCTTTATGGAGCGCACGGCCTTGAAGATCTGCGAGGAGGGATTCTTGATGGCCTGCGCCTCGTCTATCACCATCACCGCCCATTCTTTTGACTTAAAGGTTTTAAGCTGCGAGCGCAAGATCCCGTAGGTGGTCAGGGTGACGTGGGTCTTTTGCGCCAAGGAGCGCTCCTGTCCGTAAAAGACTTTGCAGGCAAGCTTGGGGGCAAACTTGCCTATCTCCCTTTGCCAGTTGACCAAAAGCGACGTGGGGACCACCACCAAGGCTTCTTTGTCGTCCAAAGCCTTGTCCTCGCGCATTTTCTCCAAGGCTGCGATCACCTGCAGCGTTTTGCCAAGACCCATGTCGTCTGCGATGATGGAGCCAAAGGAGATCTTCAAATTGCGCACCAGCCACGAATACCCGCGTTCCTGATAAGGCCGCAAGGAGGCTTTGAGGGTCTTGGGCACGGTTGCCGCCTCTTCGCTCAAAAGCCTGTCCAAAGCCTCTTTGAGCTCTTTTGACAAGAGCACGTTGTCCTCGCCGAATTTGCCCGTCAAAGCCGCGGCAATCAGGCGCTTGGGCTTGATATCGCCGCTCTTGACGGCTAAAAGGCGTTTTGCGATGTTGGCAACTTCCTTTTCGCTTACCATCACAAATTCGTTTTTAAAGCGCACCATTTGTCCTGCGCGCTTTGAGAGAAATTCAAATTCTTCCTGTGTGATGGCATGGCCCCCGATGGCCAAAGTCCAGTCGAACTTTAACAGCTCCTCGAGCATGGAAAAGCTGTTGCCCTCAAATCTTTGGGTGGTGGAGATGCTCATCGAGGCCTTGGGGTACATGATGCGCTTTAAGGCCTTGGGGATGATAAGCTCCACGCCCAAAAGCTTTAAGGCGGGGATGGCAGAG
Organism: uncultured Enterobacterales bacterium; assembly: GCA_964651505.1. GTDB lineage: Bacteria > Pseudomonadota > Gammaproteobacteria > Enterobacterales > Succinivibrionaceae > Avisuccinivibrio_A. The sequence continues at coordinate 6,180 of CAZYXT010000069.1, forward strand.
CTTACCACTTGGTACAGATCCTCAAGGGCAATGATGCCCTCGCCCCCGTGGTTTTCCAAAAGCCCCCCCAGGGGCGGGCACACCTGCGAAAGACGCGAGACGGTGCGCAGGCACTCAAAGCGCTGCGAAGCATAGTCATCAGAATCTATCACATCCTTTAGGGCAATAATGCGCATGCCATGCCCTGTGTGCTCTTTAAAGCCCATCAAGATCCCAACTCCCGCCTCGTTTGAGAAAGGATCTTTTTGAGAGGACACGGGCTCCAGGGCCACCAAAGCGCGGGGGCGGGCGCGGCCGTCATAGATGGTGTCAGAGTCATCGGCGGCCTCGTCACGCAAAGGCGCGGCCGCCTCTTGTACAGGCTCTAAGACACTCTCCTCCCCTTTAAGCTTTAACTTGCTCTTTTTGCGCCCGCGCTTTTTCTTGCCCTCATCGGCAGCGGCAATTTGCAACTCTGCTTCTTGATCATCGCCTTCCGCGGGCCTTAAGGCCGTGACGATGGCATCAATCTCTTCGTCATCGGCGGGGGCAGCGAGGCTGCGCCTTTCGTCTACATAATCTTGCAATTGCCCGCCTGAAAGATCCGAGAGCACGATGACAGGCATCAGGCTCAGATTTTCCAAATACAGAGGCGAGAGCCACGCCTCAAGGCGCATCTTGATTGCCTCGCCGTTTAAATGCTCCTGCGTGTCGATGATCTTGCCCAAAAAGAGCGCGGCGCGATCAGGGTTATTCTCATCAAGATCTTTGACCTTGCTGTAGGCCTTGGCAATAAAAGATCCCAAGAACATGGACAAGATAATTTGCCCCAAGGCCGCAGGGCTCAGATCCTCAGGAGCCCTGTCGATGACATAACTGCCCTCTTTTAAGGAGAGCATGGCCTGCCCCACCTTTTTGACCACGGCATTGACCTCATCTGAGATCACCGCGGGGATCCAGCGGATGGCAAAGAAGTCCTCGATGGGCTCGAAGATCTGAGGCATCAGCGAGCCTGAGGCGACGAGCTTGCAGGCAATCATCCAAATCTCAAAGAGAGCTTCGATCTCCTCGGGGGCATCGGCAAGGACATCAGAGCTTATGGTGCCTGAGAACATGTCGCACAAAAAGCCCTTCTCCAAGGTGTCGGCGGCGCATTGCGTGTAAGGCTTGCCCACCGAGGGATAAATCTTCCACACAAAGTCCCCGGGGGTGATCCTGCCCCAGGCTGAAACGGTGAAAAGATGAGAGCTTTTAAGCTTGGGCAGATCGCGATCGGTTTTGTCTGCAAGCTGTTTTTGAACCTGCGCGCGGGCCTTGAGCAAAACCTTGTGCATAAGCTCTTTTAAGGAGCCTTCGGTGTAGCCTGCAGGAGTGGGGGTAAACAGCCCCATCACAGAGTCCAAGATATCTTCAAAGTTGACGTACGAAGTCTTGTTGAGGCTCTCAAGGGGCAAAGGCGGCAGACTTTTTGAGGAAGTCAGCAAATCGCTCCACTTGGGCATCTCGCTGACCTGCGTCTGCTCCATCTGAATGCCGTAGCGCTTAAGCCCCTCAAAGATGTCGATGCCCTTTAAATTGAACAGCACGAAAGGATTGGCATCGATCTCCTGGCTGACCTTGTAAATGACGGCCGCAATGTGTTTGCAGGGCACTGCAAAATCGGGGCACGAGCAGGAAAGCTTAAGATCGCTCCATTTGGAGGGAAAAACCTCGATGCCTGCTTGTTTGGCAACATCCAAAACCTGAGGATCAAGCTCGCGCGAGGAGAGCTTGGCCAAGATGAGGGGCGATTTGGCAAGCCCTTCAATAAAAGCCTGCTCTTGTCGGGCAGTTACCCTCTGCACGGTGATCTTGACCGAGTAAAAAGGATCGTAATGGCCTTTGACCCGCGCTTTGATGAGCCCGCGGTTTTCGTCAAAGGAGACTGAGTAGACTTTCCCCGTGTTGGCATAGGATTTGCCGCGGGGAATGCGGTTTTGCAAGTCGATGCCATCCAAGGACAGCAGCCATTGTTTGCCCCACCAGGTGGTGCCGTATTCGTGAATTGCCATAGTTCTCTTTGATTGCGCGCAATTGAAACAATTTAAAAATATTGTACAAAAAATAGCATATTCCAAGTAAAAACGCATGCCGGCCGATGATTTGGCTTATCTTTTGTCGTCCTTTTGCTGTTTAGGCCAAATTTCGGCGCTTTGCAGACGGCGGCACGGATGCTCTAAAACACGCGAATGCAGAAAAGACAGGATCCAGCCCTCGGAGGCATGAGCTCTTTTAGATTGGGGATGCATGCGCTCTTTAATAAGGGGACGGGCAGGAGCAATAAAAGGCAGAAGATTGCTCTTGTGCCTTTTGCTCTTTGATGTTAATGCTTATTGCCATGCCCGATTGATCACTTAAGAGACAGGATATCGCGGATGGTAAAGAAGATATCGGTCTGATCGGTAAGACCTGCCACATTTAAGGCCCCGGGGCCATAGGCTGCCACACGCAATTGAGCGCCTGTATGGCCTGCATCATTGATGTCTGACGAGTTGCCGTAACTTATGGCCATGGGAACGCCGTCATGAGTCTGCACAAGCTGCGTGAACCCGGGGCCCGCGGCATTTGGGTAAACAATCTGCGTTGCATGGGCGTGATCTGCGGTGACTATCACCAAAGTATTGCCGTCGCGCCTTGCAAAGTCCAAGGCAACCTGCACGGCCTCATCAAGATCCATGGTCTCCCCAAACTGTCCGCAGGGATTGGAGGCGTGAGCCTGCTTGTCGATGGAGGCGCCCTCAACTTGCAAGAAAAATCCTTTTTCGTTGGCGCTCAAAAGCTCGATGGCCTTTTGCGTCATCATGGCTAAAGTCGGAACTTCGGCCCCTCGTGCGGCATTGACTTCACACTTTACGACCTCCCCTGAGGCTATGCCTCCGACCTTGGCCTGAGGGCCCTTTAAGCGGATGGGCATGTTGCCATCGGCAAAGAGTCCGAGCAGCGGAGCGTTTTGATTGGCAGATTTAATCTTATCAAGCTCGGATGCGCTGCTGACCAATTGATAGCCGCGCTCTTTGGCAACTTCAATGAGGCTCTTGCCCTCATCGGCGCCTGCCTTGACAATCTCCTTGAAAGATGCGGCGCCGCCGCCCAAGGTTACGTCAGGACGCAGATCAAGAAGCTGCTCGGTGATGGAGCCTGCCCCGCCGTTTTCCCTGGCATCGGCAGGGCACCTTTGAGAGGCAGCCTCGGGGCCGTAGCACCTTCTTTGAGCAACCGAGGCAATTTGGGCTGCCGGAGTGGCATCCTGAATTTCGGCGGTGGAAACATCGCCCGTGGCTAAACCTGCCCTCTTGGCCAGATCTAAAAGCGAATCATGGGGATTGCCGAACACATCAACGCCGATGGCGCCGTTGTAGGACTTAACGCCTGAGGACCAGGCGGTGGCGGAGGCGGCAGAGTCGGTGACGTAATTAGGCTTATGGGTCTTGGCATCTAATGAGTAGTGGGTGTACTGTCCGGTAAAAGGCAGAGCATCGAGGCCCTTGAACATGCCGCCTGCGCCATGAGCGTAGTTGCGGGCAGCCGTGATCTCGCTGTCGCCCATGCCGTCGCCTATCATCAAGATGACATTCTTGGCCCTGCGCTGTCTTGCAAGATTCAAAGCTTGCAAGAAGTTGGCCGTGTTATCGGGGCCGATGCGGCGGGCGCCGCCAAATTTTGTGATATCGCCCTTGGCTGCGCGCTCATACAAAGCGCTGTCATCGACAGTATTGGAAGATGATGAAGAGCAGGCACATAAAGCAGGCACCATGGCAGAAATGGCAACTGCCAAAATTGTCTTATTGAGCATATGAAAATCCTCGGTTGATTAAACTTGTGAACAAGTCTAGAGGTGCCGTGTAAAAGGAAAAAGCAAGGCTGTGTAAAGTTTGTGCAAGAGTTTTGGGGATTTGGTAAAGGGATTTTAACCTTGATGGAGGACTGCCTGCTGTAAAGCTTTTGATGCTTTGCAGCGCAGACGGCAAGCAGCCTGCGGCCGCCAAGACGATTTTTCGCCTGGGTTGCGGCCATCGCCTTACAGGCCGCCCCTCCTGATCAAAAACCAATTTCTAAATTTGTGATGTCATGCGGCCCGGCGAATTTGCCATATTTTTAAAGCTTAAGATTTACTATTGCATCCAAGAAAAAGAGTGAACCCGTCTTGCGGGTTCTTAAGATCAAGGAACTGTCCGCAGGATCTCTTAAAGCTTGGGCTCATGCAGGCATTGGCCGCAAAGAGATCAATCTTGTAAAACTTCATTGATGTCAGTCTCTTCCAGATACACGATCTGACGCACTCTGTCAGGCACGCGCCGGTCATCGAACTTTTGTTCATTGATAAACACCAGTATCACGGATATCACTTGCTTGCAGGTCAGTCTGAGGGCATATCGGCGGTTAATAATTTGCCTTCTTGCCGTTTGTACGGCTTCATCAATCTCATTGCGATCTTTTCTGACCTTAAGTTCAATGATATACATGTACCGATCGTTTTCGATTATAAGATCTACACGCCCCTGCCCCGTCAAACTCTCACGGGACACAGTGCCATTGAATCTGCGCAGTGATGAGAACAGCGTATCCCTGAGCAAGCACTCATCAAATTTTGCAAGGCTTGCGTAGGAAAAGTTATTAAGATATTGGTTGAACAACTCCTTGAGTTTTGGCAGATCTCGTTTTTCAAGGGCGTCGCGTACCCCGGGCAGATATGTGTCTCGCTCATACCGCGGCGGTTTGCCGGTAAGCTTTTGAATGACATTCTGGGCAAAAGATCTTTTGACCTCGCTATTGGGAAAACCTACCTCAAAGTCTTCGCCGGCAGAGCTCTTGACTGTAAGATATCCTGTCTGGTAAAGGATGGGAAGCAGGGGAAAATCGTCATCAAATATGTCGTCGATTGATGGGAATAATTCGCTTTTGCTGCAAACAACCTTGTAATCCTCATTAAAGAAATCAGGAAGCTCGCCCAAGCCGCGGCCGAGTTTTACCATCTTGCGTATATAAGCGGTAAGCATCCCTGTGTTGCTGCCGCTCTCAAGCCAATATGGCATGAATCCTTGTTGCGGCTCTTCAAAGAAATTAAGCACCGACCAAGGATTATAGACCTTGCACCGCGCCTGTCCGTTAAAGGAGTATCCGTCATAATTTAGTTTGAGTTCTTGAACAACCTTTTTAATGTTCCAGCCCAGGCCCGGCTCCTTCTTTCTGAGAATTTTTGCAGCATTTGCAATGTATGGTTTAAATTTTTTTTCAAGCTCCTCTTGCGTAATGCCGACAATCGCCCCATAGCGGTCAGAAAAAGAAATATCTCTTATGTTGTTAAACCCCGAGCCAATGCCCAAGTTGGCAATTTTGGCAACCCCGGTGATGAAGACAAACCTAAACTTTCCCATCTGCCTTTTAACCGCGCACAGAAAGCCGTCTATCATTGCAAGGCGATTTTTAAGTTCGACAGGGTCATCCAAAACGCTGATCAAAGGGGCATCATACTCATCAATGAGCAAGACCAAGGAGCGATCCTCACACTGATCCAAGGCATCTTCAATATTGAGTTCCCAAACGTTTCCATGGCCCAAAGCCATGTTTACAGATTTAAATCTGTTTTCGATTAACGCAATAAAGATTTTTTTAAAATTGAGATCGCTCCCGGTCCCTCTTGCCTGCGAAAAATCCAAATGAAGCACTTTGTAGGTTTTGTCATCAACCCACGGCTCATCCTTTTCAAGCTTAAGATCTGCAAATTTGTCCTTGCCGTGCTCAAACAGCTCCTTAAACGTGGAGAGCAGGGTGGATTTGCCAAATCGGCGGGGCCTTGATAAAAAGAAAGGTCCTTCCCTTCGGGCCAATGCCGCTACCATATCAGTTTTATCTATGTAAAGCTTCTTGTTGGTTATGAGCTGCTCAAAACTCATTCCTGCAGTAGGCAGACTATCCTGTAATGCCATCGATAGACCCTCCTCGACACCGCAACGGTGAGAGCGAACTCTCATCTCCCCATGATTTCCTTTGTTAAAGGCGTGTTTTAAGCACTGATGCAAAATCTTATCAATCAGTCCCGTCCATCATAGAACAAGACTAAACCCATGCCCGCGCGGCAGGCTGACACAGGATCTTGCCTTTTTATAAAGTGAAAATACAGGTCAATCTTATGCTCTCAGCTTGATTTGCCGGCAGACCCCTGATGGCGCGGTTTGGAAAAACCTGTAAGAGCGCACTCTGCGCCCCCTCTGTCATTTTACTTGATCTTCTCTTTGATCCGCCACAGGTTCAGGCAGCCTTGGCAGCCTGCCATCGAGGGTAGGCCAGCCTAAGAGCAGGGTTTTGATGAAGGTAGCCAGCGGAATGGCAAAGAACACGCCCCAAAAGCCCCACAGTCCGCCGAAAATCAGGATGGCCGCCAAAATGGAGAAGGCATCAAGATTCAAAGCCTTGGAAAAGAGCATGGGGGTCAGCAAATTGCTGTCTGCAAGCTGAATTATCAGATACGTAAGCAACAGCCACAAAAGATCATAGGAAAGCCCGAATTGAATGACCGAAATTAAGATCACGGGAATGCCTATCAAGACTGCTCCCACATAGGGGATCACCACCGACAAGCCCACGCCCACGCCCAAGAGCACCGCATAATTGAGACCAAAAAACCTAAAAGCCAGGGTATTGACGATGGCAATGATGATGATGTGCAAGATCTTGCCGCGAATATAGCCTTCAATCTGCAAGCTTAAGCGCGGCCAAAACTGCCTGATGAGGTTTTGATTGTTGGGCAGAAGATAAATGCGCGCCCTTTGCTGCATGATTTCTTTGTTATACAAAAGCAAAAAGGCAAAGATGGGCACTATGACAAGATACATGAGGTAGGTGAAGACATTGACCACCGACGGCATCAGCTGATTGCGCATCAGATTGGCCGTGTACACGGTCACCGCCGTGCGCATGGAACGCAAAGCCTTGGTGATATCCTCACGGCTTATCATCGAGGGAATGGGATCGGGCAGCTCGTCGATGACATTGTGAAGCTGCCTTGCCACTATGGAGTCCACATCGGAGATCATCACGGTGCCATGCTCGGTGTCAACCGTGGTCTGCTCTGAGATCACATCCGAGCTTAAGCTTACCAGCGCATCATAAAACTGCGCGCCCTGTCTTATGATCTGAGGGACCACCAGCACCAAGGCCAGCACCGCCGCGGCCACAAAGGCCCCCATCACCGCCAGCGAGGCGCAGTGCCTTGACATCTTAAACTTATTGATAAGGCCGCACACTCCCCAATCGAGGACATAGGCAAGGCATACCGCCACCACGAGCGGTCCCACGAGCCACATAAAGTAATAGATGATAATAAAAATGGCTATTAAAACCAAGGCAAATTCGATGGTCCCGGGTTGCGAGAAATGGCGCCTGTACCAGTTTTTAAACAGCGTAAACATGTTGCCTCATCCTAAAGTGAATGATCATTGTAGCACATGCCCTAGCGCCGATAAAAAAGCGATCAGGGTGATTGCACGAGATCTTGCTTGATATTAGCCCGAGATTTTGTTGCGTCA
>CAZYXT010000070.1:0-13619 GCA_964651505.1 uncultured Enterobacterales bacterium
TCTTAGAAGAGATGTCTTTAACTGAAGATCAGCTTGATAAGCTTAAAGGCAGATGACCACAAAAGATAAGCGCCCTCTTTTGCAAAAGCTCTCTTGTCAAAATTCTCGGCTTTGCGAGGACTTTTTAAGAAAGAAACAAAGAAAAAATAAGGCTTTGCAGGCGTCTGCACCCCATCGCGCAGGGCGATAATCTATTCGCTCATGCAATCACCCTGCCAATTTTACTGCATGGGATCTTGATCTTAAAATGCAGAACATGACAAGTCTTAAAGATCGGGGGCATGTTTGCGCTTTTAAGGTTGAAAGTCTGGTTTTGGCACTGTCAGATTTTTGAAAATGCGCAACAGGGCTTTAAGTTTAAAAAGACCAGTTTAAAGCCGTGATGGGGCTGTGGGGATCCAAAATATCTTCTTCTTGGGCAGGTTTGGGCTTTGCTTTCAAAGCAGGCTCTTCAGCCTTGGGGGCAATGAGGGCTTTGGCCTTGCCAAGGCGCTCCTGAAACTTGACATCCATGCGGCGCAAAGAGACGGCGCACATGATCATCTCAATAAGGCAGTGGATGGGCGCAGCCGAGCCCAAACGCAAATCATCGTTGATGTCAAAGGGCGGGGAGTGCAGCGCCAAAGAAGATGTCGCCGCCAAGGCGCAATCTTTGGGGCACAAGGCTATCACGCAACTGTCGTTGCCGCAGGCAAAGGCTGCCGCCTTCAAAAGCTTTTGATCCTGTCCGCTCAAATCAAAAACGGCAAGGATCTCCCCTGAGTGCAGGCTGCACAAAGCTTGCAGCATTGCACTCTCGTCGGTGTAGACTTCGCAGGCAATCCCGAAGCTTAACAGCTTTAATTTAAATTCCAAAGCATAAGGCAGGCTTAAGGCAGAGGAGATGATCACCAGGCGGCGGGCCTGGGCAATCACGTCGATGCTGCGGCTTAAGACATTCAAATCGAGGGTGCGCCCGAGCATGGTCAGGGCGTTGAAACCTGCGTCTTGGACTTTTTTGACGATGTCGCTGACGCTGTCGCCGCTTTGAATGGTTTCTTTGTAGTGGCCCGTCTCAAGGCTTAAGCTTTCTTTTAAGGCGTTTTTGAAATCAGGAAAACCCTCAAAACCAAAACTTTTGCAAAAGCGGTGCACCGAGGGCTGGCTGACGCCTGCTCTTTGTGCCGTCCTTGCAATGGTCTCATCTGCCGTCAGCGAGGGCGAGGCCAACACGATGGCGGCTACCTTGCGCTCGGCTTTGGATAATTCGTTTTGCCTCTTGCTGATGCGATCAAGCAGATGGGCCATGTTTAGAGCAGCTCCGCGGCACTCTTGATAAAGCCGTTTTGCACCACATAGCGGATCTTAAAATCGTTGTCGAAAATAATCAGATCTGCCATGTAGCCTTCGGCAATGGTGCCATATTCATTGTCAATGCCCAAAAAGCGGGCGGGGATCTTGGTGGCAGCGGCCAAAGCCTCATCCAAGGAGAAACCGCACACCCTGACGAGGAATTTTATGCTGTCCAAAAGCGTAATGGAAGTGCCGGCCAAAGCGCCCTTGGAGTCGACCAACCCCTTCATCTTGTCCACAAAGATCTCGGTGCCTGAGATAGAGAAGGAGGACAGGCCCTCAGGAGCCCCTGCGGCAGCCTGGGAATCGGAGATGATGAACAATCTGTCGCCCATCAGTTTGTGGGCCATGCGGATCATGGCAGGATGAACATGGCGCCCGTCGGCGATGATGCTTGCGAACATCTCTTCAAAGTTAAAGGCCACCCCCAAAATGCCGGGCTCGCGGCCGTTCATGTGGCGCATGCCGTTGAAGATATGGGTGACGCAGTTGACGCCCTGGCGCATGGCGTTGAGAGCCTCCATGAAGCTGGCGTTGGAGTGACCCATGGAAAGCTTGATGTTGGCGCTGTGCAAATCGAGAATGCCCTTGGGCTTGATGATCTCGGGGGCTATGGTCATGTAGGCAATGTTGGCCTGATTTTCCTTGAAATTGGTGACATCCGCGTCCGTCAAAGTCCTGATGTAGCCCACAGGATGAAAGCCTTTGCGTTCGCCGTTGATAAAGGGTCCCTCAAGGTGGATCCCGGGGCAGACCCCGGGGTGCTGCGAGCGAAATTCGGACACGGCCTGCAAGGCGCGGGTCATGGACTCGCGGGGCCCCGACACCAAAGTGGGCACAAAGGTCAAGGTGCCCTTTTGGCTCAAATAGCGGCGCATGATCTCCAAGGTGTCGACGGTGGGGTCGACACTGAAGGTTACGTTGTTGCAGCCGTTGACATGCAGATCGATGAGACCGGGGGCCACATGCAGGCCGTTTAAATTCATCTCCTCTGAGGTGCCGTCTTCAAACAAGCTCGGATCCACCGGGGTAATGCGGTGATTTTGAATGGCTATGGCATCGACATCGGAAAACTCTTCTGCGGTCACGTGAAGATTGGCATTGCGCAAAATTAAGCCGCCCATGATCTCTCCTTTCGTTCTTATCTGATTGCAAGGGTCAGAATTCAGGCATCTTCTGTTCCTTTGGGCTGTTGCAAAGTTGCGGCCAATCTTTCAGCCTTGCGCTCGCGCTTGGCTTTAAAATCGGGTTTGCCCCTATTTCTGAGCGTGCGGTGACGCACTTTGACTTTCTTCTCTTTTTTAGAAGAATGGCGCACGCCAAAAGAGCCCTTCTTGCCTAACGGTTCTTCGCCCGCCTCATCGCGATCTTTTCTCTTTTCTTTCTCTTTGACAGCAGGCAAGGCAGCGGGAAATTCCCCGCACAGGCCTTTTATCAGTCGCCGCTCAATCTGACAGTTGCAATAGCGCTCTATCTTCTCCATCAAGGCTATCTCGGGACGCTCGACGATGGATGCGACCACGCCTTTTTGCTCGGCGCGGGCGGTGCGTCCTGCCCTGTGGATGTAGGTGATGACCTGACGGGGCAGATCGTAGTTGTAAACATATTGAACTTGCGGCAGATCCAAGCCGCGCGCGGCCACGTCGGTGGCCGCCAAGATCGAAACCTCGCCCTCCTTAAAGCGCCTGATGGCGGCGGTGCGCTCGTTTTGGGCAAAATCCCCCTGCAGCGTGGCAAAGGTAAAGTTGTGCTTGCGCAACACCCCGCACAATTCTTTTAACCTGTCCTTGGTGCGCACAAAAATAATGGAGCGGGCATTGGTGGTGGTCAAAAGGGTCACGAGGATCAAAGGTTTTTTGCGATCGTTTTCGGCGTAATAGGCCCGGTTTTTCAAGGCAGCAGGCAAAAGGCGCCCGTCATCGCCTGCGCCTAAGCGCACCTCGTAAGGATCGTGCAGGACCGAAGATGCAAAAGACTCGATGTCCCGCCCCTCGAGGGTGGCCGAAAACAACAGGGTCTGCCGCCGCCTCGAGGCGGCCTTGCACAAGGCGCTCACTTCATCGCTAAAACCCATGTCCAGCATGCGATCGGCCTCGTCGATGACCATGCTCTCCACGCTTGAAAGGTCGATAAAGCCCTTATCTGACAGTTCCTTCAAGCGCCCGGGGGTGGCGGTGAGGATATTGGATTTGAGATCTTTTTGCGCCTCCCGATCAGAGCCTCCGATCACCAAACCGCAGGAAATGGCGCTGCCTGCACTTAATCTTATGGCACACTCGTGCACCTGCATGCACAATTCGCGCGTGGGTTCTACAATCAAAACTTTAATGCCGGTTTGGGGCTTTGAAGAAAGCCTTGCAATCAAAGGCAGCAAAAAAGCCGCGCTCTTGCCCGTGCCCGTCGGAGCTCCGCCCATGACGTCGGCCCCCTCCAAGGCAGGTCCCATCACCAGGGTCTGAATGGGGGTGGGACGGGTCCAGCCCTCAGCTTGAATGTTGTCGGTTAAAAATTGCGGCAGGTCAAATTCTGTAAAATCCATTAAACGCCCTCGCGCCCTCTGCGCTTTTCATGCAATGAGACAATCAAATCGACCATCTTTTGGCGTCTTTGACTGTCGGGTTTGGCAGTGCCGTGCAGCCAGCGAAACAGCTCAAGATCCGAAGCTTTCAACAGATCGACGTAATCGCTTAAAACCTCATCGCCCAAATTTGGCAGATCGTGCTCTACAAAAGGCAGCAGCATCAGATCAAGCTCGCGCATGCCGCGGCGGCTTTGCCACTTGATTTTGCCAAAGTTAATTTCGCTCATGAATGCCTCTATACTGCAACGGGAGCCTTGATGGCAGGGTAAGGATCGTAGCCTTCAAGCTCAAAATCCTCATATCGGTACTCAAAGATCGAAGGTCTTTTGACTTTGATCTTCATGACAGGCAGGGGGCGCGGGGTGCGCTCAAGCTGAAGCCTTGCCTGCTCAAAATGATTCAAATAAAGATGGGTGTCCCCGCCCGTCCACACAAAGTCCCCCGGGATCAAATCGCACTGCTCGGCCATCATCATGGTCAAAAGCGAATAGGAGGCAATGTTAAAGGGCACGCCCAAGAAAAAATCGCACGAGCGCTGATAAAGAAGGCAGGACAGTTTGCCTGATGCCACATAAAACTGAAAGAGCGCATGGCAAGGAGGCAGGGCCATCTTGTCTGCATCGGCAGGGTTCCATGCCGACACGATGATGCGCCGCGAGGAGGGATTGTGTCTGATGGCATCTACGGCATCTGAGATTTGATCGATGATGCGGCCGTCAGGGCACTGCCAGGAGCGCCACTGCTTGCCGTACACGGGACCAAGATTGCCGTCTTCGTCTGCCCATTCGTCCCAAATGGTGACATTATGATCTTTAAGATACCTGATGTTGGTGTCGCCCCGCAAAAACCACAACAGCTCGTAGATGATCGAGCGCAGGTGCACTTTTTTGGTGGTCAGAAGCGGAAAGCCCTTGCTAAGATCAAAGCGCATCTGCGTGCCGAAGATGGAGCGGGTGCCAACGCCCGTCCTGTCCATCCTGTCCTGACCTTCGTTTAAGATCTTGGCCATCAGATCCAAATAATTTTGCATGGCGATGCCCTTTAGTTGCTCTGAATCATGCCGCTGTCAAGGCTGTAAGCCTGAGGGCCGCTTCCCGACAGATCGATGACCTTGCTTAAGGCAAAGTCTTGGGAATACTTCTCGTAAAGAGAGCGGATGACGCTGCTGTCTTTTTGCATCACGGCCTGCTGCCCTATCTTGAGAAGCTGCGTAACATCGATGCGGCGCACGATGTATTTGATCTTGGCAATGTCAGAGTAATTCATGGACAAGACCGTGTAGCCAAGCGAAATGAGAAGCAGGGCCCCCATGGGATCGCCTGCAAGCTCGCCGCACACGCTGATATGCTTGTTATGTTCCCGTGCCGTGTCGCTTAAAAACTTCAGGCACCTGACTACCGACGGGTGGAAAGGATCGTAAAAACGGCTGACCTTGGGGTTTGAGCGATCCACGGCCAAAAGATACTGAATCAGATCGTTTGAGCCTATGGAGAGGAAATCCACCTCATCGATGAAGTCTTCGAGGAAATAAACCACCGAAGGCACTTCAAGCATGATGCCAAAGCGCGGCAGCTTGATGTCCCGGCCCGTGCCCTTTGCCAGATCCGAGGCTGCCTGAGCGATGGCATTTTTCATGTACATGACTTCATCAGGCCTTGAGACCATGGGCACCATGATCTCCAAATTGCCAAACTCCTGATTGGCAAGCAACATGGCCTTAAGCTGCACGGACAAGATCTGAGGCTGATCGATGGTGACCCTCACCCCTCGCCAGCCAAAAGCGGGGTTGACCTCCTTGATGGGCAGATACGGCAATCCCTTGTCAGAGCCGATATCGAGGGTGCGCATGCACACGGGCAGATTGCGGTACTTGCCAAGCAAATCCGAGTACCACCGCACCTGCTGCTCAACCGTAGGGAAGGTCTGACTGAGCATAAAAGCAATTTCGGTGCGGTACAGGCCGATGCCGTCTACGATGCGGTTCAGCCTGTCGTCGGCCTCATTGTTGAGGCCTGCATTTAACAGGACATTGATGCGCCGCCCGTCCAAGGTCACGGGCTCCAGGCTCATTTCCTTGCAGAACAGATCGCGCTGCTCAAGGTTTTGAGAGATGAGCTCCACAAACTCGTCGATGACGCTTTGGGGAGGGTCGAGCAAGATCTCGGCGTTTTGGCCGTCGACTATCAGGGTATGGCCGTCGATGGCCCTCAAATCCAAATCCACGCCGAGCACCGAGGGGATGCCAAGATCGCGCGCCAAAATGGTGGCATGCGAGGATGAGGCCGACGAGGTGGCCACAAAGCCTGAAATCTTGTCGCGCGGCAGCTCTGCCACCATGGCCGCAGGCAGCGATTCGACCACCAAGATGACGTTTTCGTTAAGCTCAAAAAGCTTGCCGCCGGAGTGCACCAGTCTTTCTATCAAAACCTGCGAGAAGTCTTTGATGTCCGCGTACAGATCGTCATCTTGGGCCGCTTTGGCCTGCTCCATGCGCTCTTGCAGGATAACCTTGATGGCGCTTGAGGCCAACAGCGAGCGCTCCTCGATGACCCTGTCCACTTCTTCTTGGAAGCTTTCATCGTCAAGCAAACTGCCGTAGCCTGACATATAGCCGAAGACTGCATCGGACTTGTCGTCCTCTTCCATCTTCAAGGCCGCCCGGTCCATTTCGATTTGCAGCTGGAACATGGTCTGATGGAAAAGCTCCTGCTGCATCAGGGGATCATCGGTGTGAAGGATTTTGACTTGATCAATGGAGATGGCAGGCTGCCACACCAAGGCCTTGGCAATGGCCATGCCGCCCGTGCCGCTTTGGGCCCTGATGCGCTTGATGTTGAGATCATCGTCTATCTCATCGCTCTTGGAGATGGCGATGATGCTGGCAATCTGCGCGGCCAAGGTCACCATGAAGGACTCTTCGGCAGGCCCGAACTGGCGCTGCTCCTTGCTTTGAACGACCAATACGCCGAGCAAATCGCCCTGGTTTAAGACGGGCACGCCCAAAAAGGAGTGATACTCGTCCTCCCCGGCCTCGGGCAGGTACTTGAAGTTGGGATGAGAGAAGGCGTCGGCCAGATCCAAAACCTCGCGCTTTTTGCCTACTGCGCCGACCAAGCCCTCCCCGCTTTGCAGGGTAACCTTGCCCACGGCCTCGGGGGCCAGGCCGTCGGTGGCGCGCAATCTGAAGCGATCCCTCAGGCTCTCGTACAGATACAAAGAACAGCAATCGGCCAAGGTTGCTTCGCGGATCCTGACGACCAGCGTGGCGATGGCCTCTTCCAAAGTCTCCTTGCCGGCCACCTCTTCGGTGATCTGCCTTAGGGCTTGTAAGATCTTGCTTTGTTCGTCCATCAGTTACCTGTCCCTCCTAAAACCCGGTACTCCTCTGCTGCTGCGCCAGGGAGATCCGACATTCGATCTGCCAAACAATGCCATCGAGGCAAATTCTGTTAATACCCGTCTGTAAACATCGCGTTTGAAGGCCACCACCTGCCGCACCGGGTACCAGTAGGAGACCCAGCGCCAATCGTCAAATTCGGGGTGCCCCTCGCGATTGAATTTGATATCCGACTGTCCTTTGTTGATTAAGGACAATAAAAACCACTTCTGCTTCTGCCCAAGACACACCGGATCATCTTGGTACCTGATCATCCGTTTGGGAAGCCGGTACTTATACCATAAGCGCGACGAAGCCAAGACTTTGACATCATGATCGTCAAGTCCCAGCTCCTCATACAATTCGCGATACATGGCATCATCGGGGGATTCGCCCTCGTTTACGCCCCCTTGGGGAAACTGCCAGGAATTTTGGCGGAACCTTCGCGCCCATAATACCTGAGCATGGCAGTTGCAGATCACTATGCCTACATTAGGTCTGTATCCGTCGCTGTCAATCACCGTCAGTTTCCTTATCAAAAATTATGGAAATTTTCCGCTCTGAACATTATCTCACACCATTTTTATTATGCAGTGAGCTAAGATCAAATAGGAGAACAAACTTAAATTTTTTTCAGTTTTCAAAATAAAACACGGCGGGGACTTTGACCGCCAAAATCGCCAAAAGTTTGCACAAAAGCCCCCTTTTTTCTAAAATTTTTGCCATGAAAACCATCGACTTTGCCAATGCCCCGCCTCCTCCGCAAAATTTAAGCGAGCTTAAAGCCAGGCTCATGACCCTGCGCGGCCGGACCTTGGGGCAAATTGCCAAAACCCTCGGAGTGCCGGTGCCGCGCTCGACCACTCACGGCAAGGGCTTTGCAGGGGAGCTCTTGGAATTTGCCCTCGGAGCCCAGGCCCATAACCTGCCGCTGCCTGACTTTACGGATCTGCGCATCGAGCTTAAATCCATGCCGGTGGGCTTTGACTTAAAGCCCCTTGAGAGCACCTTTTTGTGCCATGCCCCGCTGATGAATGTAAGAGGAATGGGCTTTTATCAAAGTCCTCTGTATCAAAAGATTGCCCTGATGCTGTTTGTGGCAATCGAGGGCGAGAGGGTCATAGCGCTCAAAGACCGCAAGGTGCTCGGGTTCCACCTTTTCAAGCCCCGGGGAGACGTGCTTTTGCAAATCAAAGCCGACTATGACGAGCTCATGGAAATGGTGGCCTCAGGCCATGCCCACGACATCAATGCCACCATAGGCAAGATCATTCAGATGCGCCCCAAGGCAGCCTCGGGGCAGGAGCTTACCAATTATGTCACCGCAGACGGGCAAATCGGCAAGACCAGGCCCCGCGGCTTTTACATGCGAAGAAGCTTTACCATGCAAATAGCAGCTGCCATGTTCAAAGATAAGGGACAGTAATCCAAAATAATAAAGCCCGCAAAGAAAACCTTCAGGGGGTAATTTTAAGCTCTCACAACGAGGCAGGGGAGCCCGA
This sequence comes from uncultured Enterobacterales bacterium, assembly GCA_964651505.1. Lineage (GTDB taxonomy): Bacteria > Pseudomonadota > Gammaproteobacteria > Enterobacterales > Succinivibrionaceae > Avisuccinivibrio_A. The sequence continues at coordinate 8,792 of CAZYXT010000070.1, forward strand.
AGGCTCCCCTGCCGTGATTGACGGGCCGTATTTATTACAGATCGGCCACAATCTCTTCGACGGACTTTTTCGCGTCGCCAAAGCACATGGCGGAATTTTCCTTGAAGAACAGAGGATTTTGCACGCCTGCATAACCCGTGTTCATCGAACGCTTGAAGATAACCACGTTGCGCGCCTTCCAGACCTCCAAAACCGGCATGCCTGCGATGGGGCTGTTGGGATTCTCCAATGCAGACGGGTTGACGGTGTCGTTGGCGCCGATGACCAAAACGGTGTCGGTTTTCTCAAAATCGTCGTTGATCTCATCCATCTCCAAGACGATGTCGTAAGGCACCTTAGCCTCGGCCAGCAGCACATTCATGTGCCCGGGCAGACGGCCTGCAACCGGGTGAATGGCAAAGCGCACTTCGATGCCGCGGGCCTTGAGCTTCTCGGTCATGGAAGCGACGGCGTTTTGGGCCTGAGCCACAGCCATGCCGTAACCCGGGGCAATGATGACGGAGGAGGAGTTCTTCAAAAGCTCGGCCACTTCATTGGTCTTAAGCTCGCGATACTCGCCCATCTCAGAATCGTCTGCTGCCACGCCTTCGTTGCCAAAGCCGCCTGCGATGACGGAAATGAAGGAGCGGTTCATGGCCTTGCACATGATGTACGAGAGGATGGCGCCTGAGGAGCCTACCAGAGCACCCGTTACGATCAAAAGGTCATTGTTGAGCATGAAGCCCGAGGCTGCGGCGGCCCACCCCGAGTAGGAGTTGAGCATGGAGATGACCACCGGCATGTCCGCGCCGCCGATGGCGGCAACCAGATGAATGCCGAACACAAAGGCAATCAGGGTCATCAGCACCAGAGGAGCCATGGGGGCTTCGTCGGCTGCCATGAACCAAATCATGAGCAGGAAGGAAACAACCAGGGCGGCCAGGTTCATCCAGTGGCCAAAGGGAATGACCAGAGGAGAGGACTTGAAGATGCGCAGCTTGTAAGTGCCGTTGAGCTTGCCGTAGGCTACGATGGAGCCTGTGAAAGTTACGGCACCGATGAAGACGCCAAGGAAAATCTCGACGAGGTGAATATTAAGCTCGCTTGCGCTCATGGTCTGAGATGCAGTCTGCACGGTGGCGTTGGCAGCTTCGAGCAAGGCGGCAATTTCAGCGGCGCTGGCGCCGATGGGGATGGTGACGGTTTCAGGAGGAACCGCGCCCAGCTCCAAGAAGCTGTTGTAGCCTACCAAGACGGCAGCCAGACCCACAAAGCTGTGCAGGCAGGCGATCATCTCGGGCATCTGAGTCATGGCCACGCGGCGGGCAACATAGATGCCGATGCCTGCGCCAATGACCATGGCGACCACGATCAGGCCGAAACCAACAACGGAATCGACTCTGGAGAAGGTGGCAAGCAGAGCGATGGTCATGCCGACCATGCCCGACAGGCAGCCCATCTTGGCGGTCTCTTGCTTGGACAGGCCGGCCAAGGCCATGATGAACAGCAGAGCGGCCAGAATATAGGCCATATGAGTAAGACCCAATACCATTTTATTTCATTCCTCCACTCTTACTGCTGCTTTCTGAACATGGCCAGCATGCGCCTGGTTACTGCAAAGCCGCCGAAGATGTTGATGGAGGCAATGAGCACGCCGATGAAGGCAAACAGGCCGATGACAAAGGAGCCTGAGCTGATCTGCAAAACGGCTCCCACCACGATGATGCCCGAGATGGCGTTGGTAACCGACATCAGAGGCGTATGCAGCGAATGGGTGACGTTCCAAACCACGTAGTAGCCGACCACGCAGGCTAAAACGAAGACGGTAAAGTGCGGCAGGAACTGCTCGGGAGCAAACATGCCGATGAGGATGAACAGCACCGCCACGATGGCAGCCAGGCCTGCCTTAAGCTTGGGCGATACCTGACGCTGCTCTATTTTCTTGGGAGCGGCGGCAGCCTGAGCAGGGGCCGGGGCGGCAGAAACACTGATCTTGGGCGGAGGGAAGGTTACCTCGCCGTCGCGCGTTACGGTCATGTTGCGCAAAACGACATCTTCAAAATCAATGTCGATGTTGCCGTCTTTGTTCTTGCTCAAAAGCTTGGTCAGGTTGACCAGGTTGGTCGCATACAGCTGCGAAGACTGCGCAGGCAGGCGGGCGGCCAGGTCGGAGTAACCTATGATCTTGACGCCGTTGGGGGTGGTAGTGATCTTGCCCTCAACCGTAAGCTCGCAGTTGCCGCCCGTGGCAGCGGCCAAGTCGACGATCACGGATCCCGGCTTCATGCTCTCCACCATCTGCTTTGAGATGAGGCGCGGTGCGGGTTTGCCCGGGATGGCTGCCGTGGTGATGATGATGTCCACTTCCTTGGCCTGCTTTGCGAACAATTCCATCTCGGCCTTGATGAACTCGTCGGACATGACCTTGGCATAGCCGTCCGAAGTGCCGCCCTCTTCAGTCTTGAAATCAAGCTTCAAGAACTCGCCGCCCATGGACTTGATCTGATCGGCAACTTCCAATCTGGTATCAAAAGCCCTGACGATGGCGCCCAAAGAGTGGGCAGCGCCGATGGCGGCCAGACCGGCCACGCCTGCGCCGATGACCAGCACCTTGGCAGGAGGAACCTTGCCTGCGGCGGTCACCTGGCCCGTGAAGAATCTGCCGAAAGTGTGGGCAGCTTCAATGACGGCACGATAGCCGCTGATGTTGGCCGTGGAGGATAAGGCGTCCAATGCCTGGGCGCGGGAAATGCGCGGGACCATGTCCATGGCAAGGACATTGACTTTCTTTTGTTTGAGCTTTTCAACCAGATCGGGGTTTTGGGCAGGACGGATGAAACTTACTAAAGTCTTTCCTTCCTTTAAAAATTCTATTTCATCTTTGTTGGGGGCGTTGACTTTGTAGATGATATCGCTGTTCCATACATCGCGGCCCTTGACTACCTTGGCTCCGGCTGCAGCGTAGGCAGCATCATCAAAGCTGGCATCGGCACCGGCATTGCTTTGAACAGCCACTTCAAAGCCTAACTTAATAAGCTTGCCAACGGTGTCCGGAGTTGCGGCAACTCTGGTCTCGCCTTTCAAGCTTTCCTTGGGAATACCTATGAGCATAGCTTCTTCCTGTACCTAAAACTATATTCAAAACACTGTAAGTGTAGCGTCAAACACTCATTATAGGGCCAAAGACTCAAAAATTAAGACGGCCTGAAAATAAAAATGTAAGCGCTCTCGCAATTATAAAACTTTGCCATTCAAGATCAGAACACTCTCATGCCTCAGCCTGTTGAAGACTGCAAGGCTGTCAGGATGCACCCATGAGCCTGGCCTTAAGGGAGTTATTTTTGAGGATTGATGCAAGAGTATTTGCGCTCTTAAGATTGGGCATGCTTTAAGGCATGCAAAAACGCAGAAACTTCCTGCATGACCCCATCATACGTCAGAGAGTCAAAATTTAAGGCATCAAGATCACAGGCCATGACAATGGCATCCTCAGGGCCGCAAACGGGGGTTTTGGCGTAATAGTTTTTTCTCACCCCCATTTGCACGAAGCCTGTTTTCTCGTACAAAGAGCGGGCAACGGCATTGGAACGGCGCACTTCCAAAAAACATTTGCGCGCAAAGCAAAGCTTGCTCAGCGCCAATGTCGAGTGCAATAAGAAGCGCCCAAGCCCCCTGCCTTGAAACTTGGGCAAAACCCCGATGGTCCAAAGCTCGGCTTCATCGAGAATAAGAGAAGTGCAGGCAAAGCCGCAGATGATGCCGTCTTGACAGAGCACCACGGGCAGCCTGTCTTGGGAGAAGCACATCCTGATTTCATCGCCATCCCACGGACTGATATGAGCTTTGCTTTCAATATAGACAAGATCGCTTAAAAGCTTGTCGTCAAGGGCGGCAGGCACCTTACAGCAGGCGCCCGGGCACGAGGCGCTGCAAACTATCATTACAGCTTGGTGCCCTTAAACTGAAGTTTCATAAAGTCCCACAAGGCCCTCTTGGAGGTTACGGCATGAGAGCGAGGATAGCCTTGAACCTGCTGTGTTGGGGCAAGCAGGATCACGTCATGAGGGTCAAAGCAGTGTTCATCGTCAAACCTGCTGACGGTAAAACCCTGCCTTATCAGATAGGCAATAAAGGAGTATAAAAAATCGGCCTCAACCTTGGGGGAAATATAAAGATCCGCATCAGGCCTGCGCGGCAGGGAAGATGAAGCCATCAAAGGCGCAGGAGCGGGGCTTTGAGCCTTAATGCCGTTATGGCTTAAACTTTGGGAAGCTTGCAAAGAGGTCAAAGGCCGTGTGTCTTCCGATGCCTGCTGCGAGGGACTTTGAGCCTCCTGCGGCTTTAAGATCTTCTCATCGGAGGCCAAGGCTTGGACGGGAGTGCCCGAGGCTTGCCCGTCATCTGATGTTTGCAAAGCCCAGGGTGCCTGCACGCCTTGCCGCAAGTGCCATGTTACTTGGGAACCTATGCTCATGCCCTGATCGCGATATATCGAGTATTGATTAAGGAAGGTTTAATTCAGGTGGCAGGAGCAGAAGGACTCGAACCCTCAACCGTCGGTTTTGGAGACCGCTGTTCTACCATTAGAACTATGCTCCTGTGCAACAGGGTTGCATTATGCACAAGTTGAGATCTTTTGTAAAGAATTTTTTGACGCCGCAAGGCATGATCCTATGGCGGAATTATCTATACGCTTAAGATCACATTTTTGCCTGCCTCGTTTTCATGAGGCAGTCTTCTGCTGAGCCTTTTCACCGCGCGGTCAGCAAGCCTGCTTTCCTTCTCCTGCCGCTTCTCGCTTTTGAGGCAGATGTACCTTTAGGATCGCATTTCATCGTTAAAATTTGAC
>CAZYXT010000071.1:0-13457 GCA_964651505.1 uncultured Enterobacterales bacterium
TCTTGGGCTAGGCAAGGCCCAAGTTATTGAGTGACAGTTATCTTACTTTCAGGTTCAAACGCTCCGAGTTCATCAAGCTTTTTGCAAAAGCAAGTTACGCTCAGTCCCTCGCCGACATTGGCCAAAATGCCTTTGCGCGAGATGGAGACGGGGTGCTTGTCAAACAGGACGATGCGCAACAGCTTTGGATCTTCTACGGTTTTCAAATAGTGCAGGCCGCAGTTTTTGCCGTACTCCCATATGCCTGCCGGGGTTGGAGGCAAGCCCTCCTTTGCCCAAAAAATCGGGCAATTTCCTTTTTATCCCTTGAAAAGAAGAGGCGCCGTCCCCATGTAGCAGTCAGTCATGGTTTTATGAATGGATTTGACTTTAAATGGATCAACAAAACACTATGGGATCTGCCCAAGATCCTGCCAAAGAGTTTGAAGAGGCGCAAACCCAAGAAAGCTTCGATGCTCCCGATGCCAAAGATCCCGAGTATCAAAAGCTCATGGAAGAGAACCTTGCGGTTTTGGGCGATGAATATGAGTCTTGCGAGGACGAAGATCAAGAACCGTTCGATGACAACGATGGCGACATCATCATCGAGGGCCTTAAGGCTCAGATCAACGCTTTGATGCAAAAGAGCAAAGCCGATCAGGACAGGCTGATGCTCGCTTTGGCCGATGCGGACAATGCCCGCAAGAGAGCCGAGGCCGATGTCGAGCGCGAGCGCAAGTATGCTCTTGAAAAGTTCGTCAAAGCCTTGCTGCCGGTGGTCGATGCTCTCGATCGCGCCTTGGAATTATCCGATCGCACCAATCCTGCCTTAAAGCCCACCCTTGACGGCGTGGATAGCACCATGCAGCTGTTTTTAAAAGAGCTGTCATCCTTTGGCGTGGAGCGCATCGATCCCAAGGGTCAGACCTTTGATCCCAATCTCCACCAGGCCGTGGCCGTGGCCCCAAGCGACCAGGTTGCTCCCAACACCGTCATTGATGTGATGCAAAAGGGCTTTTTGCTCAACGGACGCGTAGTTCGTCCTGCCATGGTGGTGGTTTCCAAGCAGCCTGAGGCACCGGGGCTTGAGGGCGGGATAAATATTCAGGCATAGGCCTTGAATTTCAAAAATTCGCCTCCATGTGGAGATCAGATAAAAAAAATTTTGATGGTCGTCACAAAAAAATATAGACGACAAACAGATTTAGACAAGCGGAGAAAACTGCAAAATGGGAAAGATTATTGGTATTGACTTAGGCACCACCAATTCATGCGTGGCCGTCCTCGATGGCGACAAGGTAAGAGTTCTTGAGAACAGCGAAGGCCGCCGCACCACCCCTTCCATCGTCGCTTATGCCGAGGATGGCGAGATCCTGGTTGGCGAGGCTGCCAAGCGTCAGGCCGTCACCAACCCTCAAAACACTTTATTTGCCATTAAGCGTTTGATCGGTCGTCGTTACGAAGACAGCGAAGTTCAGCGCGACATCAGCATCATGCCTTACAAGATCGTCAAGGCCGACAACGGCGATGCCTGGGTCAGCGTCAAAGGCAAGAACATGGCCCCTCCTCAGATTTCGGCCGAAGTCTTGAAGAAGATGAAGAAGACTGCCGAGGACATCTTGGGCGAGGAAGTCACCGAAGCCGTCATTACCTGCCCGGCCTACTTTAACGATTCGCAGCGTCAGGCCACCAAGGACGCAGGCCGCATCGCAGGCTTGGATGTAAAGCGCATCATCAACGAGCCTACCGCAGCTTCCATCGCTTACGGCGAGGACAAGGGCAAAGGCGAGCAAAAGATTGCCGTATATGATTTGGGCGGCGGCACCTTCGATATCTCCATCATCGACATCGACGAGATCGACGGGGAGAAGACCTTCGAGGTTTTGGCCACCAACGGCGACACCCACTTGGGCGGCGAGGATTTTGACAACCGCATCATCAACTATTTGGTCGAAGAGTTCAAAAACGAGCAGGGCGTGGATTTAAGACGCGATCAGCTGGCTTTGCAACGCTTGAAGGAAGCTGCCGAGAAGGCCAAGATTGAACTGTCTTCGTCCCAGCAGACCGACATCAATCTGCCTTACATCACCGCCGATGCCTCAGGCCCCAAGCACATGAACATCAAGATGACCCGCGCCAAGCTCGAGTCCTTGGTTGAAGATCTGGTCAACAAGACCATCGAGCCTGTCAAGACCGCTTTGAGCGATGCCGGCCTGTCGGTATCTGAAATCGATGATGTCATCTTGGTTGGCGGCCAGACCCGCATGCCCATGGTTCAGCAGAAGGTAGCCGAGTTCTTCGGCAAAGATCCTCGCAAGGACGTAAACCCCGACGAGGCCGTGGCCATCGGTGCTGCCATTCAGGGCGGCGTGCTCTCGGGCACCAAGAAGGACGTGCTGCTGCTTGACGTAACTCCTCTGTCCTTGGGCATCGAGACTTTGGGCGGCGTCATGACCACCCTCATCGAGAAGAACACGACCATCCCCACCAAGAAGTCGCAGGTCTTCTCCACTGCCGAGGACAATCAGCCTGCCGTGACCATTCATGTCTTGCAAGGCGAAAGAAAGAGAGCTGCCGACAACAAGTCTTTGGGTCAGTTCAATTTGGAAGGCATTGCCCCGCAGCCGCGCGGCATCCCTCAGATTGAGGTAACCTTCGACATCGACGCCAACGGCATCATCCACGTTTCGGCCAAGGACAAGAACACGGGCAAGGAGCAGAAGATCACCATTCAGTCCTCCTCAGGCCTGTCCGAGGAAGACATCAAGCGCATGGTGCGCGAGGCCGAGGAGCACAGCGCCGAGGACAAGAAGTTCGAGGAGCTGGCAGGCGCCCGCAACAGAGCCGATGCTGCCATCCATGCTGCCAAAAAGCAGCTTGACGAGGCAGGCTCTGCTTTGAGCAATGCCGACAAAGAGCGCGTGCAAAAGGCCATCGGCGAGCTTGAGCTGGCTGTGCGCGGCGACGACAAGGATAAGATAGAGTCTTGCGAGAAGGCACTGCTTGAGGCCTCGCAGGCCCTGTTGCAGGCCGCCCAGGCCCAGGCTCAAAATGCCCAGGCCTCGGCCGGCGCTTCTTCCTCTTCGTCTTCTTCGCAAAAGAACGACGACATCGTCGATGCCGAGTTTGAAGAAGTAAAAGACGACAAGAAGTAATCAGGCTTAACGGGGGCAGCAGGCCCCCAGGCTCAAGATGCCTTTGCAGGTGTCTTGGGCTTTGTTTTTAAAGGAATTTTTATGGCCAGCTCAAAAAGAGATTATTACGAGGTATTGGGAGTTGCCAAAGATGCCGACGATGCTGCCATCAAGCGGGCATTCAAGCGTCTGGCCATCAAATACCACCCTGATCACAACAAAGAGGCCGATGCCGAAGAGAAATTCCGCGAGATCAATGAGGCCTATCAGGTTTTATCCGATCCTCAGAAACGTCAAGCCTACGATCAATTCGGCTTTGAGGGCGTCAATGCCCAAGGCCAGGGCGGCAACCCTTTCAGCAGCCAGGATTTTACGGACATCTTCGGCGACATTTTCGGGGAGATGTTCGGCGGCGGCCGCAGCTCAGGACGCGCTGCGCAGGCAGACACCCGCGGCGCCGATCTGCGCATTCAGGTCAGTCTGACCTTAGAAGAGGCCGTCAAGGGCGTCAAAAAGAAGATCAACATCAAGACCAAGGCCCCCTGCGAACACTGTCACGGCCAAGGCAGCAACAATCCGTCCAAGCGCAAGACTTGTCCTGCTTGTCACGGCACGGGCGTCATCACGCAAGCCTCAGGCTTTTTGGCCATGCGCAGACCCTGCCCCCATTGCGGCGGTTTGGGACAGTTCTTCTCCGAGCCTTGTTCGCACTGCCATGGCGAAGGGCGCATGGATAAGGCCAAGACCCTGAGCATAGACATCCCCGCAGGCGTCGACACGGGCGATCGCATCAGGCTGCAAGGCGAAGGCCAGGCAGGCGTGCGCGGGGGGAGAGCAGGCGATCTGTATGTGGTCATCGAGGTCAAGCCCCATCAGATTTTCACCCGCGAGGGCAACGATCTTATCTGCGAGGTGCCCATTTCCTTTACCACCGCAGCTTTGGGCGGACAGGTGGGGATCCCCACGTTGGACGGGCGGGTCAACATCACCATCCGCAAGGAAACCCAGACCGGCACCGTGATGAGACTGTCGGGCAAGGGCGTCAAATCCCTCCACTCCATGGGCAAGGGCGATCTGTTCTGCCGCATCGTGGTGGAGACCCCGGTCAACCTGACCGATTATCAAAAGGAACTTTTGCAAAAGTTTGAGGCCTCCTTAAACGGCGAGGAAGAGCCCGACGCCAAGAGCAAGGGCAAGGGCAAGGACAACGATGCCAAGCACAAGGCTTCGCACAAGCCCAAGAGCGAAAGCTTCTTTGAGTCGGTCAAGAATTTTATTGATGATCTCAAAAGCTAGACCCTGCTAGAATAAGCACGTGTCTGCAGTTTAAAGATGGCGCCCGCGTGGCGCTTTGTTATTGCATAAGGTACCCATAATGGAACAAACCCCCATGACGGCGCGCGGCGAGATGCTGCTGCGCAAAGAGTTGGAAAGATTAAAGAGCGTGGAGCGTCCGCGCATCACCGCCGCCATTGCCGAGGCCCGCAGCCACGGCGATCTGAGCGAGAATGCCGAATACGATGCTGCCAAGGAAGAGCAGGGTCTGTGCGAGGCCAGGATCAAGGATATCGAAGGGAAGCTTGCCACCGCCAACATCATCGACGTCACCAAGCTGCGACCCCAAGACGGGGAGCCCCTCAAGGTGGTGTTCGGAGCCACCGTCACGGTGCTTGACGTCAATACCGACGAAGAGATCACCTACAAGATCGTGGGCGAGGACGAGGCCGACATCAAGGCCAATCTCATCTCCTACAAGACCCCCATTGCCAAAGGTCTTTTGGGCAAGAGGGAAGAAGATGAAGTGGATATCAATATTCCCCGCGGCAAGGTTACCTATGAGATTTTGTCGGTTCAGTATATTCAGTAAGCTGCTTTGGGGCATCTTGTGCGCGCTGTCGGCCCTAAGTGCCGCCGACGCGGCCGTCACACAGTGCTCCTTCAAAGGGATCTCTTTGCATGGCAAGGTGCAGGCAGCGGATTCTTTTGCCGATTTTAAGGTGCAGTTTGTCTCGTCTTTTCCCGATCTTAAGATCAAATTTGCAGACTCCTTTCCCGGTATTCCTTAATGATTTTTTTGATATTGGGCCCCTCCCATTCAGGCAAAACCTTGCTGGCCCACAAGCTCATGTGCAATGCGCACGTCACCTATTTAAGCCTGGATCTGCTTAAGATGGGGCTCATCAGAAGCTCAGGAGCCGATGTCAGCGTGCTTGACGACAAGAAAATCGGGGAGCTTTTGTGGCCTGTGGCCGTGGAGATCATCAAGACGGCCGTTGAAAACCGCCAGGATTTGATAGTCGAAGGCGTCTACATTCCCTATGACTTCAAGCAGTACTTTACGCCTTTTGAGCAAGAGCAGATCCAAGAGTGCTGCCTTGTCATGAGCAAGGAGTACATCATCTCCCACGCAGGCGACATCCGCGCTCATGAAAATGCCATCGAATGGCGCAAGGTCAAGGGCGTCAACTTCAACAAGCTCATCGTGGACAATGAGGAGGCCTTAAAAGCCTGCCGCAGCCTCGGTCTTGATTACGTGGTAAGCCATGACGGCTTTGCCTTAGAAGACGCGCTGATGTTTCTTACAGCCTGCGCAAGCGGAAAATTAAAAAGCGCGTAAAGCGCATCTTTAAGGCCCCGCAAAAGGGCATTTTATCTTGGAGGCTGACATAGTTTGTCAGCTGATAAATAATGTCAAAAGGCTCTGCCTGCCTGATAAAACCTGGGATCGCGGCTCTTTCCCGCCTAAAGCAAAACCTGCCGATTTTTCCAATTAACCTGTTGTTATTCAGGGAAAATTTTGAGAATTTGAGAGCCTCGGCCTGTGCCGATGCGGCGCTTTGTTTTGTCAGCTGTGCTTGGCTATATTGTACGGGTTTTTGATGAAGGCCATGACAAAGCTCTCTTAAAGCTCATGGCCTCACATCAACAAAAACAAAAGCGCAGCCTTTGGCTGCATCGGATTTACTTTTGAGGAACTCACATGCAAGTTGTCAAGCGCGACGGGACTTTGCAGTCCTACGACAGCACCAAGATCACGCAGGCCATGGCCAAGGCTTTTAAAAGCGCAGGCACCGTTATCGGCGATGAGGCCATGCAGGCCTTGCTGCACTGCGTGGAGCAAAGCTTTGACAGCAAGCCTCTGAGCGTGGAGGGCATTCAGGATAAGGTTGAGCGTGCCCTGATGGCAGGGGGGTACCATGATGCGGCCAAGCGCTACATTCTTTACAGGCAAAAGCGCACGCAGCTCAGATCAGAGCGCAGCTCTTTAACCTCAAAGATCGCCGTCTGCGGCCTTGAGGAGTGCCTGTGCGACATTCAGCAGGAATTTTTGGGTCCGCAGTACTCTTTGAGCATCCTTGAGGCCAAGTTTTTGGGTTTTTTAAAGCCCGGGCTCTCTCCCATGCAATCTTTGGGCGCCTTGATCAAAGCTGCCGCAGAGCTTACCTCCCCTCAGTCTCCGCGCTGGGAGCAGATTGCCGCGCGTCTTTTGAAGGTGCACTTTGTCATTGAGTTTAAAGAGGAGCTTGAGCGCCTTGGGATCGAGGATTTTTACGAGCGCCTGCGGTATCTGACAGACGAGGGACTGTACGGAGCGTATATCCTTGAAAACTACTCAAAAGAGGAAATAAGGGCGGCTCATGGTTTCATTGACGAGTCGCGCGACAAGCTTTTTGCATACCCGGGCTTAGAGCTTTTGCTCAAACGCTACGCAATCTGCTCGCGCAAAGGGAAAAAGCCCCTTGAGAGCCCGCAGGAGATGTTTTTGGGCATTGCGCTGCATCTTGCCATGCCCGAGAAACAAGACCGCCTTTCTTGGGTGCGCAAGTTTTATGACATGCTGAGCACTTTGCAGGCGACCATGGCCACCCCGACCATGTCCAATGCCCGCAGACCCCGCCATCAGCTTTCAAGCTGCTTTGTCGATACGGCAGAGGACAGCCTTGAGGGCATTTACCGCTCAATCGACAACTTTGCCAAGGTCAGCAAGGCAGGAGGCGGCATGGGGCTGTATTTTGGCAAGGTGCGCGCATCAGGCAGCGCCATCGGCGGCTTTGAGGGGGCCGCAGGAGGGGTGATTCGCTGGATCAAACTGGTCAACGACACGGCGGTGGCCGTCGATCAGCTGGGCTTGCGCCAAGGCGCGGCGGCCGTGTACCTTGATGCCTGGCACAAAGATCTGCCCGAGTTTTTGCAGCTTCGCACCAACAACGGCGATGATCGCATGAAGGCCCACGACATCTTTCCTGCCGTGTGTTATCCCGATCTATTCTGGAAGATGGCGCAAACGGATCTGAACCTGCCTTGGCATCTGATGTGTCCTCACGAGATCAAAACGGTCAAAGGCTATGCCCTGGAGGATAGTTACGGCAAGGAGTGGGAGCGACGCTATCAAGAGTGCATCGATGATCCGAGGATCTCAAAGCGCATCGTGCCTTTAAAGGAGTTGGTGCGCCTTATCATAAAGTCGGCAGCAGAGACCGGCACTCCTTTTGTCTTCAATCGCGATACGGTAAACAGGGCCAACCCAAACGGCCATTGCGGCATGATCTACTCGTCAAACTTATGCACGGAGATTGCCCAAAACATGTCGCCGATCCTGCCGCTTTCAACCAAGATTAAAACGGTTGACGGCGATGCGGCGGTAGTGAGCGTAACTCGCCCCGGGGACTTTGTGGTATGCAATCTTGCCTCATTGGCATTGGGCAACATCGATGTTGACGATGAAAAGAACCTAAAAGAGCTCGTGGCAACGGCGGTGCGGGCCTTGGACAACGTCATCGACCTGAATCTTTATCCTCTGCCTTATGCAAAAATCACCAATCGCCGTTACCGCAGCTTAGGCTTGGGGGTCAGCGGCTATCATCATCTGTTGGCGCGCAAGGGCATAGCCTGGGAGAGCGAGGAACACCTTGAGTTTGCAGACAGGCTCTTTGAGAACATCAACCATGCGGCCATTGACGCATCAGCCGATCTGGCCGCCCAAAGAGGCCGCTGCGAGGTTTTTGCAGGCAGCGACTGGGAAAGCGGCGCTTATTTTAAAAAGCGCGGTTATGACTCGCCGCGCTGGCAGAGGCTTGAGGAGAAGGTCAAAAAGCAGGGCATGCGCAACGCTTATCTGATGGCCGTTGCCCCCACTGCTTCGACGGGGATCATCGCAGGCACCACCGCAGGCATCGATCCTGTCATGCAAAAATTCTTCTATGAAGAAAAAAAGGGCACCATGCTGCCGCGCGTCGCCCCGCAATTGTCTTTAGCCACGGTGCGCTATTACAAGGGAGCCCACAACATCGATCAAAGCTACAGCGTGCGCTCCTGCGGCATCAGGCAGCGGCATGTGGATCAGGCCCAGAGCATGAATCTGTACATCACAAACGATTACTCCATGCGCCAATTGCTGGAGCTTTATCTTTTGGCCTGGCGCTGCGGGGTCAAGACCATCTATTACACAAGGTCAAAATCCCTTGAGGTTGAAACTTGCGAGGCCTGCGCCTCATGAGCGATTGAAGACTCAAAAGCGGCTTTTTGAAAACAAAAGACCGCCCTTATCACAGGTTTTGACAGGATAAGGGCCCCCGCAAGAGGCCGGGGGCCTACAAGATGCGGCCGCACAGTTCCATATGGCTGCACGGCAAACGGAGATATGCATGACATTGCTTAAAAGAAAAGCCCTTTTCAATCCCCAAGGCGACACGCAGGCTGCTATGCGCAGGATGATAGGGGGCAACACCACCAACCTAAACGACTTTAACAACTTGCGCTATCCTTGGGCAAGCCAATGGTACCGGCAGGCCATGAACAATTTTTGGATCCCCGAGGAGATCAATTTGGGACGGGATGTCAAAGACTACCCCAAGCTTTCAGTTGAGGAGCGCACCGCCTTTGACAAGATCTTAAGTTTTTTGGTGTTCCTCGATTCGATTCAAACTGCCAATTTGCCTGCCATCGGTCAGTTCATCACGGCCAACGAGGTCAATTTGTGCCTGTCCATTCAGACCTTCCAAGAGTGCGTGCACAGCCAAAGCTACAGCTATATGCTCGACTCCATCTGTTCGCCCGACAGGCGCGATGAGATCCTTTATCAGTGGAAAAACGACGAGCATCTGCTTGCGCGCAACACCTTCATAGGCGATCTGTACAACGAGTTTCAAGAACACCACGATGATTTTGCCTTGCTTAAAGTGCTGATGGCCAACTACATCCTTGAGGGCATCTACTTTTACAGCGGGTTCATGTTCTTTTACAACCTCTCGCGCATGGGCAAGATGCCGGGCTCTGCTCAGGAGATAAGGTACATAAATCGCGACGAAAACACCCATTTGTGGCTGTTTGGCAACATCATCTCCGAGCTTAAAAAGGAAAACCCCAAGCTGTTTGTCGAAGATAACGTCAAGATCTTAAAGGACATGCTCATTGAGGGCGTAAGGCAGGAGATACAGTGGGGCGAATATGTGATAGGCGATAAGATCCCGGGGCTCAATTGTGCCATGCTGCGCGATTACATCAGGTATCTAGGCAATTTGCGCTGGTTTGCTCTGGGCTTTGGCCATTTGTTTGAAGATTGCTTATCCGCTCCCCAAAGCATGGCCTGGGTGAGCCATTATGCCAACGCCAACCTCATCAAAACCGACTTTATCGAGGCCAAGAGCACGGCCTATGCCAAAAGCGCAGCCATCGTCGATGATCTGTAAACCTGAGCGGGCGCCTTGGCGCAGAGCGGGGGCGGGGCTGTGCTAAAATATGCGCCTTAGTAACAGATTATGAGGTAATTATGCAGAGTTTTGTTGCCATCTTAATGGGATCGGACTCAGATCTGCCCCTGGTGTCCAAGACCATGGAAGTTTTGGATTCTTTTGCCATCGCCTATGAGGCGCACGTGGCTTCGGCTCACCGCACCCCCGATGAGGTCTGCGCCATCGTGACCGATGCCGAACAAAGAGGCTGTGCCGTCTTTGTGTGCGCGGCGGGCCTGGCTGCCCATCTGGCAGGCTCGGTGGCTGCCCGCACCGTGCGCCCAGTCATCGGCATTCCCTGCGACGGCGGTCCCTTAAAGGGCGTGGATGCTCTGTATTCGACCGTGCAGATGCCGGGCGGCATCCCCGTGGCCACCGTGGCCATCGGCAGCGCGGGAGCGAAGAACGCAGGGTTCCTGGCTGCACAGATGATGGCTCTGTCAGATCCTGCTTTGTACCAAAAGCTCAAAGAATCAAGAGCCGCGGCCAAAGATGAGATCTTAAAAAAAGATAAAGCCTTGCAAGAGAAGCTTAAGGCCTGAGTCATAAGCGGGGCTTGAGCTTTTTAAGTTAAGCCCCCCTTTGCGCGACCCCCGTTTCCCCTCAAAGCAATCTTAGGTTCAAGCTTTTCATGGATGAGCAAAAGTTAGAGCAGGCCGCCTGCGTCATCAAACAAGGCGGCATCATCATTGCGCCTGCCGAAGGGATCTACGGGATCTCTTGTGCCTATGACAACGAGCAGGCCCTAAGGCGCATCATCAATCTTAAAGAGCGCTCAGAATCCAAAGGCCTCATCGTGATCTCAGATACCTTAAAAAGGGTTTTGCCTTTGATGGATGTCAAACGCATCCCTCAGGCGTGCATGATGAGAATGCAGGATGCCTGGCCCTCCCACACCACCTTCGCGGTGCCTGCCGCAGAGCATCTTTCTTCACTGCTCACAGGAGGCCGCAAAACGGTGGCAATCAGGGTGACCGCTTTTTCTTATTTAAAAAAGCTTATCTCTCTTTGCGACACGCCATTGGTCTCTACCTCTGCCAATTTGTCGGGCAAAGGGGGCGTCAGCGAATTTTCATTGATTGAAAAGAGCCTGACACAGAGGGTCGACTTGGCCCTTGATCATCCCTGTCAGGGCTTAAAGGGGGCCAGCGCCGTCTATGACGGGGTAACTTTCAGGCTGTTAAGACAAAGGAGCAATGATTAAATGACCGATCGCTATGCAGTGCTGGGCAATCCCGTGGAGCACTCTCTGTCTCCGCTCATTCACTCTCATTTTGCCAAGGTGACGGGCCAAGACTTAAGTTATGAGCGCATCTTGGTGCCTCAAGGCAAATTTGAGGAGATCGCAGGAGAATTTTTTGCCCAAGGGGGGCTTGGGTGCAACATCACCGTGCCTTGCAAGATAGATGCATTAAATTATGCCAAGGCCAACGGCGATTTGAGTGAAAACGCCCAAACGGTGCAGGCGGTCAACACCTTAAAGCATCAAGACGGCAAGGTGTACGGCGAGAACACGGACGGGGGCGGTCTGTGCTTTGATCTTAAGCGCCTGCAATGTCCGCTGACAGGTTCCAATCTTCTTTTGATAGGCGCAGGCGGTGCGGCGCGGGGGATCTTGCGGGCTTTGCTGCAAGAGGGGGCATTGAGCATTGCCATTTGCAACCGCACCTTTGAAAAGGCCCTTGAGCTTGTGAGAATGACCAAGGATGAGAGGGTGACGGCGCTGCCTTTTGACAAGCTTGAGGGGCGCTTTGAAGTCATCATCAATGCCTCATCGTCAAGCCTGCACAAAACCCTGCCGCCTGTTGCCGATGAGATCTGCAAAGAAGCTTTGTTTGCCTATGATCTGATGTACACCCCGCAGGGGAAGACCGTCTTTACCGAACACTTTGCAAGATGGGGCGTCAAAGCCTGCGACGGCCTTGGCATGCTGGTGTCTCAGGCTGCCTTGAGCTTTAAGCTGTGGCGCGATGTCATGCCCGACATAGAGCAGACCTTGGATTATCTGCGCAAAGATGTGCTCAAATAATGCCTCTTGCCGTTAAGATAAGCGATGCCTTAAAAGAAAGCCTGGGCCGCTTGGCATTAAGCAGGCTTGAGCAGATGTATGCCAATCTGCCTTTAAACCTGACATTGACAGGAGAGGATGCTTTGGCCTTGGAGTTTGAAGACAAGAGCCTGTCCTCTTTGAGCTTTGATTTTGTGCAAGGAGCGCTTGCTTACCGCTTAAAGCACCGCGGCAAAGAAAGCCTGTTGCAGGCTGTGGCAGGCAATTACAAGGCAGATGCCCCCCTCATCGTGTTTGATGCCACCGCAGGCATGGGGCGCGATGCCATGATTTTGTCTTCTTGCAAGGGCTTTAAAGTCTATATGTTCGAGCGCAACCTCATCATTCACACTTTGTTGTCCGATGCCTTGCGCAGGGCCAAAGCCGATGAAAGCCTGATACTGCCCGTGCTCATGCCCTGCGGGGGGATCGAGCAGGCCAAGGAGGCAGGATTGGTGCCTGATGTCATCTACTACGATCCCATGTTTCCCCCGCGGCGCAAAAGCGCCCTGGTCAAAAAAGAGATGAGGCAGTTTAAGCTTTTGATCGGAGAAGATCCCGATATTGAAGAGTATTTGTCTTTGGCCTGCTCCATGGCCTTAAAAAAGGTGGTGTTCAAAAGACCGCAGGATGCCCCCCAAGTTGAGTGCGGGGATCTTAAACCCTCCTACAGCGTCAATGGCGGAAGCTGCCGTTTTGATGTGTATGTCGCGCCCGGGCGGCCTTGAGGTCTTGGCAAATAAAGATTGTCATAAATTCAAATATAGATTGTCTTTGGCAATTATAGATTGTCATGACTGCCTGCAGCAGGGCGCACGGCGTCACTTTGCATCAGAGTTTGTAAAAATAATCTTTTGAAGTTCAAATGGATCTTTTGCCAGAAAATCTGCCCCCCAGCGCTCCATGGGACCGCATTCAAGGCCGCCGTAGCCCCAGGCTGCCGCAACGACCTTGACTCCTGCGGCCTTGGCAGCCTTGATATCGTTGAGATGATCTCCTATGTAAAGGGCCCGCTTTGCAGGCACCTGCAAGCGCTCCAGGGCAATCGTGAGGGGCCTTGGATCGGGTTTGGCGTAGGGGGTGGAATCGCAGCCTAAGATCACCTCAAACCAATCTGCCATCCCCGCCTTGTTCAGAAGTTTTAAGGTCATGTTCTCGTATTTGTTGGTGATGACTGCCAATTTGAGGTTTTGCTCAAGCGCCTTGGCGCACAGATCGGAAATCCCGGGGAAGGGGACGGTGTAAACATCGATGTGCTCAAGGTAGCAGGCTGCAAAATAATCGCGCATCGCCCCGTCGATGTCGTATTTGGGCAGATCCTCAGGGGCAATGCCAAGCTTGAGCATGGCTCTCATGCCCGAGGTTACCTTGGTGCGCACCAGCGAGTCGGGCAGGGCTTTGAGATTGAAGTGTTGCAAGGCAGCATTGCAGGCTGCAATCAGATCAGGCGCAGTATCAAGCAGCGTCCCGTCAAGGTCAAAGAGCAGGGCATCAAAATCGGCCATGGTTTTCATCTTAAGGTCAGGTTGCAAGAAGGTGCCGGGCGCTTGCGCTCAGGCGGCATTT
>CAZYXT010000072.1:0-13318 GCA_964651505.1 uncultured Enterobacterales bacterium
TTCATCGGGAATTTTGCATAAGAAAAGGGCTTGCCCCTGATCGGGGGGGCTTAAAGGCGGCTTACTCTTGCACTTGCACAAAGTAGCCTGACGAGAAGCTGTGCTTTTTGCCCTTGATCAAAAGATCGCTGTTCTTTTGCACAAAGGCAATGCCGTTGCGATCGATGCGGGCATAGGAGAAGGCTCCTGCCCAGGCGCCCAGCGCCAGTCGCGACTTTAAGCCCGGCGCCTCGCCAAAGTGCTTGCCGAAAGCGTGGATGTGGCCGTGGATCAAGATCTTGGCCTCATACTTTTGCGCGTACTCTTTGACCGTGTCGGTCACCACCCCGTAGATATTCTCGTCGCGGCGCACCTGTTTGCGGCTTTTTGCGCGCATCTTGCGCGCGGTTTTTTTGCGCCACGACAGGGGCATGGCCATGAAGAACCAGCGAAAACAAGGCTGTCTTACCCTGCGCTTGAACTTCATGTACTCCTTGTCGTTGGTGCACAGATCATCCCCGTGCATGACCAGGCAGCTGCCGTCCACCGTCTGAATGACATAAAAATCGGGCAGAAGCGTAAAGTGAAAGTAGGATGCGTCAGATTTGCGGATGAGAAAATCCCGATTGCCGCGCTGAAAGCCGCACTTGATGCCGCGCTTTTGCGCATCGTGCAAAACCTTGCGGACAAACTGCTGAACCTCGTCGTGGGGATCGCGCCCCACGAAAAACTCGAACAGATCTCCGCTTATGATCAAAAGATCGTTGTGGGACAAAGACTCCACAAACTTTTGGAAGGCGGCGCAGGTGTCGGGAGTGCGCTTTGACAGATGCAGATCGGCGATAACGTAGGTGGCCATGAAGCCTTATTCCTTTACGGCCTGCTCGATTACGACAGTCTGTGTGGGAACATCGCGCATGCCGTGCAACTTGGCGGTCTTGACGCCTTCGATGGCATCCACCGTCTCCATGCCTTCAACCACTTTGCCAAATACGCAATAGCCAAAACCGGAAGGATCGGGGCTTTTGAAGTTTAAGAAGTCGTTATCGACCGTGTTGATGAAAAACTGGCAGGTGGCGCTGTGGGGATCGGGGGTGCGGGCCATGGCGATGGTGCCGCGGTCGTTTGACAAACCGTTGTCGGCCTCATTTTCTATCGGATCATGGGCAGGTTTGGGATCCATTTGAGGCGTAAGACCGCCGCCTTGGATCATGAAGCCTTTGATGACGCGGTGGAAAATGGTGCCGTCGTAATGACCTTCGTTTACATAACGCTCAAAATTGGCGCAGGTGGCAGGGGCTTTGTCATAATCAAGCTCAAGTTTAATTGTGCCAAGATTTGTCTTTAAAACGATCATAAAAAATACCAAATGGTCTAAAATACGTGTTTTCTCAATATCTTACACACGATCTTACACGCATCAAAGAGATTTGCAATGTTGCATATTTACAATACCTTAAGCCGGCGCAAAGAAGAATTTAAGCCCTTGGAGCCGGGCAAAATTAAGATGTATGTCTGCGGAGTGACGGTCTACGATTTGTGCCACATCGGCCATGCCCGCACCTTTGTTAACTTCGACATGATGGTGCGCTACCTGCGCTATCGCGGCTATGACGTCACCTATGTGCGCAATATCACCGACATTGACGACAAGATAATCAGGCGTGCCAACGAAAAGGGCGTAAGCTGCAAGGAGCTCTCCTCCCTTTTTATCGACGAGATGCACCAAGACTTTGATGCTTTGAATATCCTGCGACCCGATATCGAGCCCAAGGCCACCGACAATATCGGGCAGATCATCTCCTTGGTGCAAAAGCTTTTGGACAAGGGCTATGCCTACCTTGCAGACAACGGCGACGTCATGTTTGAAATCAACAAATTCAAGCGCTACGGAGCCTTGTCGGGGCAAAAGCTTGAGGAGCTTGAGGCAGGCGCGCGCGTTCAGGTTGCCAAGGACAAGCGCAATCCATTTGACTTTGTGCTGTGGAAAAAATCAAAAGAAGGCGAGCCTGCCTGGCCTGCCCCCTTCGGAGAAGGGCGCCCGGGGTGGCACATCGAGTGCTCGGCCATGAATCAAAGGTATTTGGGAGAGCGGTTTGACATTCACGGCGGCGGCTCCGATCTCATCTTCCCCCACCACGAAAACGAGATTGCCCAAAGCTGCTGCGCTTTGGACACAAGCTACGTCAACTACTGGCTGCACTCGGGGATGGTGATGATCAACGATGAGAAGATGAGCAAATCTCTGAACAACTTCTTTACCATTCGCGACGTGCTCTCTTATTACGATGCCCAGACCGTGCGCTATTTCTTGTTGTCAGGCCAATATCGCAGCCCCTTAAATTACTCGCAGGACAATTTAAATCAGGCCAAAGCCGCCGCCACCCGCCTTTACACCGCCTTGCGCGGCATCGATCTGAACGCCCTGCCGGCCCCTTGCGGCACCGACGAGTACGAAGAGGCTTTTTGCAAGGCCATGGATGACGACTTTAACACTCCTTTGGCTTTAAGCGTGCTCTTTGATCTTGTAAAGGAGCTCAACAAGTCTGAAGGGGAGCGCAAGCAGCAGTTATCCTCGCGCCTGTTGCAATTGGGCAGGATCTTGGGCCTTTTCAATCAAAACGCCGACGAGTATTTGAAGGGCAGCGCAGATGGCGATGACACGGCCCTTATCGAGGAGCTTATCAAAAAACGCACCGCGGCCAAAAAAGCCAAAGACTACAAAGCCGCCGATGAGGCGCGCGATAAGCTTGCCGCCATGGGCATCATCTTGGAAGATACCAAGGATGGCACCATCTGGCGTCGCAAGTAACCAAGATCTAAGCTTTGAAACTGCCCCCAGCGGCAGTTTGAGCCATCAGCATCACCGGGCCCCGATAACCTCTTTTTGAGCAAATCTTATCTGTAAAGAAGATTGCGCGGCAAAGCGAGCCTGCGGCAAAGAGCACAGGGCGCATTAAAAACCATCAGGGCTGACAGGCACAAAGGGCACGCAAAAGCCCCCGGCTTTTTTAACTCAGAGCTTTGGCCTCAGGTTTGCCTTTGAGCACTCTTATGCCAATCTCCGAGCGGTGCACTCACAGCCTGCCCATAGAGGCTTTTTTTGATGAAGGCCCGATTTTGTCTTGCTCTTTTTTGCCTTGGAGAGCCATCACGGCTACACTGAACACTGACAGATCCCAGGAGTTTGGCAGATGTATTTGGAAAAGGCTGAGGTTGAAAATTTTCGGGGAGTGAGGCATTTGTGCATCAATTTTGAGGCGCAAAGCTCGGTGTTGATAGGCGAGAACACCTGGGGCAAATCATCCTTTTTGGCAGCCCTCTGCGAGTCCTTGGGCATGGGCAGGCCTGCATCCTTGTGCAAAAACGATCTGTATGTGCCCCTTATCATGGATAAGGCGCAGCATAAGGCCGGTGCCTTTGAAGAAAACGCCCCCGGGAAGCCGCATCAGGCGCGCCCTGCCATCGATTTTAATCAGGCTTTGCCTTCTGCCTTGGATCTTGGAGCTTCACACGATGATGACAAAGAGCGCGGGCAGAAAACACAAGAGCCTGATGCCCAAGATGGCGAAGATCAAAACTGGCTTGATTATGCCAATCGCATCAGGCAAGAAGATCAGTCTTTTAAGCAGTCTGATGTCTATTTGCCCAAGGTAAGCTGCATCACAATTGCCTTAACCTTCAGGGAAGCCTCGCGCGATATTCTAAGTCAGTCGCGCAGGCTCAAGCGCCTCGGGCATGTGTGGCAAAAATGCGCCGACGGCTTTAACCGCGTCTTTTATGTCATCAAGGCCTATGAAAAAGATGGCAAGTTTGTCACCGAGCATCTTTTTTATGACCAGGCAGGCAATCCTCTCAAGCCTCCTTCAGATGAAGCATTGCAGCTTTTAATCGACATGAATCCCGTGGTGCGCCTTCGCGATTCGCGCTTTAAGGATCACTGTGAGGACGGATTGGATGATGACAATCAAAAGACGCTTTTGGAGCTTACGCAGCGCTTTGCCGCTTTGCAAGAAGGCGAGGGGATGGCTGCCTCGGATCTTGCCTCAAGTTTGCAGACTTTAAATTCGCTTTCGGGCAAATACTTAAGCTCCTGGCACAAGAGCCTTAAGGTGCCGAGAATCAAAGAGCGCAGCCGCACCGTCAAGGACATGGTCACCCGCCCCGTGTCCATCGAATCCTTGTCCGTGCTCAACAAAGCTTTGCAAAGCCACGAGCCCAACAAAGAAAAGCTTTTGCTTACTTTTTTGGTCAGCGCTCTCTTTATTGCCAAAGGCGATCGCAATTTTGATCAATACACCCGTCCCATCGTCATCTTGGAAGATGTGGAAGGGCGCTTTCACCCCTCGCTGCTGCTTGCCTACTGGTCGGTCATCAACAGCATACCCGTGCAAAAGATCATCACCACCAACTCCTCGGATTTGCTCTCGGCCGTGCCGCTTGGCCAATTGCGCAGGCTGTGCCGCCAAAATTACGATACGCGCTGCTACCAAATCAACGAGGCAGGCTTTCGCCCCGATGATCTGAGGCGCATTGCCTTTCACATCCGCATGAATCGCCCGGGGGCCCTCTTTGCCCGCACCTGGATCTTGGTTGAAGGGGAGACTGAGATCTGGCTTGTGCCGGAGATTGCCGCGATGCTGGGCAACAGCCTGATGTGCGAGGGCATCAGGATGCTCGAATTTGCCCAATGCGGGCTGATGCCTCTTTTAAAACTGGCCAAAAGCCTGGGAATTTCGGTGTTTGTCATCACCGACGGCGATGATGCCGGGCGCCGCTATGCCCAAACCGTCAGAAGCTTTGTGCCCGAGCCTGAAAAGCATCTGTTGTGTCTGCCTGCCTCGGACATCGAGCACTTTTTCTATGCCAACGGCTATGCCCGCGTCTACCGCGAGTGCGCCAATTTGCCTGAAAAATACAACAAAAAGCAGTACAACACCACGCGCATCATCACCATGGCGGTCAAAAAGCAAAGCAAGCCCGGCATGGCTTTGGCCCTGTTGGCGGCCATGCAGCAGCGCGGCCCCGAGGGGATCCCCGCCATCTTCAAAAAGGCCGTGCACAACATCGCCGCCATGAGCAAGGACGAGATGGCCTGATCACTCGATGTTTTGCACCTGCTCGCGCAATTGTTCGACCAAGACCTTAAGCTCGACGGCGGCCTTGGTGATGTCCAAATTGGCAGCCTTGGATGCCATGGTGTTGGCCTCCCGGTTAAACTCCTGCATCATAAAATCAAGCTTCTTGCCGCACAGGCCGCCCTCATCGAGGATCTGCCGCACCGCGCTGATATGAGATTGCAGCCTGTCGTACTCTTCTGCTATATCGCTTTTTTGGGCCAAAAGCGCCACTTCCTGCTCAAGCCTGTCGGGACTGACCTCGGCCTTTAAAGCCTCAAGCTTTTCAATAAGCTTTTGGCGCTCCTGCACCACCAAGGAGTCAAGCTGCCCTTTGATGGGCTCAAGCAGGATCTCGATGGCATCAAGCTTCTCTTCCATGGCGCTTTTGAGCCTTTGCCCTTCGAGGGCGCGGTTTTCGATGAATTTGACCACAAGATCATCAAAGAGCGCCAAGATCTTATCTTCAAGATCTGCGCGTATCGTTTCATCTTCGGTCAGCACCCCCTCAAAGGAGAGAATGGAGGCCGCGTCGATCACGGCATCGGGGCACAGGCTTTTGATGTAGTTTAAATGTCCGCATAAGGCTGCGGTCAGCTCCTTGTTTAAGGTTAAAGCCCTGTGATCGGCAGGCATATAGGTTAAAAGGCAGTCAAACTTGCCGCGCGGGGCGGCCTTTTTGAGCTTGTCGCGCAAGGATGATTCCAAGGCGCGGAATTGATCGGGCAGTTTAAAAGTTGCTTCAAAATAGCGAAAATTTACAGATTTTAAATCCAGGGTCACCGTGCCTTCGGCGCACTCAAGACGGCTTTGGGCAAAGCCTGTCATGCTTTTGATGCTGGTCATAACTTTATCCTCATTTGTTCTTTGATTGTAGCATGAGGCACAATCATTGACCGCACCCATTAAAGCTTGGAGCAAAGTTGCCAAAATTAAGCGCGCCCTTGAGGGGCGGCGCCCTTTGTTTGCTACAATCATTTAAAAAATTAATCGGGAAGCGAGGTTTAAAATGCAAGATTATCAGCGCCGCTTTATCGAGTTGGCCTTGGACAAGGGAGTAT
The DNA here is from genome assembly GCA_964651505.1 of uncultured Enterobacterales bacterium. Lineage (GTDB taxonomy): Bacteria > Pseudomonadota > Gammaproteobacteria > Enterobacterales > Succinivibrionaceae > Avisuccinivibrio_A. The sequence continues at coordinate 6,158 of CAZYXT010000072.1, forward strand.
TGAAGTTTGGCAGTTTTATTTTAAAGTCAGGCCGCGTCAGTCCTTACTTTTTTAATGCAGGCTTATTTTGCACGGGACAAGATCTGGCGGTGTTGGGCTCTTGTTATGCGCAGGCGCTGGTCAACAGCGGCATCAAATTTGACATGGTGTTCGGTCCTGCCTACAAGGGCATTCCTTTGGCCTGTGCTGCGGCCATGGCTCTTTCCTCCGAGCACGGCATCAACGTGCCCTGGTGCTTTAACCGCAAGGAAATCAAAGATCACGGCGAAGGAGGCGGTCTGGTGGGGGCCAGGCTGCAAGGGGAGGTGATGGTCATCGACGATGTCATCACCGCAGGCACGGCCATCGGCGAGTCTGACAAGATAATCAAAAAGGCAGGGGCTGCCTTCAAAGGCGCCCTCATCGCCTTAAACCGTCAGGAAAAAGGCCACAGCGAGCTTTCGGCCATCAGCCAGGTCAAAGCCGATTACGGCATCGACGTTATTTCCATTATCACCTTCTCGGATCTTTTGGAATACCTTGAAGATGACGAGGTGATGAAAGGCCATCTTAAGGCGATGTACGAGTATCGTGAGGTATACGGGGCATCGTAGCGTTCTTTTGCGCCTCTTGTTTGGAGAAGGCGCAGCCGCAATAGGTCTGATTGTAAAAATCCATCTTTTTGACCAGGGCGTAACGGCGGGTCACAAGACCCCCCTTGCGCCAATCCTCGGCCCAATATAAAGGCCCCCCTGCGTCCTCTTGGGCCTTAAAGCCGGCACGGTCGACTTGGTTTTTGTCTTTCCAGCGCGAGGTGGCAAGCGTGGTGGTAAAGTGCGAGGCTCCTCTCTCTTTGGCAAAGAGGGCCGTCTTTTTTAATCTTTGATAAAAACAGACATCGCAGCGCGCCCCGCGCTCTTTTTCGTGCTCAAGCCCTCTGTAACCTGCGTAAAACTCCTTAAAATCAGGATCTCCTATTTCATAGGCAAAGCCTGAGAGCCTGCACATCTGTATAAGCTCGTCGCGCCTTTTCAGGTACTCGCTTTTTGGGCAGATGTTGGGATTGTAAAAATAGATGAGGGTCTTTACTTTGTGAAAAGACAGACACTCAAGCACCGCGCTTGCGCAGGGGGCGCAGCAGCAATGCAGCACCAAAGAGACGAACCCCTCAGGCAGGATAAGCTGCTGTTTGGGGGTGTTTAAGTAATCATCAGGCAGGTGCATGGACTGTCTCCTCTTAAATCGGGGCTATCATAGCGCGACCTTATAAAGTTTGCCACGAGCCGCATAAGGCGCCTCATGGCAGATAAGCTGTGAGGATGCGACACAAAGCCCGGGGCAGGGGGTGAGGGGGCGGCAGGGTAAAGATCGGGGATTTTTGAACGTCAAAAACACCATTTTCTTTTGCGCAAAAAATGAAAAAATTCCGGCCAAAAGTCTTGTAACCTTGCTTTAATGTCCTTAGAATATACGCGCTTTTATATTTCTGTGAGCATTATAGCTCGTTGACAGAGCCAGCCCTCCATGCAGGTCATGCGGCTGAAGAGACTCTCCCTGATTTTGGGAGGATTGTAAATTTGCAGCACTTCCTCTGCTTCATTGCGAAGAAGAAGGCGAGTGTCTGTGTGTTCTTTTTTATTCGGAGTCTGTAATGCAGAACCAAAGAATCAGGATCCGCCTCAAGGCTTACGATCACAGACTGATCGATCATTCGACCGCTGAAATCGTTGAAACTGCTAAGCGCACTGGCGCGCAGGTTCGCGGCCCGATCCCGCTCCCTACCCGTAAGGAGCGCTACACCATCCTTATCTCCCCACATGTCAACAAAGATGCCCGCGATCAATATGAGATCCGCACCCACAAGCGTTTAGTAGACATCGTGGAGCCGACTGAGAAGACCGTAGATGCTTTGATGCGTCTTGATCTTGCTGCCGGTGTAGATGTTCAGATCAGCCTTCGCTAACGAGGGGGAATAATACAATGTCAATCGGTTTAATCGGCCGCAAGCTTGGAATGACCCGTGTATTCACCGAGGACGGCAAGTCGATCCCCGTCACCGTCATTCAAGTAGAGGCAAACCGCGTAACCCAGATTAAGAATATGGATACCGACGGCTACTGTGCCATTCAGGTTACCACCGGGGAGCGCAAGCAAAGCCGCCTGACCAAGGCTGAAGTTGGTCACTTTGCCAAAGCCGGCGTCGCCGCCGGACGCGGTTTATGGGAGTTCCGCTTAGACGAGTCCGAGCTTGGCGCTTATCAAGTCGGCTCTGAGATCAAGGTAGATGCCTTCAACGATGTCAAGAAAGTCGACGTCACCGGCCAGTCCAAAGGCAAGGGCACTGCCGGCACCGTCAAGCGCCACAACTTCCGTACGCAGGACTTTACCCACGGCAATTCGCGTTCCCACCGCGTACCCGGCTCCACCGGTCAGAATCAGACCCCGGGCCGCGTATTCAAGGGCAAGAAGATGGTCGGCCGCATGGGCGGCGAAAGGGTAACCGTCTTAAGCTTAGATCTGGTCAGAATTGACCCTGAGCGCAGCCTCTTGCTGGTCAAGGGTGCAGTTCCCGGCGCCAACAACGGCGATGTTATCGTAAGACCAAGTGTTAAGGCTTAACCTAAGGTAAAGAACCATGGAATTAAAGATGATTGGCGCTGAGCAGGGCCTCGAGGTATCGGAGAATACCTTCGGCCGTCAGTTCAATGAAGCGCTGGTACATCAGGTAGTTGTTTCCTACTTAAGTACCGCACGCGCCGGAACCAAAGCGCAGAAGACCCGTTCTGAAGTGTCAGGCGGCGGCAAGAAGCCTTTCCGCCAGAAGGGCACCGGCCGTGCCCGTGCCGGCTCAACCCGTTCGCCTCTGTGGCGCGGCGGCGGCACCGTATTTGCGGCCAAGCCTCAGGACTGGACTTTAAAAGTTAACCGCAAGATGTATCGCGCTGCCATGCGCTCCATCTTGTCCGAGCTCGTCCGTCAGGACCGTCTGATTGTCATTGACGACTTGAAGATCGAAGATCACAAGACCAAGACTCTGGTCGGCAAGCTCAAGGACTTCAACTTGAAGCAGGTATTGATCGTCACTGCCGATTTTGACGAGAAGCTGTTTTTGGCCTCCCGCAACCTGTACAAGGTAGAAGTCTGCCAGCCCGGCACCTCCTTGTTCAATCCGGTCAACCTGATCGGCTTTGAGAAGGTTCTGATGACCAGCGCTGCCGTCAAGAAGGTGGAGGAATTGCTCAAATGATTAGTTCACGCGCCAAATCGGTGATCAAGTCCATGATCATCTCCGAGAAGACCAATTCTTTCATCGAATCGGGCGAGGGCGTAGTCCTCAGAGTTGCCAAGGATGCAACCAAGCCTGAGATCAAGAAGGCCGTAGAGTATTTCTTCGGGGTCGAAGTTGACAGCGTCCGCACCCTCTCGGTAAAGGGCAAGGCTCGCCGTTCGGTTCACGGCATGGGTCGCCGTTCTGACTGGAAGAAGGCTTACGTCAAGCTCAAGCCCGGCCAGAATGTAGATTTCCAGGCCCCTGAAGTTCAAGAGGAGACTAAGTAATGGCTATCGTAAAAGCTAGGCCTACATCAGCAGGGCGCCGTCATGTCATCATGATCAAGAACCCTGACTTGTGGAAGGGCGGTCCCTATGCTCCTTTGACTGTTCAGAAGCGCAAGACCGGCGGCCGCGACAATTTAGGTCATATTTCCACTCGTCACATCGGCGGCGGTCACAAGCAGCGTTATCGCTTGATCGATTTTAAGCGCGCCAAGGACAATGTCGAGGCTCGCGTAGAGCGTCTGGAGTACGATCCCAATCGCAGCTCCCACATTGCCCTGGTCTGCTACACTGACGGCGAGCGCCGTTACATTCTGGCTCCCAAGGGCCTGAAGGTCGGCGACAAGATTATGTCCGGCGAAAGCGCTCCCATCAAGGTCGGCAACTGCCTGCCTTTGCGCAACATTCCCGTGGGCACCAATGTGCACGCAGTAGAGCTGTACCCCGGTGCAGGCGCTCAGTTTGCCCGCTCGGCAGGTGCCTACTGCCAGATCCTCGCTCGCGAAGGCGACTATGTCACTTTGCGCATGAGATCAGGCGAAATGCGCCGTGTCTTGGCCAACGGCCGTGCCACCATCGGCGAAGTTGGCAATTCCGAGCACATGCTCCGACAGCTGGGCAAAGCCGGCGCTTCCAGATGGCGCGGCATTCGTCCCACCGTTCGCGGCATGGCCATGAACCCCATCGATCACCCGCATGGCGGCGGCGAGGGTCGCAACAAGGGCATTCAGCCCCGTTCGCCTTGGGGTGTCCCTTGCAAGGGCTATAAGACACGCACCAACAAGCGTACTGAGAAGTACATTGTTCGCCACCGTTAAGAGTGAGGAATTAACATGCCACGTTCTCTGAAGAAAGGCCCGTTCATTGACGAGCACTTACTCAAGAAAGTAGAGCAGGCGTTGCAGGACGGCGACAAGAAGCCGATTAAGACCTGGTCCCGCCGCTCAATGATTGTACCTGCCATGATCGGCATGACTATTGCCGTGCACAACGGCCGTCAGCATGTGCCGGTCTATATCTCCGACGAGATGGTAGGACACAAGTTGGGCGAGTTCGCCCCGACCCGCACCTTCAAAGGCCACATTGCCGCTGATAAGAAGGGTAAGTAGGAGTTAAGATGGAAGTTAAAGCTGTACAGCGTTACGCACGCACTTCTGCTCAAAAGGCCCGCCTGGTCGCCGATCAGGTCCGCGGCAAGCCCGTCGACGAGGCTCTGAACCTGTTGAAGTTCAGCCCTCGCAAGGCTGCGGTCTTAATCCGCAAGGTTTTGGCATCTGCCGTTGCCAATGCCGAGAACAATATGTCCATGGATGTAGACAGGCTGTTTGTCTCCCGCATCATGGTCGATGAAGGTCCGTCTCTGAAGCGCGTTCAGCCTCGTGCCAAAGGCCGTGCTGACCGTATTGTCAAGCGCACTTCGCACATCAGTGTGTGGGTTGCTGAGCGTTAATAGGGAGCAAATATGGGTCAGAAGGTAAATCCTATCGGAATAAGACTTGGCATCACCAAGCCTTACTCGTCGGTCTGGTACGCATCGACTGCGAATTTCCCGGCCAATATCAAAAGCGACTTTGAAGTTCGCAAATATTTAAGCACTGAGCTCAAGAACGCCTCAGTATCCAAGATTGTCATCGATCGTCCTGCCAAGAGCATTCGCGTGACCATTCACACTGCTCGCCCGGGCATCGTCATCGGCAAGAAGGGCGAGGATGTCGAGAAGCTGCGCCGCAAGATCTCTCAGATCGCAGGCGTCCCTGCTCAGGTCAACATCAGCGAAGTACGCAAGCCCGATCTTGATGCCAAGCTCGTCGCCGACTCCATTGCCGGCCAGCTTGAGCGCCGCGTCATGTTCCGCCGCGCCATGAAGAAGGCCATCCAAAACGCCATGCGCGTCGGTGCCAAGGGCATCAAGGTTGAAGTTTCAGGGCGTCTGGGCGGTGCCGAAATTGCCCGCTCCGAGTGGCTGCGCGAAGGCCGCGTGCCTCTGCACACCCTGCGTGCCGACATCGATTATGCACTGTCCGAGGCTGTAACCACCTACGGCGTCATCGGTGTCAAGGTCTGGATCTTCAAGGGCGAAGTATTGGGCGATCTTCCTTTGACCGGCCAAGAGCCCGAGGAGAGACGCGAGGCTCCCGGCGGCCGCAAGCGTCGTCGCGATGACGGTCCCCGCACCGGACGTCGCGGCCGCGGCGGTCAGGACAAGGCTGCAGCCGCCAAGAAGCCTGAGGCTTCCGAGGCCAAGGCTGCAGAGTAGAGGGGTAGAAAATGTTACAACCTAAACGTACTAAATACCGCAAGACTCAGAAGGGTCGCAACGAGGGCCTGGCCTACAACGGCAACAAGGTCTCCTTCGGCGACTTCGGTCTGAAGGCCACTTCCCGCGGCCAGATCACTGCCCGCCAGATTGAGGCTGCCCGTCGTGCATTCACCCGCGAGATGAAGCGTCAGGGCAAGGTTTGGATCCGCGTGTTCCCCGACAAGCCTATCACTCAGAAGGCTCTGGGCGTTCGCATGGGCAAGGGCAAAGGCTCGGTTGAATACTGGGTAGCTCCCATTCAGCCTGGCAAGATGCTCTTTGAAGTTGGCGGCATTCCCGAGGAAGTAGCCCGCGAGGCCTTCCGTCTGGCCGCTGCCAAGTTGTCTGTTACCACTACTTTTGTTCGCAAGGCGGTGATCTAATGAAGGCAGCAGAATTACGCAACAAGACCGTTGAAGAGCTTAGGAGCGAGCTTGCCGCTCTTGAGAAGCAGCAGTTCAACGAGCGTTTTACCCACAAGATCAGCGGTAATACGCAGAATACTGCTAACATCAGAAAGACTCGCCGTGACATCGCACGCGTCAACACGGTTATCACCGAGAAGCTGCGTGCCGGTGCTGCACAAGAATAGGAGCTGATATGTCGGAAACTCAAACCCCTGCCAAGAAGGCTCGCACTTTGCGCGGCCGCGTGGTCAGCGACAAGATGCAAAAGGCTTGTGTAGTCGCCATCGAGCGCCGCGTCAAGCACCCCTTGTACGGCAAGATAATCAAGCGCACTACCAAGCTGCACGTTCAGGATACCCAAAATTTAGCCCGCACCGGCGATATTGTGGATATCAAGGAGTGCCGTCCGGTAGCCAAGACCATCTCTTGGACCTTAGTCGGTGTAGTTGAGAAGGCTAAGGTTTAATCGACTCAACTTAAGCCTCTTAGCAATGGGAGGTCTTGCAAAAGGGAGGCTTTGCCTCCCTTTTGCGTTCTAGGATTGGTTTGGCCTTAAATGAACAAAAACTCTGCGCCAAGAGCCCTCTTCTATCTTTTACTAATCATTAAAGCCCATGGGGTGTCAAGAGCCTCTCCTCTTAAAGGCGCGATCCCTAAACGCCATTGACTCATCGAAAATGCAAAAACAAAATTTGATCTTAAGGGGACATCTTTTGGCACTGCCCCTTGTTTAAGGCGCTGCTCTCCCATCAACGAAAGCAAGATTGCAAGCAAGGCTCCTTGGCTCATAACCTGTCAGCAACAAGCTTGAGTTAAGGAGCGCGAAGCCTTGGCAGGATAATCAAGTGCTCATTCTTGCATCAGGTTGTGACGGGGGGCAAATGCATCAAAAAAGTTGCGCCTTTGAGGCTGATTGCCCCG
>CAZYXT010000073.1:0-13179 GCA_964651505.1 uncultured Enterobacterales bacterium
TGGCCGTGCCCCGCTTGCAGCGCCTGCGTGCCATCGTGGATGAAATGATGGCCAAAAGATAACCAATCAACCTACATAAGGAGACAATAACCATGAGCGATCTGTTTAATATCATGATGCCTGATGGGACCATGCTGCCTTACAGCACGCTGGCCATCGTGGTGTCATTGATGTTCATGTACACCTTCGTGGGCATTGTGGCGGGCTTTGGCGGTGCCCTTACCACAATGCCGCTTGTCACCCTGATGATCCCAGTGCGCATGGCCTCCCCCATCAGCGTGACGGTGGGAACAGCCACTGCTCTGTACGCAGCTTTCCTGGATCGCAAGAGCGTGGACTGGAAATCGGCGGCGGTGCTCATCATAGCCTCGTTTGTGGGCATCCCCTTCGGCATCTACATCTTGAAGTATGCCCCCGACTACGTCATGAAAGGCATTTTGGGCGTGTTCTTGGTGATATATTCGCTGTATTCGCTGTTCGTCAAGGGCCTGCCCAAGTATGACCGCAAGTGGCTGCCCATTCCCTTCGGCTTTCTTGCAGGCGGCTTGGGCGCAGCCTTCTCCACCAACGGACCTCCGGTTGTCATCTACGGACAATTGCGCGACCTGAACAAATCAGCCTTCAGAGGGACATTGAATGCCTTCTTTGCAGCCAACAACGTAGGCATCGTCATCGGCATGCTCACCTCAGACATTCTGACCGTGGACACCATCAAGATCGTGATCCTGTCATTGCCTGCCATGCTGATTGGCTGGCTCGTCGGCCAGCTGGTGCACAAGAAGCTGTCCAAGGAATTCTTCCAAAAGGTAGTTTATGTGCTCCTGATCCTCTCGGGTCTGGCTCTGCTCAAAGGCGCATTAGGTATCTAGTTAACGGCATGCCCCTGCCAAGGGGCAGCCTTCGGATCAAAAACGAACATTTAGTCAAAACTTAGGAGTTTCAAGCTATGCAATGGTTTAACACCTTATCCCATCATCGTTTTTTGCAAAAGGAAGTTGAAGAGATCTTCGATTTTGCCGCTAAGTCCAAGGTTCCCTCAGGCTTCGGGTGGCTGGGCAATAACGGCCAGATCATGGAGGAAAACGGCACCCACCTGTGGATCACCTCGCGCATGCTGCACGTCTTCTCCTGCGCTGCCCTGATGGGCCGCCCCGGCTCCATGAGCCTGGTTGATCACGGCATCAAAGCCCTGCTCGACGGTCCTTTGGTCAACAAGAAGTACGGCGGCTGGTATGCCTGCGTTGAAAATGAATCCGGCGCGGTTAAAGATGCCTCCAACCAAGGTTATCAGTACATGTTCGCCCTGTTGGGGGCCGCCAGTGCCTGCTGCACGGGCCATCCCCGCTCCCGCGAACTTTTGAAAAAGACCATAGATATAGTCGAAAAGTACTTCTACTCTGAAAAGGAGCAGATGTGCCTTGAGTCGTGGGATGAGACCTTCACCACCACCGAAGCCTATCGCGGCGGCAATGCCAACATGCATGCGGTGGAAGCTTTCATGATCGCCTATGACGTCACCCATGATCGCAAATGGCTCGACAGGGCCACCCACATTGCCTCCATCATCGTGCACAAGTTTGCCAAGCCCAATATGTACAGGGTCAACGAGCACTTTGACGAAAATTGGAATCCTCTGCCCGACTACAACAAGGATGCTCCTGCCAACCGCTTCCGCGCTTACGGATGCACCCCCGGGCACATGATCGAGTGGGCCCGTCTGCTCTGCCACGTCAAGGCAGCCTATGAAGCCATCAACGAGCCGGCCCCCGAGTGGTTGCTCGAAGATGCCAAGGGAGTATTCAATGCCGCCGTGCGCGATGCCTGGTATGTCGACGGAGAGCCCGGCTTTGTTTACTGCGTAGGCTGGGACGGCAAGCCCGTCATCCGCGACCGCATCCGCTGGCCCATCGTCGAGGCCATGGGCTCGGCCTATGCCTTGTATGTCAACACCGGCGATGAGATGTATCAGCAGTACTATCAAACCTGGTGGGATTACTGCGTAACCTACCTTAAGGATTACGAGCAAGGCTCCTGGCACCAGGAACTCAATCCCCAAAACCAGCCGGCATCCCTGGTTTGGAACGGCAAGCAGGATGTTTATCACCTCCTGCACTGCCTGGTCATCCCTCGTCTGCCTTTAGCCCCGGGTTTGGCTCCCGGTTTGGCCGCAGGCCTGCTGGACGTTAATGCCAAGTAACGCGCTCCGCCCAAGCCCGGCGCTTGGGCGGGCTTTGATTTTTTTAAACAAGAAGACTTGGAGCAGCGATTTGAGAAAGAGGTTGGGATGCAGGAGCGGGCGCGAGGCTTAGAACTGACCCATGAGCTGTGGCGATTAAGTGCTCATGCGGTCACAAACACAGCACCGGCCCGCCTGATGCAATTTTAGCACCTGATCCATTTTGGCCGGACAGCCTGCTTTACGATGGTGCAAATTGAGCATCAGGCCTCCTCAATCTTCTATGGTTGGAAACCGACCTCCTCTCATTGTTAAGCGTGCCTGCGCTTAATCAAAACCTGATGACGCGGTGCGCTAATCGCTGCCATCCCTCTGCCGCGCAAAGGGCTCTTGTTTTTAATGGCTTGATGAAGCTTAAGGCCCGGCCCGGTCTTGGGCATCGATCTTAGCCTGCGCCTCGTGCGCAAAGCTGCACCTCAAGGCAGCTTCAGCTTCAGGATGACGGAAGTTAAAACAAACACACAAGAAGGCGGCATTGATGCCGTTTAAGGAGGCAACACCATGTCCGATACTGCAGCGACCGCGCTTACTCCTGTCAAAACCAATGTCAGACAGAGGATTTTTTACGGTTTGGGCGATACGGGCTACAACTTTTTGTTTGAGATGGGACAGCTGTATCTTCTCAAATATTACACTGATCATTTGCAGATCCCGGGCTATGTGGCAGGCCTGATCTTCCTGCTGGTCAAGATCTGGGACGCATTTGCAGACATCAGCGTCGGCACTTGGATCGACAGCCGTCTGAACATAGGCAAGCGAGGCAAATTCAGGCCGTTTATGCTCTATTCGGCCGTCCCTTTGGCGCTGCTTCTGGTAGCCTCGTTCTCCATCCCCGAATTTTCATTGACTTGGAAAGTCGTGCTGGCCTTTTTAACCTACATGATCTTCGGCACGGTCTATTCCATCGGCAACATTGCCTACGGCTCGATGGTCCCGGCCATCACCAAGAACACGCAGGAGCGCTCGATCTTAGCCTCATTCAGGCAGGCAGGCTCCAATTTGGGTCTGCTCGTCTCCACCGTGTGCTTCATGCCCATCGTCTGGATGTTTGCAGATGAGCGAACCGGCTACAGCTTTGCAACAGCCGCTTTCGGCATAGCAGGCGTGATCTTGATTTTGTTCTCCTACAACAACATTCAGGAGAATTACACCGTCAAGCCCAAGGAGAAGGTCAAGTTTGCCGACATGAAAAAGGCCTACCTGGCGCTGTTCAAAAACAAGGCTCTGATAGTCTTGTGCATCGTCAATGTCTTTACCTTCTCGGCTTTTAATGTGAAGCTGGCCGTCCAGGTCTACTTTGCCCAATACATCCTGCTTGATTCGAGCTTGCTGATGTTTATGGGCTTTTTCAGCATCGGTGCCGTGTTCATAGGCACAATCATCGTGCCCAACCTCGTCAAGAAGCTCGATAAGGTGTGGATCTACATCTTAGGCGGCGTGATCTGGGCCGCAGCCGATCTGACAGCCTACTTTGTGGTCTCCGACATTTACTCCTACGTGATCTTTGCCTCGCTGGCCTTCTTGGGTAGCTCCTTTATCAACACCCTCAACTGGGCGTTGATCTCAGATGCCGTAGAATACGGCGAGTGGAAGACCAACATTCGCTCCGAAGGCCTGGTCTACTCGTCCTACACCTTCTTCCGCAAGCTCTCCACCGCCATCGCAGGCTTTGTGCCGGGCGTAGTTTTGACCCTGGTCGGATACGTGCCAAATGCCGAGCAGACCGAGAGCGCCATTCAAGGCATTCGCGGCTTGATCTTCTTGTACCCTGGCGCCTTGAGCATACTGACCATCCTGGTCATGTACTTTATCTATCCCATCTGGAACAAGGATTACGTCAAGATCATTGAAGATCTCAATCAAAGGCATCTTGCACAAGAGAATAAATCATAGCTTATAAATCAAACAGCCTCGTTCTCAGACCCGGGGCTGTTCCTTGAGCTCTGATCTTTATTCAAAGATTTTTTCCACTGAGTAGACTCTGCAAGCCCTCAGCTTTTATGTGAGGGCTTAATTGCTGAGGGCGCCTGCTTATGGTCTCAAATGCGCAGGTTTTAAAACACGCCTGGGCATAGGCGTTTGGCCTCAGACAAATTAACTCCTGTATCTTCTTTAAACCGGGGAAGGTTTTGAGGATGCAGGCATAATCAGGCTCAAGGGGATCGCCTTTGCCGTCGCAGGCAAAATTCCCGTCTCTATAGTCCATAATCAAAATTTGCCCGGTATGCAAAGTTCTTGTCAAAGCATTTTATGCATTTTGTCGCAATTTTGGATTTGAGTATGCAATAGTGTAAAATCACGCGGGTGCGCATGGAAAAATTATGGTGTAAAAATGGCAACAGACAGAAGACAGCAGTCCAAATATGTGATCAGTGCCGGCCACTGCCGGTCGCTTGGCGCCACCATTGATGACAACGGGGTGAACTTTGCAGTCTGGTGCCCCCCGGCAGCCTCGTTGGAGCTGCTCTTGTTTAAAAGCCCCGAAGATGACAACCCCGACATCATCGTCCTCTCATCTGCCATCTTCAAATCCGTTTACTATTGGCACGTGCACGTCAAAGGCATCAAGGCAGGACAGATCTATGCCTGGCGCGTGCGCGACGCCGTGCGCAAAGACAAATTATCGCAAATTGAGATCGGCAAGGTGCTGCTCGATCCGTACGGACGCAGGGTGATTTTCCCCGACGGTTACCGCCGCTTTCAAAGCGAGGATGAGCAGGAGTGCTTTAGAACCTGCGCCAAAAGCGTGGTCATCGATCTTACCAACTACGATTGGGGCTTGGATGTCTCGCCCAACCGTCCTTTAAACCGCACCGTCATCTACGAGATGCATGTCAAAGGCTTTACCGCCCACCCAAGCTCCAAGGTCAAAGCCCCTCTGCGCGGCACCTATCGCGGCCTTATCGAGAAGATCCCCTATCTTCTTGAATTGGGCATCACCGCCGTGGAGCTTCTGCCCGTCTTCCAATACGACGAAATGGATGCGCTCCCGGGCAAACGCAATTACTGGGGCTACTCGCCCATGGCCTTTTTTGCCCCTCATGAGGGCTATTCCTCGGACAAATCCGTGATGGGCCCCATCGACGAATTTCGCGACATGGTCAAGGCCCTGCACAAAAACGGCATCGAGGTTATTTTGGATGTGGTTTACAACCACACCTCAGAGGGCGATCAAAACGGCCCCGTCTACTGCTTCAAAGGCTTTGACAAGTACGGCTACTACATCATCGACAAGTACGGCCATTACGGCAATTACGCAGGCTGCGGCAATACCTTCAATGCCAACAAATCGGTGGTGCGCAACCTCATCATAGAATCTTTGATCTTCTGGCGCGAGCAGATGCATGTGGACGGCTTCAGATTCGATCTGGCCTCCATCTTGGCCCGCGATGACACCGGCATGCCCATTGCCAAGTCCCCTACTCTTTTGGACATCGACACCAATCAGCATTTGGCCGATACCAAGATCATAGCCGAGCCTTGGGACGCAGGCGGCCTTTATCAGCTGGGCTCCATCGCAGGCTCCAAGTGGCGCGAATGGAACGGGCAATTCCGCGATGACGTGCGCTCCTTCATGCGCGGCGACAACGGCACCATCAAGCGCTTTGTCGAGAGGGTCTTGGGCTCTCCCGACATTTACAACGAGCGCGAGGTCGATCCGCAAAAATCCATCAACTTCATCACCTGCCATGACGGCTTTACCTTATGGGATCTGGTCTCCTACGCAGACAAGCACAATGAAGACAATGGCGAGAACAGCCGCGACGGCAACAACAACAATTATTCGGCCAACTACGGAGCAGAAGGCGAAAGCGACGATCCTGCCTTAAACGATCTGCGCTTGCGGCAGGCCAAAAACATGCTGGCCCTGACCGTCTTGTCCATGGGCACCCCCATGATCCTGATGGGCGATGAGATCTTGCGCACCCAAAAAGGCAATAACAATGCCTATTGCCAGGACAATGACATCTCCTACATGCACTGGGATTTGAACGAGCGCCAACAGGAGATGCTGCGCTTTACCAGGGCCATCATCAAGAGGCGCACCGAGAGGATCCGACACCCGGGGCGTCTGCGCCAATCGAGGATGCTTGACAGCGTTTTGCGCTCGACCAGGCTGCAATGGCACGGAGTGCTGCCTTTTCAACCTGATTGGTCCGATTCTTCTCATTCAATCGGCGTTTTGGTCTATTGGGGCACTTTCTCCATTTATGCCTACACCTTCGTCAATGCCTTTTGGGAAGATCTGCAAATCGTGCTGCCGCCCAATCCCAAGAGCGCCAAACATCTTTGGTCCCCCATCGTCGACACCTCCCAAGAATCGCCCAACGATGCAATCGTGTCGTCCTTTAATTTGCGCCGCTACATGGCAGGCGATAAACTTAAGGTCAAGGCACGCTCCATCATCATGTTGGTCAGTGCCGCTTAAACCATAAGGAGAACGCATGGCGACACCCGATGAAAATTTAAGCCAAGAAGAGCTCAAAAGACAAAGACAAGACAAGATCCGCAAAAACTTCAGGCTCATAGCCTTGCTGGTGGCCTGCTATTACTTCATCAGCGCAGGTTTTTCGTGGTATGAAGAGTGGCAGCGCGAAAAGGCCGCCGAAGAGGCGGGGATCCAAAAGCTGGTGTTTACGGGACCTGCTTTCAGGCAGTCTTTTAACGATGCTTTGGCAACCTTTGACACGGCTTTGCCCGCGGCCAATGCCAATGACAATGGCGAAGGCTTTGTAAGCGTCCTCTCCCCTGCCATAGAATTGCGCGGCACGGCCTCCTATGACGGCACCAATCTTGAATCGGTGCAGATCCAAAGCCGTTTCCCTGACGGTTTGGAGCCTGAGGCCTACACGGCCATTCAAAGCTTCGTCAATGCCTGCGAAGGCACCGACATGTACACAGAAGAGATCTTAAAGCAGATGGGCATCGTGCAAGAAAAGCTTTTGAACAAGGATGCCGTCTACGATTTTGTGGTGGTGCAAAGCCCGCGTTTTCACTATGAAACAGGCTTTTCACAAGGCCCTTTGTGTGAGCTGACCATCAAGGCGGTGCCAAGGTAACAGGCCTTGCAGCTTTTAAAAACAAACATAATCATCAGAAGGCCGCGCTTTATGCGCGGCCTTCTGATGTCGCTGCTGCAATTTTCATTTGAGAAGCTTGGCAATGAGGGTACCGTAAATTTCAAAGGCCTCATCTACCTCCTGCAAAGAAATAAACTCGTTTGCCTGATGGGCCTGCGCAATAGAGCCCGGGCCCAAGATCACGCAGGGGCCGCTTTGCTGCAAAATGGAGCCTTCGGTGCAATAACTTACGTAACCTAAGGGTCTTGAAGCAAGAGCGCTTAAAAGCTCTTCTTGCTCAAGCACAGCCGAAGCTGCCCTCAAAGGCTCAATATCGGCATAAGGAGCTCTCAAAGAGATCCCGGCCTTGCCCCGATAGGATCTTGTTATCTCATCAAGCGCCGCTAATGCACAGGTCATGTCAAAATCCTGCGTGGGCCTTAAATCAAAGGTCAGCTTCAAATCTGCCATCACCCGGTTGGCACAATCCCCGCCTGCAATTGCGCCAAGGTTTAAAGTAGGATGCGGGATATCGTAGGGACCTTGGATTTGGCTTAATTTGAGCCTGAGCGCCTTTAAAGACTCTATTAAAGGCAAAGCCTCTTCCAAGGCATTGATCCCCAAAGAGGGGTTTGACGAGTGGGCCCCTGCCCCTTTGACAATCAGCTCGCGATACATCCACCCCTTATGGCCGACGACGGGACGGTTTTGCGTGGGCTCGCCTATAAAGATGAATTTGAAGCGCAAATCGTGCCTTGAAAAATACTCCCGGCAGCTTAAGGCTCCTGCCATCGAGGTTTCCTCATCGGCCGTGGCCAACACGGCTGTCCCCTCTTTAAGCGTGCCTGTTTGGGCCAAAGTTAAGATCAAGGCCAAATAACCTTTCATGTCGCAGGCGCCGAGGCCGTAAGCTTTGCCCTCTTTTACGGTCAAAAAATACGGATCGGTTTGCCACTTGTCTTTATCGCAGGGCACGGTATCGGTGTGACCGCAAAGCAGGATTTGAGGCTTGCCAAGAGAGGCAAACAAATTTGACTTGCCATGCTCAGATGGGATCTTGGTGCACGAAAAGCCGCAGGAGATGAGCACCTCCTCCATATACCCGATAACCTTGTCATTGGGCTCATCCAAGCTTAAATCGTCATAACTTGCGCTTTTAAAACTGCACAAGGCGCTAAGATGCTGCCTGTAAATATCCCCTGTCTTTGTGTCCATGCCTGCCCCTTTTAAACTTGAAAATCTCTTTTTAAACCGGTCTTTGTTTAAAACCGCCTTGCCCCCTGAGCCCTGAGCTTTCAGGCGTCAGGTTCTTCAATGGCGGCCCGCCCCTGTTTGCACCAAATTTTTGCAAAACGGCCTGATTTGGCCATGATTAAAGCACAAAGAGAGCTGTTTGCCCTAATTTTCCTTATTTTGGTGCAATTGGCATTTTGTGGTGAAAAAACTTTAAAATTGTGACGAAAACGGCTAATTAACACTCTCAATCTTGTGAGGCGCATATGCAAACCATCAAAACAGCAGTTGTCGGAGCCTCAGGCTATGCCGGTGCTCAGTTATGCGGCATTTTAAGCCGCCATCCTCAAGCTGATCTGTGCCATCTTTACGTATCCGAAAATTCCTCCGATGCAAACAAAAAGATTTCGGCCCTGCACGGTTTTTTGGCAGGCCGCTGCGATCTGATCTTGGAGAGCCTGACCGATCCAAAAACTTTGGGCGACAACTTTGATGCGGTGTTTTTGGCCACCGATCACAAAGTAAGCCATGACATTGCCAAAGCAGCCTGCGGGCGGCGGGCCAAGATCTTTGACCTGTCGGGAGCCTTCCGCGTCAAAGATAACGATTTTTATCAAAAGCATTACGGCTTTAAACACGAGTGCCCAAAGATTTTGCAAGGCAGCGTCTATGCATTGATGGGCTTTACATCATCTCAAGAGATTAAAGATGCAACTTTGGTATCGCTCCCCGGGTGCTATCCGACCGTAAGCCAGCTGTCTTTGAAGCCTTTGATCCTAGATATGCTCATCGATGAGAGCATGCCTCCCGTCATCAACGCCGTAAGCGGGGTAAGCGGGGCCGGGCGCGGCTTGAAGCTTAACTCCATGTTCTGCGAGGTCAGCCTCAATGCCTACGGCATTTTCACCCATCGCCATCAACCCGAGATTGCATCTCACTTGGGCACAGACGTTATTTTCAATCCTCACTTAGGCAACTTTAAGCGCGGGATCTTGGCCACCATCACCTGCCGTCTCAAAGATGGCGTCACAGAGGAGCAGGTGCAGCAGGCCTATGATCATTATTACCGCGGCTACAAGATGGTAAGGCTCAAGCAAGATCTCGTCAAACTTGACGATGTGGTCAATACCCCCTGCTGCGATATCTCCTGCCGCGTGCAAGGTCAATATTTGGTGATAAGCTCTGCCATCGATAATTTGTTAAAAGGTGCCGCATCTTCTGCCGTTGAGGCTTATAATGCTTGCTTTGACTTTGATGACAAGGCATTTTGGCAGGAGTGCTTATGACGCAGCGGGCAGTCATTAAACTAAGCGGCAAAAACCTCAAACAAACCGATCTTCTCTTGAAGCTCTTTGCCTCTTTGAAAGGACAGACCGATCTTGAGGCTCTGTTCGTGCATGGCGGCGGGATAGAGGTCGATGCGATTTTAGACAAGCTTGAGATCAAGACTCAGAAAAAAGACGGCATCAGGGTCAGCACCGATGAGGCCATGCCCTATATTACGGGCATGCTGGCAGGCACCTGCGCAAAAACCCTGCAGGGGCTTGCCCTTGAGGCCGGGCTTAAAGCCGTGAGCCTGTGCTGCACGGACGGGGGCACCTTAAAGCTTAAAAAGATGGGCGATGAGTACGGCAAGGTTGCCGTGGCGCACAAAGGGGACCGGCAATTTTTGGATGCTTTGTTTTCATTGGGCTGCACGCCTTTTTTGTGCTCTATCGGGCATTTGAAAGGCACCTTATACAACATCAATGCCGATACGGCCGCCGTGGCCGCAGCCGCCTTGTTCAAAGCGCCTTTGATCTTGGTGTCCGATGTGGCCGGGGTCTTGGATGAGAAAGGACATGTTATAGAACAAATTGACAAAGAAAAAGGCCAAGCCTTGATTGACAGCGGCATCGTGCATGACGGCATGGTGGTCAAGGTTCAAGAGGCTTTGCATGCAAGTCAATTGATAGGCTGCAGCGTGGTTTTGACGAACTTGTCCAAGCTGTGCGACAGCGGCATTAAGCTTGATGCACTGCGACGATTGGGGACGGTCTTTGAAGCTTGAGAGGCTTTAAAACTTTGTCTTCAACCTTTCTTACAAGTGCATAAAATGAATCAGCAATCACCAAAAGTTAAATTTAAACAAGAAGATCTTAAAGCTTGCAAGAATGCCCAAGACAGCAAGGGCAAGCTTTCTGTCATAAACAAGAACAACTACGCTTTTTTGAACATGAACGAGCTTTATGACAAGGCTTTGGATCTGCATCTTCAAGAACAATTATCCGAGCATGAGCTCAACCGCATCGCGCAGGCTTTAAACGAAGTCAGCGCCCTTTTGGATTCGAAGAATCAGGGGCGTTTTGTGGTGCGTCAGGCCAGGCTCAGCGATGTTGACGATCTGTTTGACATGGTTTGTTATTGGGCGCGCATGGGCGAGAACCTGCCGCGGCCCAAAACCGACATCATCCGCAATATCTTGACCTTTGCCGTGTGCGTCAAGGACAACGAAGTGTTGGGCTGTGCCTGTTTGTACGTTTACGACTCGGGCCTGGCCGAGATCCGCTCTTTGGGGGTAAATCCTGCCATTCAGCGCCGGGGCCAGGGGCGGGCCATCGTTAACTTCTTGATCCAAAGAGCCAGGCAAATGGAGATCAAAAAGGTGTTTGCCTTAACGCGCAATCCCAAGTTCTTTGCCAAAATCGGCTTTGAGCTGACCACGCGCGAGGCATTGCCCGAGAAAATCTTAAAGGACTGCGAGAATTGTCCCAAAAAAGATCATTGCGATGAGCACGCTTATGAAATGAATTTGTGAGGAAGAAGAATATGTCAGTTACCAGATCGACCTTTGATGAAGTCATGGTCCCCTGCTACAACCCGCTGCCCATGGTGATCACCCATGGAGAGGGCTCTTATCTTTTTGACAGCAACGATCATGCCTATTTGGACTTTACCTCAGGCATTGCGGTCAATTGCCTGGGCCATCGCAACAAGAAAATTTGCAAGATCATCAAAAAGCAGAGCAAAAAGCTCTTGCATGTCTCCAACATCTTCGTCAATGACAAGACCTTGACCTTGGCCCAAAAGCTGGTGCAAAAGACCCCCTTTTCCAAGGTTTTCTTCCAAAACTCGGGCGCCGAGGCCAATGAGGCTGCCTTAAAGCTGGCCCGCCGCCGCGCCTATGATCTGTACGGAGATGACAAATACGAAATCATCTCCTTTTTGCACGGCTTCCACGGCCGCACCCTGTTCTCGGTCAACGTGGGCGGACAGGAGAAGTATGTCAAAGGCTTCGGCCCCAAGATTGACGGCATCACCCACCTGCCCTTCAATGACATATCGGCTTTGCAAGATGCCATCAGCGACAAGACCTGCGCCATCATGCTGGAGCTTATTCAGGGCGAAGGGGGGATCTTGCCTGTCGAACCCAAGTTTTTGCATGAGGCCGCAGAGCTTGCCCATAAGCACAATGCCCTGGTGATTGTCGATGAGGTGCAAACCGGCATCGGCCGCTGCGGCACCTTCTATGCCTTCGAGCAATACGGCTTTACCCCCGATATTCTAACCTCGGCCAAGGGACTGGGCGCAGGCCTGCCCATCGGCGCCGTGCTCACCACCGACGAGATTGCCAGGCATTTTAGCGCAGGCACTCACGGCTCCACCTTCGGCGGCAATCCTTTGGCCTGCGCGGTGGGCTCTTATGTGGTCGACACCATCAGTGATCCCCAATTTTTATCAGAGGTAAGGCGCAAAGGCGAGATCTTAAATAGAGGCCTTGAAGATATCAGTCGGCGCTACTCGTGCTTTAAAGAAGTAAGGGGCAAGGGTCTTTTGATCGGCGCCGAGCTTGCAGGCAAATATGAAAACCAAGGCTCCGCCATTCAAAAGCTGTGCACGCAAAATGATCTGTTCATTCTTTTGGCAGGCGGCAATGTGCTGCGCCTGGCCCCTCCGCTTAATATCAGCGAGGAAGATCTGAACTTGGGCATTCAAAGGCTGGCCATGGCCATTGCATCCTTTGCCCCCGAGGCCCAGCACAACTAAAAACCGTTTTTTTAAATCCTCGAAAAAACCGCGCCTTGGTGCGGTTTTGCTTTAACACCCCATGAGATTTTTTTCATGAAAGCCCTGACGGTAGTTGCCCCTTTGAGAGGGCGTATTAATCCGAGGCACCTTAGGTACCTTTTTAAAAATCGCTGTAGATCAACGGTTGGCTCGTGAGAGGCCCCCTAAGCGCCGGGCGTCTTCTTACGACCTTTGCGCTTACTTTGCCTTAGGGGCGTTATCTCCGATTTAACCTCGCCCGTATTTTGATCTACCACGATGATCTTGTCTTCGACCTGAAGCTGCGTGTTCTTTGTTAACTGATCTGCTGCCTGTTGCAACTTATCCAAGCACAACGGGGTCATCACATCCTTCTTCTCGTTGATGAACCGGGAGCCGTCACGGATCATGGCGTAGATTATCCTTAAAAGGTTATGCGCCGGTGCAACAACAGCTTTTCTCGCTCCGCGCCTTGCTTTGAGCTTCTTGGCCTTATCGGCAAGGTAGCAGTCCTTGCAATGCATGCAGGCATGGGCAGCTTCCAATAAAATCCCTCGCAAATATTTATTGCCTTTGGCACATTTGCCTGAGATGCGTTTGCCTGCCGATTCGCTGTTGCCGGGG
>CAZYXT010000074.1:0-13122 GCA_964651505.1 uncultured Enterobacterales bacterium
AACCCTCGGCCATCCCACTTCTTTTTAACACCGCCCTGCAGGATCTTAAGGCCCAGGGCGCCAAAGCTTGGCTCTCGGCCCTGCCCTGAGCTTTTAATCATCATCGTCTCTTGAGTCTGCAATCTCCTTTATGGTCAAGAGAGGCTTGAATGGCGGCACATCGGCAGGGCCGCAGGCGCTGCGGTACTTTTTGACCTTGCCATCTTGCACCTTGTAGATGATGTCCTGCTCTTTGCCGTAAAAGCGCAAAAAGCTTTCAAGCTTCTCGTTTAACGCCAAAAACCTCTCTTCGTGGATCTTAAGCAGGGCTTTGATCTTGGAGCGATCGAGTATATTGCTCTTAAGCTTGCCTTCCTGCATGGTCTTAAGGCGCACGATGATGCCGGCATACAGGCTTGAGATAAGCTCCATGACGGGGTTGAGCAAGATCTCCTCAAATGACCAGGTGTGGCGGTAGGCGCGCTTGATGTCGGCTTTGACCACGCACAATTTGGAGAGCATGAACAAGGTCATGACGCACAGGGCATGCTCTAAAAGCTCGTAGTCTTCGGCGGTGATGCTCGATGCGGCCTGCACTGCCTCTTTGTAATCGCGCCAAGACCAAGATTGGGGCTTGTTGAGCCTGATGTCCTCAAGGGATCCTGCGCAGCTTAAAACCTCGCGGTGAAGCTCCTGACAGATGCGATCGATGTCCTGTTTGTCCTCATCGCCAAGTTTTTCGATGGGCGCGCTAAGATAAAACTTTAGCCTGTCGGCCTTATCCTCAAGGTTTGCCTTTAGGGCAAGCTTGCTTTGTCTTACCAGGGAGGCCACCATTTTTTCGATGCGGTGCAGCGAGGCCGTCGTTTCATCGACTTCATCTTCTGAAAACACCAAGGAGGCAAGCTGCAACAGCACCAGCGGGTTGGCCGCAAGTCCGCCCAGCTCCTTTAAGGCCTTAAGCTTGACCATGCGTCCTTGAGCCGTGCTCAAGGAGCCTGCGCTGATGCTCTCTTTGATCTTGTCGGCCAGCGCAGGCGAGATCTTCCTTTCAATAAGCACGCCTAAGGCAGAGGCGGTGCCGTGCAGCTTATCTGAGGCCTCTTTAAGATCGGAGGCTATCTTCAAGGCTCCGTTCTTCTCGGCCTCTTCAATCTCGTCGCACTCGCAGTAAAGCTTGGGGCTTTCATCGTGCATGAGGGAGCGATAGTGCTCAAGCTTTGTTTGATAAGCCTGCGCAATGACGCCTTGGCGCCTTTGAAAGCTCCTGCCCTTAAAGTTGAGCTTGTGAATTGCCCTTATAGGACTTAAATCTTTGATTGACCCTGCCATAATCAAGATAACTTAAATTAGATCCTATTTATTTTTAATCTTCTTTATCTTTATTAGCACCATCAACTCTGTGGGAAACTTCCCAAGCCCTGATAAAATCAGGTTTGAGCCTTGGGGACGGCCCTTTAAAAGGCGGTAAATTTCATCGTGTTTGGCTGTTAAAAAAACCTCGTTTGCCTACAGGGCCGAAAATGCCGGGTTTTTGCCTGCAATTTAGCAAACGCAATTTACCAACAATTTTAGTCTGAACCCACAGGTTTTCCCACAATTTTGAAAAAACATCATAAATCGTATTGACTTAAGATAACAATAAAATAACTTGTGTAAAAGCTGTGGGATCTTGATTTCAAGATTTAAGTATTTTTGCTTAACTTATTGATCTTACTTATGATTTTTCTATTTTTGAGGTTTTGCAAATTGTGGGAAACTTAAGTCTTGCCCGGCAGATTTTTGATTTCTCGGGCCGTCTCCATTAAGATAGCCTCGTGTTTTTTCTATTTTCATAGGCAGGAGGCATTATGGCCAAAATCGGCGTGATCGGAGCAGGTTATGTGGGATTGTCCTTAGCCGTGCTGCTTGCAACCAGGCATGAAGTCAAACTCATCGAGATCAAAGAAGATCGGGTAAAGATGATCAATGAGGGACAAAGCCCCATTGCCGACAAGGAGATCAGGGATTTTCTGGCCGACGGCAAGCTTAATCTTGAGGCATCGGCCGACCACAAGATCTTGCAAGGCTGCTCGCTTGTCATCATCGCCACCCCCACCAATTACGATCCCAAGCTCAATTACTTTGACGTAAGCTCGGTGGAAACGGCCATCGCTCAGGCAGACGAGTATGCCAAAGGGGCGCAGGTGGTGATCAAAAGCACCCTGCCCGTAGGGTTTACCAAAAAGTACAGCCAAAGCCATAATTTTGACCGTCTGCACTTCTCCCCCGAATTTTTGCGCGAAGGCTCGGCCCTTTACGACAATTTGTACCCCTCGCGCATCATCATCGGCACTTCAAACAAAGAGTTTGGCGCTTATTTTGTTTCATTGTTAAAAGAGTGCTGCTTAAAAGAAAATGTCGATACCCTGATCATGCCGCCCACGGAGGCTGAGAGCGTCAAGCTTTTTGCCAACACCTATCTTGCCTTGAGAGTATCGTTTTTCAACGAGCTTGATTCTTATGCCTTAAACAAAGGGCTTGATCCCAGATCCATCATCGACGGGGTGTGCCTCGATCCGCGCATCGGCAATTGGTACAACAACCCCTCCTTCGGCTATGGCGGATATTGCCTGCCCAAGGATACCAAGCAGCTTTTGGCCAATTTCTCTGATGTGCCAAACAGCATCATTGCCGCCATTGTCGATGCCAATACGGTCAGAAAAGATTTCATCGCAGAAGACATCTTAAAGCGCGAGCCCAAGACTGTGGGCATTTACAGGCTCATCATGAAGAGCGGCTCGGATAATTTCCGCGATTCATCCATTCAGGGGATCATGAAGAGGATCAAGGCCAAGGGCATCAAGGTGGTGGTTTACGAGCCCATCTTAAAAGAAGACAAGTTCTTCAACTCGACTGTTGAGCGCGATTTTGACAAGTTTAAAGCACAGTGCGACATCATTGTGGCCAACCGCATGTCAGATGAGCTGTCCGATGTCAAAGACAAGGTCTACACCCGCGATCTTTTCCACACGGTGTGATTAAAGAGCAAAAACTCTGATTTAAGCGCCGCCTGACAAGTTATCAAGGCTACAGGGTCTTAGATGAGGGGGGCGTGATGAGCGCGCGGGATCTTATAAAAGAGCAGCGCTCCTGCCTTTGAAAGCGCTTTTTGCCTTTTCTCTTTTTTAAACCTAAAGTCAGGCCTTGCCTGTCTCGTCTTTATTTAAAACCCTTTGATAGAGCTTTAAGTAGGCTTGTGCCATGGCCTCGGGGCTTTTGCGCTGTGCCTCCTCAAGGCCGTTTTTGATGAGCTTTTCCCTTAGGTTTTGATCTTTATATAAGGTTAAGATGGCCTCGGACAGTCCTTCATGATCCTGCTTTTGGATAAGCAGCCCGTTTTTGCGATCTTCAATCAAATCCGGGATCCCGTCCACTGCCGTGGCGATGATGGGCACTCCCTGCTCCATGACGTCTAAAAGCACGCTGCCCAAGCCTTCGTAATTGGAAGGATAGACAAACAGATCCAAGATCTTAAGGTAATCGCACACGTTATCCACAAAGCCTTCAAAATCGGTTTTGGAGCTTAAGCCCAGGCTGTGCGCCAGATCTTTGAAAGCATTCTCGTCGCTGCCTGAGCCTAGGAAGACCAGCTTTAAATTTGGGATCTGATTTTTAATGGCCGAGGCTGCGCGGATCAAAACCGATTGTCCTTTGTGCCTGTCAACCAAGGCACCTGCGTGGCCTATCACAAAGCATCCGCGGTAGCGCTCTTTTAGCTTTTGCACTTTCTTGGGATCTGAGGCAAAGTGGGCACATGAGCTTGAAATTATTTCAATATCGCGGTGAAACTGATCTTTTAATGACTCTGCAATGGCCGTGGAGATGGCAACCACGGCCGAGGCTTTATTGTACACGCCCTGATTGAAGCTGTTGGAGTGCACTGCCTCGGGGACGCGTCTGGTGAGAATAAAGGGAGTTTTGCACAAGATATGATGCAGATAGGACCATTGGGCCGCCTTGGCCTCATGAGCATGCACGATATCGCAGCGGCCTTTTAAAAAGCGGTGGCCGTTGAATCTTAAATCGATGATTTTGCGCAGAGGGAAAACAGTCAGGTTTTTAAGGCCCCGCAAGCGGTCAGCCAAAGGATTGTCTTTGCGGCAGATGAGGTACTGCTCGCAACCTCGCAGGCTCAGGCATTTGATGAGAAGCTCAGTCTGTCTCTCGCCTCCTCTGAAGCCGCGGGCCAAATTGACATGACCTATGCGTAAAGGCTGCATTAAAAACTCCTGATACTGATTGTAAGGTTAGAATTTGGCACAAGGATCTGCGCGCACAAAAAAGGCCTTGTTGCCAAGACCTTTTTTGCGTCAATTAAACGCGCTTTTTGAACTCGTTGGTACGGGTGTCGATTTCAATCTTGTCGCCGATGTTGACAAAATCCGGAACCTGAATGACATAACCGGTGCCGGCCAGTCTGGCAGGCTTGGTAACCTTGCCCGAGGTATCGCCGCGGACGGCAGGCTCGCTGTACTCGACTTCGCGCACGATGGTGATGGGCAGTTCGACGCTGATGGCCTTGCCGTTGTAGAAAGTAACCTGGCAGATATCTTCCATGCCGTCGACCAGATAGTTTAAAACGTCGCCTAAGTTATCCTTTTCGATGTCGTACTGATTGAACTCTTCGTCCATGAATACGTACAAAGGATCGTTGTAGTAGGAATAGGTGCAGTCCTTGTGCTCTAAGATAACGTCTTCTAAACGGTCATCGGCGCGAAAGACGGTCTCGGTGCCGGCATTGGACAACAGATTCTTAAGCTTCATTTTTACCACGGCGGCATTGCGGCCGGACTTGCTGTATTCGGCCTTTTGCACCACCATGGGATTGCCGTTGAGCATAATGACATTGCCGGCGCGTACTTCTTGAGCTAACTTCATAAATATCTCCAGCCAATCCCAAGGTCAGGATTGAGCCTATGTAATAAATCAAACCATCTCAATTATCAGACAAATTGAGCCCGGCTGCTGTTGCAGCAAGCGCTTAGCCAAGATCACTGTAGACTTTAGACCAAAACAAGGCTGGCGCAAAGATCCAAGGATTCTAACAAATCAGCGCGCCTTGCTCAAGGCTGCGATAGAAGCTCAAAAGGTTGCAGGCCAAGGCAGGGTAAGAGAGCAGGGTAAGGGACGCACGCTTGCAGATGCGACGCCAAGAAAGATAATTTGCACACAGATCAAAATTCAAAGCCCCGTCCAAATCGCGGTTGTAGGCAAGACAAAGCTTTGCAAACATCTGTGCACTCTTATCTTCTTCATCAATGGAGGGGGCGCCGGGATTTAAAGCCAAGTCTTTGAAGACCTTTAAAAAGGCTTTGAGCTTTATGATGTGCGCATCCTCATCTTGCGGGTAGATGTGCCACAAAAAAGGCCTGCCGCATAATAAGGCCCTTACAATCGAGTCCTCCCCGCGCACCAGGTTTAAATGGCTGCCAAGGAGAATATCGTCATACTCAGGCTGGCTTACCATCGGGGCGGCCTTAAAACAAAGATTGCCGTCTTTAAAGCAATCCCCGCTCTTTAGCCTCAGATCGTACAGGGTATTGAGTGTCTTCAGAGGATACCCGTCAAAGGTTAAGATCTCAAATGGGAAGGGACAGCGCTTAAATTCCTCAAATAAATGCAAGATCCCAAGGTGTTCGTAGGAAAACCAGCTTACCTTAAAACTCTGTCCTGCAGAAGGAAGCTTGGGCTCTTTGCTCTTTAAAACCTTATCTTTAAAACTTTGTTCGTAATTGAGCCCGCCGCTTTTTTGAGTAAACCCCGGGAAAAAGAAAAAGCAGGGGAATTTGTACAGGGGCGAGGGCTTTAAATGCAGATCCTCGGCAAAATCTTCGGCGGTGAGATATTCAAGGTTGATAAGCGTGCTGTGCTTTTGTTCAAGCTTGAAGATAATGGGATCATCAAGACGGCAGGAGAAGGCTGCCACAATCAATGAGGCAGGATCATAATCTTTGGGATCGGGCCAGGGATTTAAAAGCAGACTTTGGTTTTTAAGATCGCAAGGGGCGGCAATGGTTTTAAGAGTATCAAGATCGTCGCAAAAAAGCCTGACCGCCGTACCCATGGCGGCAAGCTCCCTGCACAAACGCAAACACACCCCTGCATCGCCAAAATTGTCGATGATTCTGCAAAAAAGATCGAGTCTCATCAAATCCTGCCTGCTCCCGATTAATCTCATTGGGGGCTCCCCTCATCGTCAGGATCTGCTCAATTGAGCCTGCTCAAAACTTTGAAACCCCAATTTTTAGTCTTATTGTGCCCTCTGTTAAGGCATGGTGCAATGCGGAGCTTTGTAAACAAAAATTATCATAAATTCACAATAATTATCAGATAAATTAATAATCACACGTAAAATCAATAAGTTAATTTGTTAAAAAATGTATTAATTCTCCATATGAAGAAAATTTTCAAATTGATTTTGTCAATCTGTGAGACTACCATCACAAACCGGCCCGACTTTGGTTTACCATAATCAGGCCTATAAAATTTCAAATAATTCGATAAAGAAGACAGCAACAGCATTGGAGCACCATGATCAGGCATATTGTCAAAAGAGATGGCCGCAAGGTTACTTTTAATCAGCAAAAGATAGCCAATGCCATCAAAAAAGCCATTGTCAGTGTTCACCCGGACGACGGAGTCACGCCTCAGGATGAAGAGCTGGTAACCATTCTCACGGCTGAAGTTGTAGCCGCCATCGAAAGCGAAGTTGCCACCACCCCTACCGTGGAGCACACTCAGGACTTAATAGAAAGGATTTTAATCAAGCACGATCTTGCCGACGAGGCCAAAAACTTCATTCTCTATCGTCAGCAGCGCACCAACGTGCGCACCTACAATGCCGAGCTTACGCAGGTATATCGCGATCTTACTTTCAAGTCCACCGCCGACATGGATCTCAAGCGCGAAAATGCCAACATCGATGCCAATGCCCCCATGGGCCTGATGCTGCGTTTTGGCTCGGAGGGCTCCAAGGATTTCGTCAAGCGTTACGTGTTAAAGCCCGAGCACGCTTTGGCCCACACAAACGGCGCCATTCACATTCACGATCTGGATTTTTATCTTCTGACCATCAATTGCTGCCAGATCTCGCTTAAAAACCTGTTCCAAAGAGGTTTTTCCACGGGTCACGGATTTTTGCGCGAGCCCCGGTCGATTCAGTCGGCTTCGGCTTTGTGCTGCATTGCCATTCAGTCCAATCAAAACGACATGCACGGCGGGCAGTCCATTCCCATGTTCGAGTACGATTTGGCTCCCTATGTGGCCATCTCCTACCACAAACATTTAAGCAAGACTCTCTGCATTGTCCTGCGCAACGACGACATCCCTTTAAAGGGTTTGAAGCAATTGTGCCGCACCCTCTACGAGAAGAACAATTCTGTGTTGTGCGATGCCTCGCAAGAGGAGCTTAAGTCCTGCGTGCAAAAGATCATGGCCGAATACAGCGACGGGAAGTTTGCACAAGACAACACAGACTATGTCTTAAACGAGGCTTACAAGCTGACCGAGCGGGAAACCTATCAGGCCATGGAGGCTGTCATTCACAACTTAAACTCCATGCAAAGCCGCGCAGGCGCACAGGTGCCCTTCTCATCCATCAACTACGGCACGGGAACCACTCCCGAGCAGCGCATGATCATGAAAAATGTGCTCTTGGCAACCGATGCAGGTTTGGGCGGCGGCGAGACCCCCATCTTCCCCGTGCAGATCTTCAAGGTCAAAGACGGCATCAACACCAAGGAAGGCGAGCCCAATTACGATCTGTTCCGCCTTGCCTGCAAGGTCTCGGCCAAGCGCCTGTTCCCCAATTTCTCGTTCCTCGATGCCCCTTACAACATGCAGTACTATAAACCTGGGTACCCCGAGACCGAGGTGGCGGTGATGGGCTGCCGCACCCGCGTCTTTGCCAACGATTACGACAAGACCAAGCAGATTATTCCCGGGCGCGGCAATTTGTCCTTTACCACGGTCAACCTGCCAAGATTGGGCATCGAAGCTCACGGCTCTATTTCAAAGTTCTATGACAGCCTCGATAAGGTGGTCAATCTCATCTTTGATCAGCTTTTGGATCGCTTCAATATCATTGCCGACAAGCATGTTTACAACTATCCATTCCTGATGGGACAGGGCGTGTGGATAGATTCTGAACGCTTAAACTGGGATGACAAGATAAGCGACGTCATCAAAAACGGCTCGCTGTCCGTAGGATTCATCGGCCTGGCCGAAACCTTGGTGGCGCTTATCGGCAAACACCACGGCGAAAGCGAGGAGGCCTTAAAGCTCGGGCTTGAGATCATAGGTCACATGCGCGAGCTTACGGACAAGAAGACGGCTCAAAGCGGGCTTAACTTCTCCTTGTTCTCCACTCCTGCCGAAGGTTTGTCGGGGCGCTTTGTCAAAATAGACCGCGGTCTGTACGGCTCCATCGAGGGCATAACCGATAGAGATTATTACACCAACTCTTTTCACGTGCCCGTGTATTACAATATAAGCGCAGCCGACAAGATCCGCATTGAAGGTCATTTCCATGCTTTATGCAATGCAGGAGCCATTTCCTACGTGGAGATGGACGGCGATCTGACGCGCAATGTGGATGCCTTTGAAAAGGTTATCCTGTATATGCGCGATTGCGGCATCGGTTACGGCTCGATCAACCACCCGGTTGATCGCTGCCCGGTTTGCGGTTACGTGGGCGTCATCAACGACATATGCCCCAAGTGCGGCCGCAAAGACGGCGAGGGAGTGACCATCGAAAGATTGTCCAAATTAGGCGTGGACTGCATATGCCGCGGCTAATATAATGCCCTCAAGATTTTTTAGGTGATTATTTGTTTAAAGGAGCTAGAACATAACATGGTTACCAGACTTCATGTTCGCAACGGCGTGGTAGGCGAAGGCGTCAAGTTTGAGCGCATAAGACGCGTCACCGGTTACTTGGTCGGCACACTCGATCGTTTCAACAACGGCAAGAGGGCCGAGGAAAGGGACAGAGTAAAGCACATGCACGTCTAGCGGCGCTTTGCAAGGGTATCCGTTTAAAACTACAGCATAAGGCCTGACAATGGATGAATTGATCGAAAGTCTCGATGAGACCTGCTTGAGGATCGCAGGTGTGGTGACCGAATCCATTGTCGACGGCCCGGGCATCCGCTACACCATTTTTACCCAAGGGTGCCCTTTTCGTTGCGAAGGATGCCACAATCCCCAAGCCCAGCCGTTAGACGGCGGCATTGAAGTAAGGTTGTCGGTTTTGTACAAGGAAATCAAAGCCAATCCTTTAATCACCGGCGTCACTTACTCAGGCGGCGAGCCTTTTATTCAAACCCGCCCCTTAATCTTGTTATCGAAGGTCTTAAAGGCCCAAGGTTATAGCCTGTGGTCCTACTCGGGCTATACTTATGACAATCTTGATGGGGACTTTATGCGCCGCGAGCTTTTAGAGCTTATGGACGTAGTGGTCGACGGTCCTTTTGTCAAATCCAAGATGTCCATGGATCTTGATTTCAGGGGTTCGTCCAACCAGCGCATCATCGATGTGCCAAAGTCCATGGCCCAAGGCAAAGTGGTTCTCGCAGAAGGGTTTGTATAAAGCTGCCGTATTTTGCAAGCATGTGATCCGCTGCCGGTTACTTTACGTCAGATCAAAAAACATGATCTCCATAATGGAAATTTCCCGGGTTATTCAAGATAATATCTGCATCCACCATCAAGCAGACGGAGAGGGAGAAGGAGGAAATCATGAAATCATTCAGCAAGAAAAAATTAGCCTACGCCGTAAGTCTCTTATTGCTCCCCGCGGGCACGGCGGGAGCAGCTGTTGAGATAACAGGGCCGGTAACAAGCCAAGACCAAATCGACGCTAAAGTCACGGATAGTCAAGAGGATATATATATATATATAAGCTCAAAAAATACTGATACTCCCGGAATAAACGCGACCAGCACCGGCATTACCATCGGCGGAAATGACACTCAGAGCATTGAGGTAACATCAGAACAATATATAGGCATTATATCTTATGGCAACAATAGTGGCAGCAGTAATGTGACACTTGAGGCCGAAGAGGATATCACGGTAACCGGCAACTCAGAAGGGTATGCTGATTATGGCAGCGGCATTAACGCTTCTGCTTACTCTCTTAATGCCAATGATGAGGTGACAGCAACTGTCACTCTTTCAGCCGGAGGGAGCAACTATGTATCAGGCGGCACAGGCAACAAAACTATCCAGGAATCCGACGACACACATGCAGGTTCCCTATGGCGCTCGATATATGGACATGGCATTAACGCTTACTCATTCACTTATAGTGTAGACGCGACAGCTGAGGTTATCCTCGAAGCCGGAGCAGATAATGTTGTAACAGGCGGTGAGAATGGGAGCGGCGACGGCATTCACGCTTACTCTTCCGCCAATTCCAGCGCTAATGAGGAAGATATAACTGTTGCGGCATCTGCCGTCAAGCTGGATGCAGGAAATAATAACGAGGTAACAGGCAGCGACAATGGCATTTCCGCAGAAGCTTTCTCTTTCACCAACCATGCCTCGACATCTGAAGTCAATCTCACTGCAGGGCAGGGCAACAAGGTAGAAGGTGGTGAGAGCGGCATTTATTCTAGTGCTGTTTTTGCTACCAATAACGAAGACACCGATACCGTTTCTGATGACTCTTCTGCGAAATCCAAAGTGACGCTTACAGCCGAAGAGGGGGACAACGAGGTAATTGGCGGCAGTTATGGCATTTATGCTGTTGGCAAATCCAACCCTCCCCAGATTGCCCAAGTAGATGGAGAATCCGTTAGCACTGCAATTACCGCGGACTCTGAAGTTACGCTTACTGCCGATCGGGGGAGCAACTTGGTAACAGGCAGCTACAGCCACTATGGCATTTACGCTCAGGCTGACATTTCTGCCGGCGTGGGCGGAACCACGACAACCATCGTCACGCTTGATGCTGAAGTGGCAAACGTAATAACCTTAACCACAACCGACGCCGATGAAGATCATAGCACCTGCGTAAACGCAGACGACAACAGCAGTGACAGTGACGAAGACAACAGTGCTGCAATCTACTCTTACGCTCACTCTGCAACGCAGGGAGAATCTGATGCAGAATCAATCGTCACGCTTACTGCCCGGGGGGATGGAGGGTATAACCATGTAGAAGGCGGCGATAATGACTACGGCATTTACGCTTACGGTTGGTCTTTTAGCAACCATACTGCAGGCTCTACCGTCACTCTTGATGCCCAAGGGGATAAAGGGTATAACTATGTTAAAGGCGGCCAGTCAGGTATCTACGCCAGAACTCAAGCTTCGGCTGACGAGTCCGCAGCTGCTTACCCTGCTGAACCTGAAGAATATGATGATTCCTCCTCTTTTGCGATAACCACGGTCACGCTCACTGCCTTAGGGGATGAAGGGTCTAACTATGTATCGTCAGGCAGCGAGGCATCATCAGACGACGACCGGAAATACTCCGGCATTCACGCTTACGCCCATGGTGACGCTACCGGAGAAACAACTGTCACGCTTGAAGCCGGACGGAATAACATAGTATATGGCGCCGACTATGGCATTTACGCACAAACTAACGCATCCATTAATGTTTACTACGCAGACGGCGAAAATGGCGCCACCGACTACGGTGGCAATTACGCCATCGTTGAGGGCAAGATGAATTCCGCAGTTGCGCTTACTGCCTTGCAGGGAGACAACATTGTGACAGGCGGAACCCATGGCATTTACGCTGAAGCTCAAGCCGGTATTTCCGCTGAAAAGTTAGCTTATCAGACAGTTCTCGATAACTTGAGCGACTACACGGAGGTTGCCAATGCTATATCAGCTTACAAACAAGCTTTAAATAATAATTCAAATACTGAAGGGACCAACGACAGCGCAGTTCAAAATGCCATAAATAACTACTTGAACGCTCTTGATGCAGCTGTCAAGAGCGTTGATGTTTCCGGGGTTAATTATTCCGAAGATCCTTATGCGACATCCGCCATCACGCTCACGGCCGAGCATGGGAACAATGTTGTCACAGGCAACAACTATGGCATTTACGCTTCCTCTTCTGTTGAAGCGGAAGCCGCAGTCACTCTGACTGCAGAAAACGGAATAAACTTCATAAATGCCACGGATGAAGAGGGTATTGCAATCTACGCCACAGGCTCCGGCAGCAGCGTTGTCGCTTATGGCACGGCAGTTCTCGATGCCGCGACAGGCGCAATCGTTGAGGACGGCAGCAAAGTTGCCTTCTATGACGATGTAATTGCCTATACGCAGACGGTTGCCCGTGCAGACGGCGAAGGATCAAAGGTAACTTTCGAAAACGGCCTGTCAAATGAGGATTATTATGCAAGCGAAGAAATTGATTCAATAATTCAGGCGCTTAACGGCGGCACGGTTGCCGTCAACGCCGGCGGCTCAGGGATCGTTAAATACTACGGCACGACTGCCGTAACCGGCGATGGAAGCGACGAGGGCTTCATC
Organism: uncultured Enterobacterales bacterium; assembly: GCA_964651505.1. GTDB lineage: Bacteria > Pseudomonadota > Gammaproteobacteria > Enterobacterales > Succinivibrionaceae > Avisuccinivibrio_A. Next base: position 12,517 of record CAZYXT010000074.1, read on the forward strand.
TACATGACATTAGGCTCAGGCTCCGCATGGTACATGACAGGGGACAGCTCAGCCACTGCTCTTGCCCTGAGCAGCGGCGGCCTGCTTGACATGACGGCAGACAAGGCAGACAAAAATGACGAGCTTGACATCCTTGCCGCAGCGCCGGCGGCTGACACCGGAAGCAGCGGGTTCAGCTCGCTGACCCTTAATACGCTTTCCAACGGCGGTAATAACACTTACGGAACAATAAGAATGGATCTCGGCCCGAGCGGCACGAATTCCTATGGCAACAGCGACATAATATATGTGAATGATGAATTCACCGGCGTGCAATATGTCGAATTTGCGGGTTGGGGCATGGGAGATCCTCGTTACCTTGATGGTCTTGGTGACCGAATCACCGGCCTGAACTTGTCCCCGGATCCGAAAGGAACAGTCCTTCTGGTTTCAGCCGCAACCGGCGACAATAATACCGGCATTCTTAGGTCCAAACAGTACGAAGGAACGCTCTTCTGGCAGGCATATGAGATATCTGCCCGAGAAGCGACAGATGAGGCTGATCAGGCGGTAACGGAGCACTATATTTCCGGCATAGCTCACACCGATCCTGATGTAAGAGAGACG
>CAZYXT010000075.1:0-12934 GCA_964651505.1 uncultured Enterobacterales bacterium
GCCGCGTGCAGCGCAATTTATCGATATGCAACTGAGCCGGTGCCAAGGCAAGCAAATCTTCCGCAGGTTTCATGGCATCCTCCGCGATTTGATTACTATGACATCAAAATAACCGCATGCCAACGATAAACCCGGGGGAAAATAAGGGTTTTCTTAAGAAAAAGGGGGGCCGGAAGGGCACAAAAAGCCTCTCTAAAAGAGGCTACATGCAATCACCCTGGGCCTTGAGACAAGATAGTGCGCTATGCGGCAATATCGACATATTGCCCCAATACGGGATTACCTTGCAGGTAACTTAAGGTTTTGAAGTTGACGGCGCCTGCATCAATCTCGGTGGCGTCGGCCGTCTGCGTGCCCTCTTCAGACTCGTCGCTCTCATCATTGGAGCTTAGTTTTTCGGCACGGGCCTGAGCTTCTATGGCAGCGGCCTCGGAGGCTGCTTTGCGATCTTGCATGGAGGGTTCGGCAGGCGATAAAGCTGCCCTCTGCACGGCCTGCATTTTCTCTATGGTCTCGTCAGGATCGTCTTCTTCTGATATATCGATGTCAACCTCGCCTGATGAGGCATAGCGTTTGCCGTCGGGGCCTTGGGTATAGGTGTAAGAAGGGGCAGATGCATACTGACCGCCTGCGGCCTGATGCTGCTGCTCATGCTGCTTGACCTCTTGGTCGCGTTCTTTGAGCTCTTCAACCTCTTCTTGCTCTTCCTCAGTCAGATCTTCATCGGTGCCCTGTGCCGATTTTGTCTCATCTTCTTCTTCGTTTTGCACGGTCCCGGGGAGCTTTAAAGCTTCATCTTCCGTGGTGTCAAGGCCGTTTTGGGCCTTGGCCGCGGTCTCCTCGGCCTCCGCAGCCGGGCCCTGTTTTAATTTTAAATAGCCTTGCAAGGCCGTTGTGCGGTTGTGGGAGAAAGGCAGCAGGTTTTTGTCGGTGCCCTCGTTGCCGAGGGTAACGTTGTCACCGCCCGTATTTTGGGTCGCCGTTACCTTGGTGGTTTGCTCTTCTGTCAAGGCAGCCGCGGCGGCAGCGCGGTTTTGCACCGTCTGCTCGGAAGTTGCGGAGGGGTTTAAGATCCACTCGTAATTGGTATTGGTGATGACGGCTGTCATGTTTTTCTCTCCTCAAAACAGGAAGATAAAGCTTCGTATGTTATGGAATCGGCACCAAAAGATTAGAACTTTAGAGGAGCGATAAAAAGTTGCAAACTGAAAATAAAGAAGAAAAACTAAAAACATAAAGGAAAAAAGACAAGATGGCAGGCCAAGCTGCCTTGGCCTTAAACTGCCTGCATCCTGTCAATTGCGCATCGATTTGATGCCTGCGATAAGATACACCGCCATCGACCAGATGGTCAGCACCGCAGCTGCGCTCAAAAGCCCCAAGCTTGCATAGATGACAGGCTCGTCGGGCCGCCAGATGAGTCCTGCGATGGCCAGCATCTGAATGGTGGTTTTCCATTTTCCTATCCAATTGACCGCCACGGCCGAGCGCAAACCGATCTGCGCCATCCATTCGCGCAGCGCCGAAACCACGATCTCGCGGCAAATGATGATGATGGCAGGAATGGAGACGGTAAGGTTGATGCCGCAGAAAAACTGTCCTGCGCGCACGCTGTAGTACTCGACTATCAGAACCAGCGCCGTGCACACCATGATCTTGTCTGCCACCGGGTCCAAAAAAGCGCCAAATTTGCTGGTTTGTTTGAGACGGCGGGCCAGATAGCCGTCCAAAAAGTCTGTCAACGCTGCCAGGATAAAGACGAATGCTGCCAAAAGATTGGAGCGGGGAGTCGGCCAGTAGAAGAGTGCCACGAAAACAGGGATCATGAGCACCCTCAGGAAGGTCAGGATATTGGGCAGGTTGAGCATATCATGTCCTTGTGTTTTGCTGCTTTTTAAAAATCAAGGACATTATAGCACTAGTAATAAACCCAAAAATCCGCGGTTAAGACAATCATCCATGCCACATTGTGAAACATGCAGCCTATGAGGGTGAATTTGAGCTCAGTTGCAATCAGGCGCGCATCGTTGGCGTTTTTGGCCACCCTGATCATCGAGGCCATCAGGGGGATGAGAAAGATTGTCAGGATGGAGATCTCCCAGCCTTTATGGGAGACAAAGCAGGCAGCAAAGGAGCAGATGACGGTGAGGGCAAACAAAAAGATGTGGTAAAAGGACGACAACCTCGCACCGAGCCTTGCGGCAATGGTGTGCTTGCCCGACAGGCGATCTTCTGCGATATCGCGCATGTTGGCAACATGCAGCACCATGATGGAGGAGGCGCCGACGCTGATGCCGATGAGCACGGTGTCAGGGTAGATCTCGATGCCGCCGCCTGAGGCCGAGGCTATCATCAGCTGCGGTCCCATCACGGCCAAAAGCCCGAAAAACAGCAAGACTGCAATGTCCCCGAGGCCCTTATAGGCATAGGCCACGCCCATGGTGTAAAGCAGCGCTGCGATGATGGAGATCACGCCCAAAAAGCAAAACCAGGCAAAGGCGTGAATATTGCCGTAAAAGGCCAAAAGCGTGGCAGCCGAGCCTGTGCCTGCGCACAGCAAGATGACCACGGCCATGCCTTTTTTTAACTGATAGGCGGTGATCCCCCCTTCCATGATGGAGCGGATGGGACCGAGCCTTCCTGCGCGATCGGCCCCGCGGAAGGCATCGCCATAATCGTTTGCAAAGTTGGCCAAGATCTGCAAGAGCATGCCTGTTGCGACGATGAGCACGGCCAACGTCAGGTTGTAAAGATTAACAAGCCCGTAATAAAAGCCCAAGCCGCAGCCCAAAGCGCAATTGGTCGAGCCCAAGAGCAAAGTGCGCGGCCTGCATTCGGTGATCCAGTCTTTTAACATAGAAAATCCCCAAAAAAGGCAAACCAATCAGCCCTGGCGGGAGGCTTGGACCTTTTGCACATCAGGCAGCATCAGACCGCCCACGCTTTGGGTCACCGTTCCCACGATAGAGCGGTAGGCCTTGTTGATTTGTGCGATCCTCACGCTGATGCCGTCGCCTAAGCGCAGGACGCATTGGCCGTTGACGAAGATCTTGCCTTCATCGAGGTTAAAGTCGAGGCTTTGGCGCTCGGCTGCCATCAGGGAGCTTGGCACAAAGATCATGGCCCCGTTGTCATCGAGGCTCACTCTGAGGCCGCCGCGCACCACATCAAAGATTGTGGCTTTAAATACCGTGCCATCCTTAAGATCTTTTTGCAGGTAATCGGCATACAGCCAGTCGCGCACATCGCGCTCTACCAGGCGGTTGGTGCGGCGGGCCACATTCATCATGCTCATGATCTCATCGCCGGGCAGCTTGGGGCTTTCCAAGTTTAAGATCATGGCTTTGAGCAGCCTGTGGTTTACCATGTCGCCGTATTTGCGGATAGGCGAGGTCCAGGTTGCGTAATACTCCACGCCCAAAGCATAGTGAGGGGCGGGCGTGAGGCTTACCTGCGAGTACTCCTGAAGCTTGCGGATGCGCAGATCAAGGTACTCCGAATCCAGGGATGACGCGTAGCGGCGAATGGCGCTGAAGCCTTCGAGGGATTTGATGGTGTCAGATGTGGCGCCCTCATAACCTTCTTGCTTTAAAAGCTGCAAGATGGCGGGGGTTTCCTTTAAATCAAAGCCCTTGTGGGTATTGAAAATGCCCGTGCCGTAGCGCTCTTTTAAGAGGGTGCCGCAGGCTACGTTGGCGCTGATCATGCTCTCTTCCACTATCTGATTGGCAATGCGCCTGTAATTGACTTCGATGTGATCCAAGGCTCCCGCCTCATCGAGCACGAACTCGTAATCGGGGTGGTTGCGGAAAATGCCGCTGTGGGTGCGCCGGTATTGATCGCGCGCGAGGGTAAACTCCTTTAAATCGGCCAAAACCTGCTTTATCTCGTCAGTCGGCGCAAAAGTTTCGCAATATCCCTTTTCCATGTAATCTGAGACTTCATTGTAGATAAGCTTGCCTGCCGATTTGATGGTGGCAAGCATAAACTTGGTGCCAAAGCAGTCGATGCTGCCGTCCAACCCGACGGGGATCATGGCCACCAAGGCAGGACGTTCCTGCCCCTCGCGCAGCGAGCACAGATCGTCTGAAAGCTCCCTTGGCAGCATGGGGATGTTGCGCCCGGGCAGATAGATGGAAAAAGAGCGCAGGGCAGCCTCTTTGTCAAGCTCAGAGCCTTCTTCTATATAGGCCGTCGGATCGGCGATGGCCACATGCAAAATAAACTTGTCCTGCTCCTTTTTGATATAGAGGGCATCGTCCATGTCCTCGGTTTTGGCGCTGTCGATGGTGACAAAGGGCAGGCCTGTAAGGTCGGCGTAATCATCTTTGTTGCCATGGAAGGTCAGATCCTCAGGGCACTTAGGGCACTGCTTGGGCAGATCCAAGGCGCGCAGCGAGACTTTCCAGGGGGTTTGCGGATCGTCGTGCCTGCAGATCAATTCGCCGATGACGGCGCGGAAGCGGCCGTCTTTTAAACCGTGCTCCTGTAAAGAGCAGACGACAAAGTCGCCGTTTTTAAGGTGAGCCTCTTCTGACTTGCGCCATCGTTCGTCTTTGAACTTGCGCCTGTCTATGCAGGGGATCTGCAATTTGATGCCGGGGTTATCAGGCAGCACGCTGTATCGGGTAAGTCCGTTTTCCTCGGTGACGGTCAGCCTGCCCACAAAACGCTTGAGCGAGGACTCGACCAAAGTCTCGGGCACGGCCTGCATGCGGCCTTTGTCATCCTGCTCGATTAAGGCTTGCACCTTGTCCCCGTGCAGGAGGTTTTTCATGTTGGCAGGGGTGATGAAGTATGAGGTTTTATCGGCGCACTCAAGAAAGCCGAAACTGCGATCCGAGGCTCTGACCATGCCTTCTTTTCTGACTTTGGCGCTTTCAAATTTCTCTTTAAGTTTTAAGAGGGCGGGATCTAGCAGCATAGGCTCTCCATCGGCAGTACGAACAACGCGCACAATTATAGCGTAAATTGTGCGCCTGAGATCACGCTTTTGCGCCGCCTCGGCGCCTCTTAAGGGCTTTGGGCGCTCTTTGCCTGAGGTTGTCCGCCTTTTTTGTGCCGCCGCTTGCTGTGCTCCTCTTCTTGGGCGATGACCACCGGCAGATCGTCAGGATCTTGGGAGGTGCGCCGAAACCTGGCAAACCACCCGGGGCCTGATCTGTCCTTGGCGATGATGTGGGGCCCTTCCCCGACCGCTTCGCCGTAGATGGCCCGGTAAGCATCGGGATCATTTTGTTTAAGGCTCTGCTTGCGCTCCTTCTCTTGTTCATCTAAGGCAGGCATCACCTCCAATGAGATCTGTGGCACAAAAGTTTTTTCAAACTCATCAAGTCCCTCTGTGAGATCGGGCCGCTCTTGGGCCTGCCCCTTGGGATCATCTGATCCGATGTCGCCTTGGGGAGAGTCGGGCATGTTTTTAAGATCATAGTTAAGATCGGTTTTTTTTGCGAGCGCCGCCTCTTCCTCTTTGGCATCTGCCTTATCGGAGGGGGATGTTTTATCAGGCTCTTTATTTTTTAGATCCGATGCTGCGGGGGCAATCTGCAAAGAAGATCCTTGTTTTTGCTCATCTTCTTCTTTGGGCTCATCAGTTTGTGCCTCTTGCTCCCCCAAGGCAGGATCGGGCTTTTGCTTATTATCATCACCTTTGTCTGAAAGACTGTCAGAAGCCTTTGAGGGCTCGCCCTTGTCCTCCTGCTCCTGCTTGGGAGCAGGGGCCTGTTCTTCTTTTGAGAGCACTAAAGCTGAGGGGCTCTTTTCAGGCTCAAAGGCATTATCGTCCATGTCCTGCGGGACTCTGCTGTCGGTGATGATGGTATCTTGCTGTACGTTTACCACCACTCTTGCTGCAACGGGAGGCGTTTTTTCAGGCATCAAGTCTTCTTTTTTATCCTCTTTTAAGGCAGAGGAGGGTTGCCCTTGCTCTTCGCGCTCCTCTTTTAAAGGCTCATCGTGCTTATTTTCTTGCAATGCAGGGCCCCTTGCTTTGAGATCGCTTTTATCTTGGGCCTGATCTTTAAAAGTGCCTGAGTTTGTGGCTTTTAATTTGCTTACGGCCTTGCTGAACAGGCCTGTTTTCTTGGGGGCGCTCTCTTGGGATAGTTGGGGCTTAGTCACGCTTTGAGGCTCGTCTTCTTTGGCATTTAAGACCAAAGAGGCGGCGGCAGGACTTTGAGCCTGTGCTGTCTGCAAAAGAGCATTTGAAGACGTTGCTTTTTCTTGAGGCGTATCTTCAAAAGGCCTGCCCTCATCTTTAAATGAGGCAGCAGCGCTCTTTTGAGCATTATTTTGCCCATCTTCTCGGGACGGGTTTTGAGGCGCAAGGGCAGAGTGCATTTGACCTTGCTCTTGAGCCTTTAAAGCGCTCTGCTGCCTTGGGGGCGGGGGATTGGCTTTATTGTTTTCTTTTCCCTTTTGTTCTGCAGTCGGCAGCGCCGTGTTTTCTCCCGCGTTCTTTTTGGCTGCGATGGGATCTTGGCGTCTGTCGCGCAAGTTTTGGGCGATGACGGATTGGGCCTCTTGCAATTCTTCTTCAAGTCTTTGCTCTTCTTTATGCCTTTGCTCTTCTTCAAGTTTTTCGGCAGATGGCAGCTCGGTTTGCGATTCTTTAATCTCGTTGTCAAGCTTGCTTTCGGGGACCGTGTGCTCGGGGCCTATGACGGGGCGGCGCCTGCGGCCTGTCAGCACCGCCAGCTCCTGCATCAGATCATGAATGAAAGCTGCAATATAGGCAAAGCTTGCTTCTTTGACATGCTCGGTGGTCTCGTACAAATCCGCGCCTATGATGCCCAAGGTGATGTTGGGGCAGTTGAAGTTGATGCAGGTCTTGGTGCCGCAGGGACACTCCTGCGCAAGCAGCCTGCCGGCATCGTCAAGCCCCAAGGGGCGCATGAGATTGCCATCGCAGCTTGGGTATTCGCTTGACAGGGTCGGGATCCCGGGGCTTGATTGCTCCATGCGGTTTAAGGTGTTTTTAAGGCAGATGATAAGCTCTCTGTCATGCTGATCCTGAGAGCGCAGGCCCTGTGCGGGAATGAACCCCGGGCCCATGAAGACCACCACCGAAGGTTTGGCCAGATGGGACAATTCGTTTAAGCGCTCGATGATGCAAAAACAGCATTCGCGCTCTGACAGACCCTCAGTGCGGCACTTGTCGGCCAAAGCCTGCACGGCGGCGGCCAAATTTCCCTTGTAGTGGTGTTTGGCCCGCTCAAAGAGATCCGTGTAAGAGAGGATCTCCGCATCCTTGACCTCGGGGATGTGGTTGTGGGAGTTTTGGTATTGATAATAGATCTGCCGATCGTCTATGAGGTCTGAGCACTCCATCACCGCATCGCAGGCAATTTCCTTCAAATACTCGATAAGCTCGCCCAAATCCAGGCTTGAAAAGGTGAGATTGAAGCTTATTTGCACGGCATCGGGGCTTTGATGGTTGCGCGCCGAGCGCGAGAAGATGTGCGCAAAGCTGGGCACCAGGGGCTTTTTGCTCAGCTTTTGCATCAAACCTGAGTTTAATTCCATCTTTTTGATGATGGAGGAGGCAATCAGCGTGGGGGAAAAGCCGCTGAAAGGGCGTCCTGCCGCCGCGCCTTTGCCCAAAATGAAAAAGGAAGGCTCGCATACGCCAAGGTTGCCCGTGTACAGGTGCAGATCGTCATCATCCTGATGCTCGGGAAAATTGGGTTTGAAGCTCAGGCTCAACACGGGCTTTAATTGATGGGCCGTGATGAGTTTTGACAAGTACCCCGAGCAGGCGCGCATGCCTTGCAGATCTTGGTAAGAGCAGGAGAGGCACAAAAAGACGATGTTAAAGTCCAGGCTTAAGGTGTCGTCCGAGAACTCTTTGACCAGGGCAATCAGGCTGCCCAAAGCCCCCTTGCACTCGTAAGATCCCAGGCCGTACAGGTTGCCCTCGATGTCTTTGTCCTTTTTGCCGATGATGTTGAGGCTTTTGAGCTTTTCTTTTAACTGCCCGACCTGACAGGCCAAAGGCTTGAGAGATCCGAAGCTTTCGGCGCCTGCCGTGTCGACATTGGAGATGAGCACAATGGTTTGCTCGCACGGATCATGGGCTTTGACCAAAGCCATCAGCGAGCTGTTTTTTTGATCTTCGTGGGGAATGTAGTGCAGATGCTCGGGATGACGCTTGAAGTAGGGAAATTCCATCAGGCCGTCGTAAATGGCCTTGATGGCCACCGCTTCGCCGGCCGTGCCTGTAACCGAAGGTATGCCGATGAGCCACTTGGTCAGGGTGGCCGCTTCCTGCGTGAGATCTTTGTACATGATGTTTTTATATCCGGCCCTTGCTTCCGGCTTGTTATTCTTGATACCTGACTATGATTATGCAAAAGGGAGCACCTGTGTGCAAGGGCAAGCTTTAAATTAGGCGCCCTCTCTCACACAGAGCGGCTGCAAAGACCTTTAAAAAAGCGCATTTGCCAAACCCTTGTCCTATAGGGCAGGGGGTTCTTTTGACAAAATTGCCGCGATTATTCTGCCCGGTTTGCCTTTAGCGGCTGGCGAGACTGTCCTCAAACAGCTGTGCCTTATAGGTTTTGATGTTGCTCTCAAAAGCTTCCCTTTGGGCCTGAGCCAAATTGGGATGGGCATTCTTGGGCAATTGCACGCTTAAAGGATCGACAGGCTTGTCGTTGACGCGCACTTCATAGTGCAGGTGGGGACCCGTGGTGCGGCCTGTGTTGCCTGTTTTGGCGATCACATCGCCTACCACCACATTTTGGCCGTTTTTGACTTCTATTTTGGACAAATGCATGTAGACCGTCGAATAGCGGTCGGTGTGGCGGACGATGATGTAGTAGCCTGCCGCCCGCTGATAGCCTGCAAAGGTGACCACTCCGTCGGCCGGGGCATAGACGGGAGTGCCTATGGGAGCCCTAAAATCCACTCCGTTGTGGGGGCGCACCTTGCCCGTGACCGGGTGGAGGCGCCTGGGATTGAATTTGGAATTGATCTTGACGGCGCTTGCCAGAGGGAAACGGCGGAAAATGCCGGCGGTGGGGACATACTCTCCCTCGCGGTAATAGCCCTTATCCTGAGGATTGCGGTAGAAGGCATAGTCGCCGTTTGAGGCCGAGTTGATCTGCACGGCATTGATCAAAGCCTTGGTGCCCAAGCCGTCGAAGAGCACCCTGAAAGAATCGCCTGCCTTAAGCTTGTTTAAGGCATATTTGTCCTTGGTGTTCTTTTCGATGGTGATGATCTCAGTGGGGGTGAGCCCTGCGCGCCTGGCTGCGGTCTTGAAAGTCTCCCCGCTTTGCAAGGAGGCGATGATAAGGCGCGGCCTGCTTTGGTCGGCGGCAGCTTTTTGGTCCCTCAGTCTGGCAGCTTCTGCGGCACTTGGCATGGCGGAGGCTTGGGCAATGAATGGAAGCTTATCCTCCTCCACGTGGGCGTTGAGAGCTTCGCTGAAGACCTTAAAAGGCTCGGAGGCGCTGTGGCGGCTTAATCTTAGCTGCTCTGCGCTGCGATAGGGCTTGACCAGCTCCAAAAGCTCGTCATCTTTGCCCATCAAAAAGTAAATCTTATCCCCGATTTTAAGCGAAAGTTTGTTTTGTTCGACGCTGCGCGTCACATCCCCAAGATTCTGTACGGGGATCCCGAGCATCCTGAAGATGGCCGCAATGCTCTGTCCTTTTTGCACCTCATGCACATACCACGTGCCCTCGGGCCTTACGTAGTTTGCGGGAGCCGTTTGGGCCGGGCTGACCGCGTCTTGCCCGCCTGACAATGAGGCAGGGGAGGGTTGCCCCGGCTTTAAGATCTTGGGAGCTTCTTTAGGATCGGAGGCTGCTGCCAATGCAGGATTTTCTTTAACATCGGCATCCTTGCCTTGCGATGCGGCACCCGCGGCGAGCTCATTGGCCCCCTGTAGCGGATTTTCAGTGTTCAAATCGGTGGGGCCGAAACTTTGTCTTTGGGGCGATGGGGCAGAGAGATCGTGCACGAGGTCGGCCGCATCTTGCTGCGCCTGCACGGCTGCCATCATGGGCAGGGTAAACTGATGAACGGGGATGTCGTATTCTTCGTAATTTTCAAGATCTTCATCAGCCGCGCCTGCGCGGATCTGATCTAAGGCATCCTGTCTTATCTTGTCTTCGTCGGCGGCCAGATAGAGGGCTTTTTGTTCGTTTAAATAGTTTTCGTTAAGATGGATGGGATTAAACTGGCTTTGCATAAAGATCAAAGCGCACACCACCATGATGCCGCTCATGGCGGTCAGGTGCTGTTTTGACAAGAGCGGCGTTTTTTGGGGAACGGCCACGTAATCGTTAAAAGTCAGAGCTTTGGAAACTTTAACGCGCAACATTGGTTTAAACCCGGGTTTTTGCAAAAAACCAAACACAAAGCTTTGGGAGAGTGCGATTTACCGATAAATTCTATCACATTCCCCGCCCCGCAACGGCAAAATTCCTGCCATGATCGCGGGGCGCAAGCTTAAATCAGGAACTTTCTCTCAAAATAAGAATTTATGCCCTTTCAAGACAATTTGATGCTGTCATTTTAAAAAATGATCTGCAAGGGGCACCCTGCGCTGCACAAAAGCCAAACGCAAAAAAGCATCGGCACTCAATTGACATCAGGCTTCAGGCAAGAAGATCATCTGCCTTATCTGGTTAACGGCCGCAAGATTGCCAACTGTAAAGGGCAGAGCAAAGAAGCGCAGGGCCCGTGCCCCCAATGTCGATTAACAAAAGCAGGCATGGGACAGCACTGAGGTTTTGCTCTGCAAGAACGAGCAGGCTCAAGAAAAGAAGCGCTCCTGCCGTGCAGGAAGCGCGCCATAGGGGGGGCATCGGAAACTTTCAAACCTAAATCCCCGCTATAAATTCGGTTCTTGCTAAAACTCTGTAGGATCATCTTGCCTGCAGCCGTTGCTCGCGTCTATCAGTCTGAGGAAAAAGCAGTCGTTGTCCTGAAAGCCATAGCAGGCTCGCCTGATGGTCTTGATTAAGTTCACCGTGCCCTCACGCTTGCCTGAGGTTCAGCATCGCCCAAAATCAAGCGAGCAGATGCATTATCTCCACCGCTGACTAACAACGAAGCAGAGCCTGAGCCGCCCGAAGATGAAATTCCGGTCATGGTCTGAACCGTGCCGCCGCTTAACGTGTATCCTGTGGCCGAAGAAGCATCATTGCTATAATTCGTCAAAGCCAGGCTTTTGGCAACAATGCTGCCCGAGCCGATGTTCAAAATTGTAGATGAACCCGAAGTTAAGGTCAGCGTGCCGTCAACTTCCAACACGCCGCCGCCGCTGAAGTTTACGGCATAACCTGAAACAGTCTGGCTTCCATCTCTCAAATTGCTTACGGTTGCAGTCAAGTCGCCCGAAACATACAACTTGCCGTCTTCCCCACCATCAGTCGAAGCTCCGCTGAGCACAAAAGCAAAGCCTGAAGCACCAACATTGCTCGAGCCGCTCAGAACATTGCTCAGAGCACCGCCCGAAACCTCAATAATGCCGCCTTCTTCGGCAATCAGGGAAACCAAACCGCCTGAGCTGGTGTCATGACTAAAGTTGGTAACAGCGGTCAAATCCAACGTGGTCGTAGCCGAAACATCGCCATCTTCACCCACGGTACCCTTAACGCTAATCGTCGAAGTGCCCGTCGTGGCTGCCGCAGTCAAAGTCAAAGCCGAAGTCGAAGCAGCAAACGTTACAGTGGCGTTGCCCTCATTGTTTCCGCCAATGGTGACGGTGCCCGAATTGCCAAACTCAATCGTTCCGGCCTCAATCTCAAAGTTGCCGTCAATCTGAACATTAACAGCAGAGTCTCCCGAAATGATAATCGTTCCCTGGCCGCCCGATGCAATCCACGAGCCTGCAGAATCGCTCTCAGCATCGCCCAAGGTCAAATCCGAGTTAACCGTAAAAGTTGAACCCGAAGTCGTCAAGGCATTCGTAACTACCAAATCCATCGACCCCGAGCCGGCGCCCAAAATACCGTTGCTGCCCTGAATGATGGTAATGTTGTTTCCCACCGTCAGCTCATCGGCCTTCAAAGTACCGACAAACGTGCCCGAGCTGGTGTTATTCTTCAGCGTCGAGTTAATCTGCATCTTAGAGGCATACAAAGTACCTCCTGAAATGCCAATCACGCCCGACCCTGCACTGCCTCCCGAGCTGAAGTTATAATTATCAAGAGTTACAACATCGTTCTCACTGGAAGTCGTGATCTCCAATGTGCCTTTGTCTAATACCAGCACCGCGCCCGAGCCGGATTGAGCGTCGCCAAATACACCCGTACCTGTGGCCGTGCCGTCCAGATAATCTTTTAGCACGCTGTTGTCAACAGCAAACGTCATCTCGGAGCTTTCATCGCCGCTAACCTTAATCTGCGAACTGTTCAAGGCTCCTTCGCCGCCCGAAGTCGCCGTCAGCGTCGCCCCGGAGGCAATCTCAAACCTTGCATCGACGCCTGAAGCCACCAGGTTCAACGTGCCGGCAACATCAATAACGCCTGAAGAGGCCGTAAATTCCACCTCATCGCCGCCTTCTTGGCCCATGGTAATGGTCAAAGTGCCGCCCGAGCCTACGCCCAGCTTGCCGCCTGTCAGCGAGCCGCCGGACGTAATCGTGATGCTGCCGACTTTTCCATTTCCCGCTTCAACCTTGACCACGCCGTTCTCGATAATGCTTAAAGTCCCCGCTGACAGTAACCCGCTGCTGTCAATCTCAACTGTGGCGTCAGACTCGGAGCCGCCTGCTGTAAACGTACCGGTGGCAGTGACCGAAGATGCAGCGTCGCCCGAAATCAACAGCTTACCGCTCTCAACCACAATGCTTTCCATCGTCACCGACCCCGAAGCACCAACCAGCAAGCCCGAGTTGGACGAATCTTCGCCGCTGATATTAATCCTGAAAGTAAGATAACTGTCACTCAATAACTTGGGCCTTGCCTAGCCCAAGATT
>CAZYXT010000076.1:0-12601 GCA_964651505.1 uncultured Enterobacterales bacterium
CAAAGGAAGGCAGGGGCTTCACATCGGACACGGCATACCACATGCCAGAGCGCAACACCCTTTTGATGATGCCCTCTTTTAACAAAAGCGCAAAGGCTATATGAGATTGCGCAACGCTAAGATCGGCCTCGGCCCTCAGTACAGCAAATATGCTGTTCTTATCCATGATCTGCACGCGATGGCACATGATCCGCTTGGCACGCAGGAAAATCTCTCGTTCGGTTAAAAAGGGCATTGATGACGTAATCCTAAATTGACACACTCGGCGTCACATTATAGTCCAGGCAACAACTTATATTCAATCAATCAGAACGCGACATAAAAGATTAAGCATTGACTTTAAAATGCCAGTATATAACTAAAAGTTATAATGGTCTTAAAATACAGAAGATCAGGACGGAGGTTTTTAGCAGAGCTTCGAGTAAATGATGGATGCACAAAAGCAAAACGCCGATGCGCACAGAGCTCCTATCGCACAAAAATTTGGAAGAATTATGCAATGAACTTGAGATGGTGGGCGCTAAAGGACTCGAACCTATGACCCTCTGCTTGTAAGGCAGATGCTCTAACCAACTGAGCTAAGCGCCCTTTCAGTGGTGGGTCGTGAGGGGATCGAACCCGCGACCAACGGATTAAGAGTCCGCTGCTCTACCAGCTGAGCTAACGACCCGTTCTAACTTCATCACGGTTTGCTGAGTTTTCATCAGTTGGTGGGTTGTGAGGGACTCGAACCCTCGACCAACGGATTAAAAGTCCGCTGCTCTACCAGCTGAGCTAACAACCCGCTCAAACTGTGATGTCGTCTGACGGAGCGTAATTATAAGAGTTTTGTCCCAACATGCAAGAGTTTTTTAGCATAAAATTTCATGTTTTTTCAAACTCTGCCCTATCTTATTGATTTTACTCAACTTTTTTAAGACAGAAGAGTATTTGTGCATGGGTTTGATGAAACAGCAAAGCGCAAGATTTCGTTTTTTGGACAATCGGGCAGGCAGGCATCTTTGTGAGGTTACGCTTTACATAACGGATAATCTGCAAGGCCTGTTACAAAGAGCAAGACAAGCTCAGATCGGGGAGCGTTCCCCGATCTTGCATGGTTTACATGGCCGCAAGCTCGCGTCTTGCCAAATCAGAAGAGGTGTCGGCAGGGTAGGTGTTGATGACCAGGTTAAAGTAAGCGACGGCTTTATCATTCTCCCCGCGCATCTTGCTGATGAGCCCCAGCTTATAAAGGGCATCGGGGCGTTTGGTGCTGGAGGTATACTGCGCCACGTTTAAAAACGACACCCGCGCTCCGTCAAGATCATTGAGCTTGTATTGCACCTGCCCAAGCCAATACCAGGCGTTGGGGGTTAAGGTATTGTCAGGATATTTGCCCACATAGTCCTTAAAGGAGATCACAGCCCCCTTAAGATCATTGTCCAAAACCTTTTGATAGGCCTCATCGTATAGCCTTTGGGCAGGAGGTTCGACATTCTTCAAAGCAGCGCCGGGAGCGGCCGGTGCCGGGACAACAGGGGCAGGCGCAGGCGCCGCGGCAGGATTGGCATTCAAAGCCGGGGCAGGCGCGGGTGCCGGTGCAGGAGCGGCAGGCGCCGTCGTTGGCGAGGGCGAGCCCATGCGGGCTATCTCATAGCGCAATTGCTCCAAATCGCCGCGCAGGGTATTGACCTCGGTGGTCAGGGCAGTGATGCGGTTTTGCATGTCGAGCATGGTGCGCTGCTGGGCATCGATTTGTTTTTGCAAGGAGGCCTCATCGGCCAAAACGGGCAAAGAGATTAAGGGGACGGCACAGGCCAAAGCCATGGCCGAAAGAGACATTTTCACGGCTTCTTCCTCTTATGTAAACGGCAGATCAAATCTGCCGTTTTTAAAGACTGATTTATTTAGTAGTTGATCACCGCCCGGCGATTTTTGGACCAGGCAGCCTCGTTGTGACCGGGCACCGCAGGCTTCTCCTCGCCATAGCTTACGATCGAAAGCTGAATGACATCCACGCCAAGGTTTTGCATGTAGCGGGCAACCGAGCGGGCTCTTCTTTCGCCTAAGGCAATGTTGTATTCGGGGGTGCCGCGCTCGTCGGTATGGCCTTCGATGATGATGCGCGAGTCGGGATTGTCGCGCAGGTATTGGGCGTGAGCCTGCATGACCGAGACATATTGATCTTGGATCTGCTCGGAGTCATACGTAAAGTAAATGGTGTTGTTCTCCCTTAAGACCTGAGGGCCAGCGGGGTATTGGGCAGCTTGGGCCTCGGCATAAGGATCGCCTATGAGCAAAGCCCCGTCGTCGGCCAAAGCAACAGGAGCATCGGCTCCCATGCCGTAAGATCCGACTGAGGCATCCTCGGACAAATACCCCGGTTCGCCTTGAGGATTGGTGCTTGAGGAACAGCCGCCAAGAGCCAGGACGCAAGACAGTAATAATGCAGATAATGACAATTTCTTCATAACAATTATCGTCAAGCCTTGCTTGACGTCTCCTTAACAAAACCTACTTCTCGACAATCGGACCCCAGCACGGCGCGCTGACCTCGCCTGAGGTCGAAGGCAGATTGGCCTTGAAGCGTCCGTCCGATGATACCAAGGCCAGGCCTTTGCGTCCCTGATACACTGTCGAATATATTACCATACTGCCGTTGGGGGCAACACTGGGGCTTTCGTCAAGCTCGGATGTGGTGAGCATATAGGTGCTGCCGTCGGCATCGACCCTGGCGACCCTGTAACCGTTTTGCTGGGTGATGACGATGATGGAATTTGACCCCGGGATGGCCTTGGCAGACAAATTCATGTTGCCCTGATAAGTGACGCGGGTGCTCTGATTGGTGTCAAAGTCAAAGCGGTAAATCTGTGCCCTGCCGCCGCGCTCTGAGGTAAAGTACAGGCTCTTGGAGTCTGAGGACCAGGTAGGCTCGGTGTCGATGGCAGGATTGTCGGTCACCCGCACCAGCTGCCTTTGCTCCAGATCATAGTAATAGATGTCAGGATTGCCGCCCTGATACGAGAGGGTCATGGCTATCTTGGTGCCGTCGGGCGACCATGAGGGCGAGCTGTTGAGCCCCGGGTAGGAGGCAAGCTTGGTCCTTTTTTTGGTGTAGATGTCTTGCACGAAAATGGCAGGGGCGCGCCCTTCAAAGGACACGTACGCCAGACGCGTGCCGTCAGGCGACCACGAGGGGGTCATGATGGGCTGCGTGGAGCGCAGAACGGGGGTCTCGTTGTAGCCGTCGTAATCGGCAGTCATGAGCTGATAGGGAAAATTATCCCCATGCTTGTAGACAATATAGGCAATGCGCGTCCTAAAGGCCCCCTCCTGACCCGTCAGATTCTTGTAAACCCGGTCTGAGACGCGATGGGCTGCCTGGCGCAGGGTAAAGCGCGACGAAGGCCCCCGGTAATGGGCCATAACTTCGCCTGCGCGATTGCCAAGGGCAATAAGCTGAAACTCCACCTGATAATTGTCGCCGTCGGTGTATACCTGCCCTGTTATCGCCGCCTCGGCGCCAGTGGCTGAGAGGGCGGCGACATCAAGTTGCCCTTGCACTAAAGCATTTTGAGGAATGGCAGATGCGGGCACGGGGGAAAACTTGCCTGAGCGCATCAGATCTGCGCTCACCACCGCGGCCACATCCACCCCGAGGTTGTCAGGCTGGCTGAAAGGCAGGACGGCGATGCGCCTGCCCTCGTTGATGCCGCCTGTTATTTCAATTTGCAAAGCGGCCAAACTCGGACCTGTCATCAACAGGAGGAGCGCTGCCGCCATTAAAAATTTAATCGCCTGCATGGTTTTCGTTCCGTTTACTGTCAAATCTTGGGAGTCATGGTAATGACTATGCTGTTACAATCAGGGCATTGCGCAGGGGGCCTGGGCAGCATGCCGATGAGCCTCAATGTGGCCAGGGCGCCTGCACAAACCTCGCTGTCTCCTTGACACCGCTCGCCTGATATCATGCCTTGAGGATCTACGTTTAAGGTTACCACGACGCGCTTGCCGTTCATAGACGGTTCAATGCGCCAATTCTGCTCGATGAGCATCTGCACGCGGCTGCCGTACTCGGCGGCAATGCCCGAGCCTGTCGAGGCGGCGGAGCCTGTGCCGTCGGCGGTTCCCAAAAGCTGCTCTTCCAAAGAATCGGCTCGCGCCTGTGCCTGCTGTTGTTGGCTCCTAAGCAAAGCTTCCTCCTGCTCTTGAGCCTTGCGTCTTGCCTCTTCCTCGGCTTTTTTCCTTGCCTCCTCTTGAGCCTTCTTTTTGGCCTCCTCAGCTTTTCTCTTTTCTTCTTCTGCCTTGCGCCTTTGCTCTTCGGCCAGGGCTTTGGCCTGCGCTTCTGCCTGTTTGCGGGCTTCTTCCTCAGCCTTTTTGCGCGCCTCCTCTTGGGCCTTGGCCTTGGCCTCTTCTTCTTGCTTTTTCTTCAAGGCAAGGGCCCTTTTTGCCTCTTCCTCGCGCTGGGCCTGCACCTGCCGCTCAAGCTCGCGCTTGGCCTCAAGCCTCTTTTGCTCGGCGGCCTTGAGTTCTTCAAGCTTTTGATTATCGGTGGCAGTCTGCTCTTGGGGCTTGGGGTTGGCAACGCCTTTTTGCGGGGGACTTACCATCACCGCGTGCATTATGCTTTGGCCTGAGTCCCTCGGGCGGCGCGGCTTGTCCAAAGAGACGTTGACGGCCAAAATGGCAATGATGGCGCCGTGCAACAGCAAGGCGAGGATGAAGGCTGCGGCGGTTGAAGGCTTCACTGCCGCTCCAAGGGCTCGGTGACCAAGCCCACCTGCTCGACTCCGCCTTGCTTTAAGGCATTCATCAGCCTGATGATCGCATCATAGGGCACCTTGGCATCCCCCTGCACCACCACGGGCCTGGTTGGATCTTTGCGCAATTGCTCGGATACCACGGCCGTCAGGGCGTTCAAATCGTCAACCTTCAAAGTGTGCGAGTCGGCCTCCACGTAGTATTGGCCGACCATGTCCACCGTGGCGATGACGGGAGTGCGCTGATCTTCGTTCATGGCCTCGGCATCGGCCTTAGGCAGATCGACCGTCACCCCCTGCATGATGACGGGGGCGGTGGCGATGAAGATCACCAACAGCACCAGCATCACGTCAATGTAGGGCACCACATTGATCTCGGCTACGGTGCGGCTTTTGCGCCTGGCACGCACGGGCATCTACGACCCCCTCGGCTCTTGCTCGGAGGGGCGCTGCACCCCGGGGGTGACATAGCGCACGCTGCGGCTTTGATTTAGGGCCTGCTGCTCAAGCTGCTCAGGGGTGGGACCCACTTTATAGACAACAGGCTCGGACTCAAGGCGCGCTTTGGCCTTGGCCACCGCTTCGGACTGCTCGGGGGTCAGACCGATTTTGTAGCGAACCTCGCCGCTCTCCTTGGGCTGAGGCCTCAGACGATTGGGATCGGGTCCGTATTTGTACAAGGGCCCGTCGCCTGTTTGCTGCGATGAAGCCTGATCTGCTGCCCCGATGTTTTTGACCGCACCTTGGGCATATTGCGGCCGCTCCAAGGGCTTGGGCGAAGCTTGGGCGGGGGCCTTGGGAGCAGGACGCGGCCCGGAAGACTGCGCCCTGCCCTGCTCTGAGGGGGCGTCCTTGCCGAAGATCCTCTCTCTTGCGGCCATTACTTCGCGCCCGTTTGCCTCAGGCAGCCTTGCATGGGCCTCGTTGCGCTTGTCCGATGCCGTGCGCGGAGGCACGGTGCCGCCGATGGGCACGGTGCGATTTGGCTCTGAGTAATTTTGGGGGCCGGCCTGAGCCTGAGCGCGCTCTTTGGCGGGGGCCTGACGCTGCGGCTGCTGCTGATAAGTTTGCGGCAGGGCGCGGATGGTGACCAAGCGCCTGTTTAAGATGGTGGCAAACTCATCCATGAAGTTCAAATAGCGATTTTCAAAGGCCTCAAGATTGTTGGCAAAGCGGTTGTAGAACATGACGGCGGGAATGGCGGCAAAAAGGCCCATGGCCGTTGCGATCAAAGCCTCGGCAATGGGCGGGGCCACCATGGCCAAAGTGGCGTTTTGCACGGCCGCCAATGAGATGAAGGCATGCATGATGCCCCAAACCGTGCCGAACAGGCCGATGTAAGGGGAGATGGAGCCAATGGTGGCCAAAGTGGGCAGATGGGTCTCCAAGGACTCGATTTCGCGCGAGCAGGCCACCTTCATCTGACGGTAAGTGCCGTCCATCACCACTTCCTGATCGGCAGGACCTGAGTTGACCAGGCGCACGAACTCCTTAAAGCCTGCCGTGTAGATCAGCTCAAGCCCCTGCAGACTGTCTTGGCGCTTGATGCAGTCTTGGTACAGATTGTTAAGATCGATGCCCGACCAAAACTTGTCTTCAAAATCATCAGCCTCGTTGCGGCCTTGCTTGTACAAGCGCGAGCGCTGAAAGATGATGGTCCACGAGAGCACCGAGAGCAACAGCAAAAAGCCCATCACCAGCTGCACCAGCAATGAGGCATTCAAAATCAAATGGGTAAAGGACAATTGAGTGTTCATGCCGCACCTCCCCAAAAACCTGCGTCAGGATACCCAAGTTTCAATGCCTCCATAAACTTGGCAGGCAAAGGCTGCAAACTTGAGTTTTTAACATCGACAAAGGCAATTTGACATTGCATGACAAATAAAAGTTCCCCTTTTTCATTGTTGATCTTTTGCTCAAAGGATACCGCCACCCGTCTTAGTTTGAGAGGCACGCAGCTTATGGTCAAAAGATCATCAAGCCGCGCAGGCTTTTTGTAGGAGGCCTCAAGCTTTGACAGGACAAAGCCGCGGCCCTCTTGCAGCATGCCCTGCTGCTCAAAGCCCAAAGATCTTAACCATTCGGTGCGGGCCCTTTCGCAAAACTTCAGGTAATTGGCATGATAGACGATGCCGCCTGCGTCGGTGTCTTCATAGTAGACCCTTGCATTGATCAAAAAGGTGCGTTCCATGTCACTGCCTCTGTAAATTAAACTTGTCATAAGCCTTGCGTGAGGCCAGCCGCCCGGTGCGGGTGCGCTGCACAAAGCCCTGCTGAATAAGATAAGGCTCCACCACGTTCTCGAGGGTATCGCGCTCGTACCCCAGGGAGGCGGCCAGGCTCTCCACGCCCACCGGCCCTCCGTTAAAATCGTAAATCATGGTTTTAAGATAGTTGCGATCAAAATCGTCAAAACCGTCCTCGTCTATTTTGTGCAGGGCCAAAGCATCGCGCGCGGCCTTAAGATCAATTATGCCCGAGCCTTTGACCTGCGCAAAGTCGCGCACCCTTTTTAACAGGCGGTTGGCAATGCGCGGGGTGCCGCGCGAGCGGCTTGCAATCTCCATGGCCCCCTCCTCTGAGATCTCGATGCAAAGCTTTGAGGCCGACGCCCTGATGATAAGGTACAGCTCTTGGGGAGTGTAAAACTGCAGCTGCAAGATGATGCCGAAGCGGGCGCGCAAGGGCGATGTCAGGGTGCCTGCGCGGGTGGTGGCCCCTATAAGGGTAAAGGGGGAAAGAGCTATTTTGATGGAGCGCGCCGACGGGCCTTCGCCTGTCATGATATCGACCTGATAGTCTTCCATGGCAGGATACATGAACTCTTCGATGACGGGCGAGAGCCTGTGGATCTCGTCGATAAAAATGACATCGCGCGGCTGCAGATTGGTCAAAAGTGCCGCCGCATCGCCTTTTTTCTCCAAGGCAGGCCCAGAGGTTTGGGAGATTGAGACCCCAAGCTCGTTGGCAATGATGTTTGACAAGGTGGTCTTGCCCAAGCCCGGGGGGCCGAAGATCAGGACATGATCCAAGGCCTCGCCGCGTTTTTTGGCGGCGGTTAAGGCAATCTCAAGCTGGTTTTTGACGTCTTCTTGGCCTATGTAGTCGCACAGGCGCTTGGGGCGCAGGGCGCGATCTTCGGCAGCCTGCGCCCCTATGCCCTGCTCTCCTTTAATCTCATCGAGGGTCTTTTGCGGCCTGACCGGGCTGAGATCTGCGGTGATGCTGTCTGCCACGATGGCCGCTTCGGGGTTTTTTGCCACTTTTTATCCTCTTTATTTGCCGCTCTTGCGCTTTGAGATCAGGGCTAAGGCCTGCACGATGATGGTTTTGGCCTCCATGCCGTCCTCATAAACGGACTTGACCAGCTCCTCTGCCATTGCTTCCTTGTAGCCAAGACCGATTAAGGCATTGATGGCATCTTCCTTGGCAGACGGGGCCAATGAAATGCCGCTCGTTTGCGGCACTGCCGCCCCTTCTGCTTCAAAATCCAACAGCTTTAAGCGATCTTTTAACTCCACTATCAGGCGCTCGGCGCTTTTGCGCCCGATGCCCGGCACCTTCATCAAAAGATTGGGCCTGTCATGCTGCACGGCCTCTTTGAAATCGGCAGGCGACAAGGTGGAGAGCACGGCCAGGGCGGTTTTGTAACCTATGCCCGAGACCTTGATGAGAAGGCGGAACAGACGCCGCTCGTCTGTGTCTTTAAAGCCGCACAAAAGATGGGCATCCTCGCGCACCAGCTGATGCAGATACAAAAAGCACTCTTCCCCCTCTTTTATCGAGGCAAAAGCCTGCGAGGACAATTCCACTTCATAGCCGATGCCGCCTGCTTCGATGGTGGCGGTAAGACCTTCGGTGAGGATGACGGTGCCGCGAATGCTGCCTAACATGTTTTCCCCTTATCGCCAGCGCCCATGCACCGAGGAGGCAATCTTCAAGCCCAAGCGGGCGGTGGCGCCTGCCGTGTAGCTGTGGCAAATGGCGCAGGCTAGGGCATCGGCGGCATCTGCCTGAGGCGAGCCGCTCAATTTTAGGATCTTGGCCACCATGTATTGGACCTGCGTCTTTTCGGCGCTGCCGTAGCCTACCACCGATTGTTTGATCTGCATGGGGGTGTATTCGTATACCGGCAGCTCCTCCTGAGCCGCCGCCACAATGGCCGCCGAGCGTGCTTCGGCCAGTTTCACCGTGGTCTGCACGTTTTTGGCCAAAAAGGTCTGCTCTATGGCCATCACGGCAGGCTTGAACTGCCCGATGAGGGCGCCCACCGCCGTGTAAATGGTATTGAGCCTTTGCGGCAAGTCGCCGCGTCCTGCCTTGATGCAGCCTGACCCAAGATAGGCCAGGGACGACCCCGAGCTTAGAAGCACCCCGTAACCCGTGGTGCGCGAGCCGGGGTCAATGCCCAGCACAACCAAGCCCGAGGCCACAGTGCCGTTAACGCTGCAAGGAGGCCTTCAAAAAGGCTTTGATCTCGGGGATCTTGCCTTTTAAGGCGATCTTGGTCTTGGATCTGGGATCGTACTTGTACGTGGTCTTGCCAATGTTCTCGCCCTCAGTCTCGATGGAAACCTTGGCGGGGACCAGCTCAAAATAATCAGGATGCAGGGCACAGGCAACGGTCAGGGCATCGTGCACGGCCATGCCTGCAAGCTTGTCCTCGGAGAGGTTGGCCTCAAAATACTTGCCGCTGATCTTCTCCAAAAGCTCGTTCTTAAGGCCCTTGATATCGTCAAGGGACAGCAAGACCTCTTCGGTCACATCCAAAGGAATGATGGTCAGGCGCAAAGGCGACTCCAAAACAACCTTGACGGCCTCGGGATCTGAGTAGAAGTTAAACTCGGCCTGCGGCGTGACATTGCCGCGGTGACCGTAGGTGCCGAAGGCTCCGCCCATGATGTAGACGGTGTCGATGGGCTCGAGGGCCTTGCGATTATCGTCAATGGCCAAGGCAAGATTGGTCAGGGGTCCCAAGGTGAACAAATTGAATTGATGCTTGCCTTCGGGCAGGTGCAGATAAAAGTCATAATCGCGCCCGGCCGTATCGGTATTCTCGTTGTTCTCAAAGACATCGCCCAGGCCGTCATTGCCGTGAATGGCTTTGGCATCTTGATGCTTTTTGAACAAGGGGCCTGCGCTGCCGCGATAGATGGGTGCGTCAATGCCGTAAAGTTTGGTGAAAAGCTTGGCATTTTTGATAGCCTGATCGACGCTGACATTGCCATAAGTGGTGCAAATGCTTCTGATTTTGACAAAACGCGAGGCCAACGCCAAAGCATAGGCGTCATCAACCCCCATATCGGTGTCGATTAAAATCTGCGGCTGCTCGTCCATAAATCCTCCAAAGTCCCTCTTTGACGGGCCCGACCCCTCAAAGATCTAATTTTTAAAAAATCTTGGTGTAAAGCATTATACTTTAGTTTAACGGTTTGTGCTTTATCTTAATGCTATGGACTTAAGCGAACTTGCAACACAGCTTATCTTATTTGCAGCAGCTTTTTTTGCATCCCTGATGGCCTCGGTCAGCGGCGGGGGAGCAGGTTTTGTCAACTTCCCCCTGTTGGTGCTTTTGGGTCTGCCCTTCATCACCGCCTTGGGCACCCATAAAGTGAGCATGCTGATGCTGGGGGCTGCGGCTTTGTACAAGGGACGCAGGCAGCATATGCTAAGAAAAAACATCAGCGCCATCTTCATTTTCTGCGGCACCCCCTGCGTGATCGCAGGCACCTATTGCATCAGCCTGATTGACGAGCACAAGGCCCAAACCATTCTTGGCATCATCACCTTGCTGATGGCAATTTACAGCCTGTTTAACAAAAAGCTGTCGGCTGCGAGCACAAAAACCGATCTTAAACGCTCTGACTATATAAAAGGCTGCATTGCCCTGTCTTTGGCAGCCTTCTTCTCGGGCGGCCTGTCCTCGGGGGCGGGGCTTTTTGCCACCTTGGCCATGACGCAGTTTTTGAAGATCTCCTTAAAAGAAGCCATCTCCTACTCCATGGTCTTTGTGGCGGCCTATTGGAATTTGGCAGGCGCCATCGTGGCAGGCTCCATCGGCGGCATTTACTATCAGTGGTTGCCGGTGCTGCTAACGGCGTGTTTTTTGGGCAGTCTGCTGGGGGCCTGTCTTTTGGATAAATTGAGCACCAAGGCAGTCAAATACATCTTTTGCAGCGTGGCGGCCCTTTCGGGGATCTTGCTTTTGTACAATGCCGCCGAAAGCAGGTTTTAGGGCGGGGACTTTCTTTAAAAAATAACGGCAGGCACGTCCATGGAGTTTTCCGATCTGATCTTAGGCAAGCAGGTCTATGCCGACAAAACCGACATGGTGGCGCAATTGGCAAGTCAGCGAGGAGCATTCTTCTTATCCCGCCCCTCGGGCTTTGGCAAATCTGCCTTGCTTTCAGCCTTCAAAGAGCTCTTCTTGCACGGCAAGAAAAACTTTGCAGGCCTTAAGCTTGAAATAAACGAGCCGTGGGTTGATGAGGGCTCCTATAAGGTCCTTTATCTTGACACTGCCTCCTGCGCAGGTTCAGCCCTGCCCTTTGAAAGAAGCTTTGGCGCAGTTTTGGCAAAAGCATTTGCGCAGTATGGGATCTTATGGGGAGATGGCGAGGATTGGGTCTGTGATTTTGAGGATGCATTGGACCAATGCGATGACAGGAGCATCGTCTTGCTCATGGACGACTATGATGCCCCGTTGATCCATGCTTTAAATGATCTTGAAGAATTTGAGTATCGGCGCGAGATCATGACTTGCTTTTTTGCCACCTTAAAAAAGTACAGCATGAAATTTCGCTTTGCCTTTGTAACCGGCATTACCGAATTTGCTGCCTTAAACTCGTTCTTCGGGCCCAATCATTTTGAAGATCTCACCTTTGATCCTGCCTATGGAGCCATCGCGGGCATTACGCAAGAGGAGCTTGAAACCTGCTTTAAGCCCTGCATCGCCCGTGCAGCCCAAATCCTCAAGGAAAAATACCTAAACCCGGGATGGGATGAAGAGAAGGTCTTAAAAAAGCTTTGGTCCCATTATGGCGGTTACTCCTTTGAGAGCGAAGCCAAAATCAGAGTTTACAATCCTAGATCCTTATTGCGTTTCTTCAAATGCCCTCAAAACGGGTTTTTGCCCTATTGGCAGACGACGGCCGGTTTTTCATCCTCTTTGCTGTTTCATGCTTTGGACAGGTTCATCAAAGCAGGCGGCCCGGCAAACAAGCTATGCCGATATTCAGCATCTGATTATGAAACGACACTCAGCCAAAGACAGCTCACCGCTTCGCTTGACATCGAAAAAATTGCAAACCATGATTCAGCCTTCAATGCCATGTTATATCAGGCAGGTTACCTGACCATCAAAGATAGCGACCCAAGAGCTTTCAGCCTTGGTTTCCCCAATTGCGAGGCTAAAACCGCCTTTGCCGACGCGCTGATGCAAAAACTTACTGATGAAAAAAGCGATCCCAGATCAATGAATGAGTGCCCTAAAACCCATCCTACCCTGATCTGAGGCGAGAAGACCTCGATCTTGTTCCCCATTTTTTGATGATCTGATCCTATTTTTCCCATCCTTAATTATCGCAGGCCTTGATCTGCCCCCTCAAAAAGCCCGCCTTTTTGCTCCCAATTTACATAGTCAAATCAGTGGGGCCGGACACTGTATCCTCCTTACGATTCTAACGTGATTGAGCGTTACACCGCAGCTTTTCCTGAGATTTTGGCAGCAAATCTTATTAGATGGCTGCTCTTATCTTTAGGAACATCTGCCTTTAAGCTTATCAAGCTGATCTTCAGTTAAAGACAGCTCTTCTAAGATCACGATCTCGCGCAGCGGCGAAGACGAACTGTTTTTATCCCTT
>CAZYXT010000077.1:0-12317 GCA_964651505.1 uncultured Enterobacterales bacterium
TTTTTTCCGGATCTTTTATTATGGTTTAGCGATTGTATGGAAATTTAAGCTGTATCGTATAATCATCGTGGAATTTCCATGCTTATTTTCTTATCATCTGCCAATAGACTATGCTTGCCATCCCTTCTTTGATACTCGGGCTGTATGCAGCCATTTCCCTGGCAGCGCGGCTGCCTTTTAAAGTGCCGTTCAAACTTTTGGCGGCGCTGTTTATTCAGGCCTGCGCGGCCAAATACCAAGTCTACGGTCATTTTGGGACTTGGCTTAATCCCAATCTGCCCCCCATGTTCCTCATCTTGCTTGAAGGATTGCACGGGGCGGTGCTGATTGCAGCCGTTTTGTGCATCATAAACGATCTCATCTTTCTTGCAGCCTTGGTAGCAAGAAAGGTTTGCAAACAAAAAATTCGTCTGCCCCATAAGGGCAGCAGCCTTGCCATCTTCCTTTTTGCCTGGATCATGGGCCTGTACGGCAGTTTCTCGCAAACCCTGCTGCCCAATGTCAAAGAGGTTGAGGTAACCTTGGACAAGCTCGATCCTGCCTTTGACGGCTTTAAGATCGTGCAGCTTACCGATTTGCACGCAGGGCCCATCAACAAGGGCGATTGGCTGTCAAAAGTAGTGCAAAGAACAAAAGAGCTTGATGCCGATCTGATTGTCCTCACAGGAGACTTGGTGGACGGCAAAGTAAACGAGATGGCCTCAGAATTCGTCTCATTTGAAGATCTCAAGGCCCGTTACGGGGTGCTGGCCGTAACCGGCAATCACGAGTATTACTCGGGCGCAACCTCCTGGATCTCCTATTGGGAAACCTTGGGCGTAAGATTCTTGCAAAACGAGCATGTTGATCTCAAAAAGGACGGGGCTGTCCTGACCATAGGGGGGATCAACGACAGGCGCGGACCCAAGTCATCTGCAAAGGATGCCATGGCAGGCACAGGCGATAATGCCAAGATCTTGCTCTCCCACGAGCCTTATGACGGGGTCAAGGA
Source organism: uncultured Enterobacterales bacterium (assembly GCA_964651505.1). GTDB lineage: Bacteria > Pseudomonadota > Gammaproteobacteria > Enterobacterales > Succinivibrionaceae > Avisuccinivibrio_A. Next base: position 992 of record CAZYXT010000077.1, read on the forward strand.
TTTAAAAGCAGACTTGACCCTCGCAGGCCACACCCACGGGGGGACCATGCTGTTTGCCCAACCAATCATCGCCCATTACAACGGCGGCTTTGTTTCGGGCCTGTACGATTATGAAGGATCAAAGGTCTATGTGAGCAACGGCACCGGCATCTGGTCAGGCTTCTCCTGCCGCTTCCTGGTGCCGCCCGAAATAACCTTAATCACCTTAAAAAGCAAACAATAAGGCCAAAGACATGTACCGAGCCCGGCTAAGAGCCCCTGTGAGAGCTCTTGAATAATAAAAATGGCGTCTCTTTTTTGGCGCCTGTTATAGCTTTTTAAGCCGGTTGTCCTGAGCTGATGCCGTTTTGCCTGAGCAGCGCATCAACCTTTGGCTTGCGGCCTCTGAAAGCTGCAAAGGAGGCCATGGGATCTTCTGAGCCTCCCGAGGCCAAGATCAGATCGCGAAATTGGGCGCCGACCTTGGGATTGAGCACCCCTTCTTCTTCAAAGCGCTCAAAGGCATCGGCCGCGAGCACCTCTGCGTACTTGTAGCTGTAATAGCCTGCCGCATAGCCGCCTGAGAAAATGTGGGTGAAAACATTGGGGAAACGCGCATCGGCAAACTGGGGCGCCACCGCCACCTCGTCCTTGACTTCCTTTAAAATCTCGTAAATGCGCCCGCCCTTTTTTGGGTCATATTCAAGATGGATCCTAAAGTCAAAGAGGGCAAACTCAAGCTGGCGCAGCATGGCCATTGCCGACTGGAAGTTTTTGGAGGCAATCAAAGCCTCAAGCTTGTCCTTGGGCAGAGGCTCGCCGGTGCCTGTCTTGGATGAGAGAAAGTTCAACACCTCCTCCTGCCAGGCAAAGTTTTCGTTAAACTGGCTTGGCAGCTCCACCGCATCCCACGGCACGCCGCTGATGCCCGAAACATCGGCAATGTCGATGCGGGTCAAAAGCTGATTTAAGGCATGGCCGAACTCATGGAACAAGGTGACCGCTTCGTCGTGGGACAGCTGCGAGGGCTTGTCGCCCACGGGAGGGGTAAAGTTGCAGACTATGTAGGCTACAGGCAGCTGCAAGGCCCCGTCGCTGCGGTAACGGCGGCATTGGCACTCGTCCATCCACGCCCCGCCCTGTTTGCCCTCGCGCGCATACAGATCGGTAAAGAAAGTGCCGATGTGCGAGCCGAAGCGATCGCAAACATCAAAGCACAAAACATCCTTGTGCCAGACATCCACGCCGTAGCGGGGGCGAAAATCGATGTCGTAAAGGCGTCTTGCACACTCAAAAATCCCATTTAAAACCTTGTCGGCAGGAAAGTAAGGGCGCAACGCTTCGGCATCATAGGAAAAACGCTCCTGACGCAGTTTTTCGGCATAATAGCTCACATCCCAAGGCTCAAGCTTGCCCTCAAAGCCTTTTGCATTGGCAAACTCCTGCAAAGCATCAAGCTCCCTTTGCCCCTGCGCTTTGGATTTGACGGCCAGATCGCGCAAAAATCCCGTCACTTCCTTCGGGCTTGAGGCCATCTTGGTTGCAAGCGACAGATGAGCAAAGCTTTCAAAGCCCAAAAGCTTTGCCTCCTCGTGACGCAAAGATAAGATCTCCTCCATCAAGGCTGCATTGTCAAATTTGCCTGCATCGGGGCCTATCTCCGAGGCCCTGGTGTTGTAGGCCTTGTAAAGCTCCTCGCGCATAGCGCGGTTGTCCAAATAGGTCAGAGCAGGCAGATAGCAGGGGATGTCCAAGGTTATGACGTACCCGTCAAGATTGCGCATTTTGGCCTGCTCTTTAAAAAGGCGCAGAGCACCATGAGGGAGGCCTTTTAAATCATCTTTATTTTCAACGTGCTTGATGTAAGAGCGGGTGGCATCGAGCACATGGTTGGCAAAATCAGACTGCAATTGGGAAAGACGGGTCTTAATTTGCGTAAAGCGCTTTTGCTGTTCCTCAGGCAGGGAGATGCCGCTTAATTTGAAGTCGCGGATGGAGTTTTCAATCGACTTGCGCTGAGCCTTGGTCAAAAGCCTGAATGAGTCGCTCTCTTTAATCTTGACCAAAACCTCGTAGAAGGGCTTGTATTGGCCGACAAAGGTCTGGTACTCGGTGATCTTGGGCAGGCAGGCATCATGGGCTGCACGAAGTTTTGGCGTATTGACCACCATGTTAAGGTGCGAGACCACAGACCAGATCTTGGAGAATTGATCGGATGCCTCCTCGATGGGAGCCAACACATTATCCCAGGTCGGATCATCTTTGTGCTCATCGCAGACGGTTTTGATGGTTTTGCAGCAATGCTCCAAGGCTTGATCAACGGCAGGGCCGATATGCTCGCATTTGACGGCCCCGAATAAGGGCAGGCCCGAGATCTTCAATAAAGGGTTAAAATAGCTTTGACTCATCTTTTCCTCAAATCGGTTTATTTATGATCATTTTTGATACATTGGCAATCGTTTTTGGCAAGATTATAAGCTACTTTGCCGCCATTGCGCGGCATCGATGCAGGAAGCATCAGGGTCTGTTAAGATCCCCTGCCGTTAGTGAGGTTTTATGACTGACAATAAACTGAGCTTTGACAAGCACCGGCGCTGCGCCGGCATCCTCGAAGACTTGCATGAGGTCATGCGCGCCAAAGGAGCCGATGCCCTGATCATTCCCCACGATGACGATTATCTGTCATGCGAGCTTACCCCCGACTGCGAGCGCATTGCCTTTGTGTCAGGCTTCACGGGCTCGGCAGGCTTTATCTGCATTGTCGATCCCAATCTTAAGCTTGAGGCCCCTTTAAGCGCCGCAAAGCCTTTTTTGCTCAAAGAAGATCCAGAGCTTCATGCCACGCAAAGACAGGCCCTGTTCGTGGACGGGCGCTATACGGTGCAGGCCAAAGAGCAGGTTCCTGCGCACTTTGACATCTTTAACATAAAAGATCTGGGCGTGGCCGAGTATTTGTGCGCCATTTTGCCCAAAAACAGCACGGCAGCCTTGGACTTGTCGTGCGTCTCCTACTCATATTATTTGAAGCTCAAAGAGGCCTTGGAGACGCGCAGCATAAAGCTTATGGAGCTTGACGGCAGCTTGGTTGATGAAATTTGGGAAGAGCGCCCGCCCAAGCCCTGCTCTGAGGCTTGGCTCTACGATGACGAATACACAGGCTGCCCGTCTTTGCAAAAGCGCAGGCTGTTGTGCCAAAAGATGCGGGAGATTGGGGCAGATGCCACCATCATCGGCTCGCCTGAGACCGTCTGCTGGCTGCTTAACATCAGAGGCTCTGATCGCAAGGGGCTGCCCGTGGTCAACTGCCGCATGGTCGCCTATGCCAACGAAGCTTTGGAGTGGTATGTGGGGCGCGATCACTTAAAAGACGAGAGCGTCGAGTCCGAGCTTGAAAACCACTGCGGCCACGTGGACATCTTCCCCGAACAGCGCTTTGATGAAGTCTTGGACAGACTGTGCACCTCCAAAAGCACGGTGTATCTTGATCCCAAGGAGATCAATGCGCGCACCCTCAAGATCCTAAAAGACGGAGGGGCCGAGGTCATCGAGGGGCTGAGCCTGTGCGCCATCCCAAAGGCCGTCAAAAACGACATCGAAATTGAAAACGAGATAAAAGCCCACATCAAAGACGGCATCGCCCAATGCCGCTTTTTGGCCTGGCTTGACGATCTGACCGGGCTTGACGAGCCTTGCGATGCTTTAACCTTCAAAAAGCGCCTGCAGGACATTACAGAAGAAACCCTCTCTTGCAAAGCGGTCAATTTGCGCAAGGTGGAGGGCAACTTTTTGGAGCAAAGCTTTTCATCCATCTCGGCTTTGGGCCCCAATGCCGCCATGTGCCACTACAATCACGAGACGGCAGGCACGCCGCGCGCCTTGGGCCTGGATCCTCTGTATTTGCTCGATTCAGGCGCCCATTACCTTGAGGGGACCACCGACATCACCCGCACCGTGCAGGTGGGGCCCGGGGTTACCGAGGAGATGAAGCGCAACTATACCCTGGTGCTCAAGGGCCACATAGCCTTAAGCTCGACCATCTTCCCCCGCGGCACCTGCGGCTGGCAGCTTGATGCCATCGCCAGGCGTCCTTTGTGGGAGCACGGCCTTGATTTTCAGCACGGCACGGGCCATGGCGTGGGACATCTTTTGTCGGTGCACGAAGGCCCGCAGGCCATCTCCTCGCGCGGCACCCAAACGCCCTTGGAAAGCGGCATGATCGTCTCAATAGAGCCGGGGTTCTACAAAGAAGGAGAATACGGCATCCGCCTTGAAAACCTTGCAGTGGTCAGAGAATGCAGCAAGCCTCTGTTTGGTCACATGCTGTGTTTTGTGCCCCTGACGGCGGTGCCTTTTGACCAAAGATTAATCGAACGCAGCCTGCTGACCCCCAAAGAGCGCGAATGGCTTAATAATTTCCATCTTCATGTTTATAATTTGATATCCAAAACGGCCGCAACTCTCACGGAAATGGAATTAAACTGGCTGACGCGCGCCTGCGCACCGCTCTAGGGAAGACAAGGGACATGCTGTGGTTTAAAAAGAACACCTATACCTCGCTTTACTGCCAAACCAGACTCCAGCAGCTGCCTGCCATCAGCGTGCCTGCCAAAGACTATGACATTTTGGAGAGCCCCGCCGTCTGGCACCAAAGGATGCTCGAGCTCATAAACAAGGCCAAAGAGCGGATCATGATGACCGTCTTGTATTTGCAAGATGACAAGACGGGCCGGGAGATCTTGGAGGCCTTGTACAAGGCCAAAGAGCGCAATCCCAAGCTGCACATCATGATCTATGCCGACTACCATCGCGCCCAACGCGGTCTTATCGGCAAGAAAAAAAGCGCGGGCAACGCGGCTTTGTACTACAAGATGGCAGAGCAATGCCGGGGCACCCCGCCTGCCATCTACGGCGTGCCTGTCAAAAAGCGCGAGCTTTTCGGGGTGATGCATTTAAAAGGCTGCGTGTTTGACGACATCGTCCTCTACTCGGGGGCGAGCATCAACGATGTCTACATGGGCTGCGGCCCCAAATACCGGCTTGATCGCTACCACGAGATCAAATCCAAGGCTCTGGCCGACTGCCTGGTGCTCTACACCAATCAGGCCTTTCACATCAATTTTGCCGTGCAGGATTTCTCGCAAGGCAAGGTCAAGGGCATCAAGGAAATCAAAGACGATCAGAAGGTGCTGCGCCGCCATCTGACGCGCACGCAGTATGTGTTCAAAAACAGCAAGCTCAAAAGCGGCGAGGTGGGGATCACCCCCTTAGTTGGCCTTGGCAAAAAGGCCAATGCCTTAAATCGGACCATTTTGTGGCTCATTGCCGCCGCGCGCAGCGAGCTTTTTATCTGCACGCCCTACTTTAATCCCCCCAAGATCTTGCTTGAAACATTGCAGACGGCCTTGCAGCGCAAGGTTAAGGTTACCTTGGTGGTGGGCGACAAAACGGCCAACGATTTTTATATTCGCGAAGACGAAAAATTTTCGGCCGTGGGGGCCGTGCCCTATATCTACGAGCAAAACCTCAAGAACTTTTTGAAGGCCAATGCCCAAAACCTTCAAGAGGGGATCTTGAACGTGCAGCTGTGGCATGACGGGAACAACACCTATCATCTCAAAGGCATTTTTTGCGACAGAACTTATGCACTGATCACAGGCAACAATTTAAATCCGCGCGCCTGGGGTTTAGACTTGGAGAACGGGCTGCTGGTTCATGATCCCAGGCTGCTCATGCAGGAAAAATTCATGCATGAAAAGCAGTATATTCTGCGCCACTGCACCCGCCTGACCGGGGAAGAGATGCTCCAAGATTTCGAGCAGTACCCCGAGAACGTCAAACTGGTGCTCAACCGGGTCAGACGCTTTAAAGCCTCCATTGTCATCAAGCAATTATTGTAAGAAGCAAAAATTTAGAGCAGCAAACCATGGGCTACAAGACCAAACTGTATATTTTCTCCTTGTGCGTGGTGTTTACCTCCTCAAGCTATACCATGCTCACTCCTTTTTTGCCCCTGTACCTGCTGGATCTGGGGGTGAGCGAGCACAACATCGAATTGTGGTCGGCCGCCGTCTTCTCGGTGTGCTTTTTGGTAGGCGGCACCATGGCCCCGCTGTGGGGCAAACTTGCCGACAAGCACGGACAAAAAGCCATGGCGGTGCGCTCGGCGCTGCTTTTGACCATTGCCTATACCATAGGGGGTCTGGTGCAAAACCCAGAGCAGCTTTTTTTGATGAGAATTTTGCAGGGCTTTGCCATCGGCTACCTGCCTGCCGTTTTGTCCATGGTCTCCTCCTTTGTCCCCAAGGACAAATTGGGCTCGTCTCTTGGCATGGTGCAATCGGCCCAGCTCATCGGCACCGTCGGCGGCCCCCTCATCGGCGGCAGCCTCTCTCACCTGTTTGGCATGCGATCCTCTTTCTTCATTGCAGGCATTTTGCTGTTCATCGCCTTTTGCATCACCGTGCTCATGCCCTCGGACAAAAATGAGAGCAACAAGGCGGCAGCCTCCGACTCCTCCATCTTTGCCGACATCAAATGGTCCTTTTCCAATCGCGATTTGCGCGAGATCTTGTGCATTTTCTTGTGCTTCAATGCCGTGATGGTGGCCATTCAGCCCATCCTGCCTTTGTTTGTGGCCAAGCTTGCAGGCGGTTTTCAAAACGATGTCGAGCTGCTCTCGGGCATTGCCTGCTCGCTGCCGCCTTTTTTGGGCGCCATCACCTCCCCGATGTGGGGTGCCTTCGGGCAAAGACGCGGCTTTTTCTTCTCCATGAGCATAGCCTTGGGAGGGGCCGGATTGTTCATCTTCCTGCAAGGCTTTGTCACCTCCATCGCGGGGCTTTTGACAGTCTCGGGCATGATGGGCCTGTTTATCGTGGGCGTGATGCCCGGGCTCAACGCCTCCTTGGCCTTGGCCACGCCTTCTGAGTTTCGCGGACGGGGCTTTGGGGTCATGACCATGTGCGGCCAATACGGCTCGATGTTGGGTCCCCTCGTAAGCGGCACCATTGCCCATATGCTGACTTTGGAGATCCAGTTTATAACCTCAGGATCGGTCTTGATGCTCCTGTGCCTCTACACCATGCTGAGGGTCAGACAAAAACGCAGTGCAAGGAGCAGCAGGCCGTGAGCGATGAGGATGGCGACACGCTCCTGACTTCCCCGACCGACGAGATCCCGGGGGTAGGTCCTGTCTATCTTAAAAAGCTGCACAGGCTTGGGCTTAAGAGCTTTTTGGATCTGTACTGCTTTTTGCCTTTTCGCTACGAAGATCGCACCGTGATCTCAAAGCTTGCAGACATAGTGCCAGGGGGGCCGTATCTTTGTGAAGTCAAAATCGTCTCCAACCAAGGCTTTTCCAACGCCCGCACCCCGGTTCTTAGGATCTTGGTCCAAGATAAGGACGGCACTTATGCAACCTTGGTGTTTTTTCATGCCACGCGCAAAATGGCAGGGGCCTTGGCAGCAGGCGTGCGCCTTGAGATTTTCGGCTCCATGCAGCTTGACTACAACGGGCAAAAAAGCTTTTTGCAGCCTGAGATTAAATTTTTAAATAAATTAACCTCGGCAAAGCCCGGGCTTTGTCTTACTCCTGTCTATCACACCACCGACAAGCTTCCGCAAAATCTGTTGCGAAAATTCATCAAAACGGCCCTGGCCATGCTTGAAGAAAAGCCTGTGCCCGAGCTTTTGCCCCCCGCGCTTAACAGCTTTGGGATCACTCTTGCAGAGGCTTTTTTGCAGCTTCACCATCCGCCCAAAGACAGCATGATCAATGCCTCAACCTTGGAGAGCAGCCGACAGTTTAAGCGCATCTGCTTTGAGGAGCTTGCAGCCTATCAGATATCCTTGATGCGCCTTAAAGACAAAAACAAAAAGCCTGCGGCATTGTGCGTGCCCTGCGATGAGGCCTTGCAGCAAAGCTTTTTAAAATCCCTGCCCTTTGCCCCCACCCATGCCCAAACGAGGGTCTTCTTTGAAATAGTCTCGGATCTGCAATCGGGCAGGCCCATGCTCAGGCTGGTGCAGGGCGATGTGGGCTCGGGCAAAACCCTGGTGGCGCTCATGGCCGTGCTGCAAACCGTCAAAAGAGGCGGTCAGGCCGTGCTGATGGCTCCCACCGAGCTTTTGGCAAAGCAGCACTATAACAATGCCCTAAAGTACCTAAGCCCCTTCGGGGTCAAAATCGCCTTGCTGACAGGAAGCTTAAAAAAGCCTGAGCGCCGCAAGATCTTGGAGAGGCTCAAAGACGGGGATTTGCAGTTTGCAGTAGGCACCCACAGCCTCTTTCAAGAGGATGTCATCTACCAACGCCTGTGCCTGGCGGTCATCGACGAGCAGCACCGCTTTGGCATCAAACAGCGCATTGCCTTATTGAGCAAGGCCCCTCAAGGCACCTCGCCTCATCAGCTGGTGATGACGGCCACCCCCATTCCGCGCACTTTGCAATTGGCGCTCTACTCTGATCTTGATGTCTCATCGTTGGATGAGCTGCCCCCGGGGCGCACCCCTGTCATCACCACCCTGCTTAAAAGCGACAGGCTGCCTGAGCTTATGCAAAGACTTGCCGTCAAATGCCGCGAGGGGGTGCAGGTTTATTGGATCTGCCCTTACATCGAAAGCGCCGAGCATGAGGAATTGTCGGTCATCTCCCGTTACGAATCCTTAAAAGAAGCGCTGCCCGGCTTTGAAGTGGGACTTTTGCACGGACAGCTTAAAGATGCCCAAAAAGAGGAGATCATGGACCGCTTTGCCCAAGGCAAGATCCAAATCCTTGCTGCCACCACCATCGTGGAGGTGGGGGTGGATGTGCCAAATGCAGCCGTCATGATCATCGAGGGAGCCGAGCATTTTGGCCTGGCGCAGCTTCACCAGCTGCGAGGACGGGTAGGACGCGGCAGCGCGCAATCTTTTTGCATTTTGGTTCATGATCTGACAGATCACAGCCTGTTGTCCTACGAGCGCCTCGACGCCATGCGCCGCACCGGCGACGGCTTTGAGATCGCAAGGCAAGATCTCATCTTGCGCGGTCCCGGGGACGTGCTAGGATATAATCAGGCAGGCTTTAATCTGTTTAAAATTGCTGATGTCAGCCGCGATCACGCCTTGATTGAAGAGGCGCGCGCCGCTGCCGAGCAGCTTTTGAACCACTATGAAATTCAGGCCGGGGCACTGGTCAAACGCTGGTTCCCCCACTACGCCTGATCTGCAAGGAGGACGCATGGCTCTGCGCTATCGGCGCAAAAAGCAAAGCTCATACATGTCATCGGCCGTCTTCAAAATATGCGCGGTGATCTTGGGCATCATGCTTACCGTGATGATCGCAATAGTGCTGCTGGTCAACGGGCGCACCATTCACGATCCCTTATGCTCATACCTGTCGGATAAAATCGAAGGAGAGGTGAGCATCGAAAAAGTCGAGTTTTCCCCCATCTACCCGGGCACCATCAAGATCTCGGGCCTGACGGCCTCAGGCGCGCAGACAGGCAGCATTGCCCTTGGCGAGGGGTATCTTGAGATCAATCTTATCAAGGCTCTTTTTTACGATGAATTGTTAATAGAAGATCTGTATTTAAAAGATCTCAAAGGAGCCGCCCCCGACCTTTTAAACAAGATTGCTCTTAAGATGCCTTTTGCATCCGTCAGCATTGCGGCGCTGCGCATTGACGGGATCCCCATTGAAACGGGGGAGCTTAAAGGACAAAACGCCAACATGCGCCTGTACGGCATCAGCCTTGATGATGGCGATTGCTCCATCCCCAAAGGCAGCGTGCATTTGGGTGAGGGCAGGTTTGGCAGGCTTGATTTCAAAGAGCTCTCGTTTGGCTTTGAGGATGCAGGGGATAAAGTCAGGCTTAACGACGTGATGGCCTCGGCCTTGGGCGGCACTTTGTCATGTCAGGGGGCATGGGATAAAGAAAGCGGCACGCTTGACCTTAAAATCCTAAGCCTCTCGGGGCTCATCTTAAAGGACGATGCCCTCTTGAATCTGCCCGATTTTAAAGCCGATGAAGGTTTTTTAAACCGCGTCTATTTGGAAAGCGCCGATGAGGCGTTAGGAGAGCTGGTGCTTGACGACATATCGGGGCGCTTTAAGGGCTTTGAGTGTCAAAACCGCACTGTGTCCCTGCAAAGCTTTGAGGGCACGGCAGGATCGCTTTTAAACGAAAAGCACTCGCTTCTTATCGAAGATATCAGGGCACGGTTGCAAAAAAAGCCCGAAGGCGATCTTATAGCAGAGTTTAACGGGCTTTTTGAGCGCGGCGATCTTATGGTCAGGGCCTCCTTGGATGCATCCCGTCAGGTTTTGACCTTCATGGATTTGAACCTTGATGCTGCCAAGCTTGAGCTTAAGGATAATTTGTGCGATATCGCCATGGCCCTCTCGGATCGCTACTTAATCAAAATAGACAGGGCAGGCATGAGGGGCACGCAGCTCTTATCGTACCTTGACTATTTGCCCTTGTCGGTGCGCGATGCCGACATCAGAATCAATTCCTTGCTCATCGACAAAGGACTCATCAAAGGCGACGGGGCGGGCCTTATCAGCCTGGATCTTAATAGCCTGCTGATTTCCGATCTCTATGTCTCCAAGATGGTGGCCGTGGGCACCATCAATGATGATGTCATCACCCTCTCGCTTCCCAATCTCACCTTCATTCGATCCAAGATCAATGCTGCAGGCACCCTCTCTTTGAACAGTCTGAGCCCAAGCTTTATCTTAGGCTGGGCCCACAATTTTCGCCTCTCCGAGCTTAACAGCAATTTAAGCGAGCACCTGTTGTCGGGTACTCTCAATGCGAGCATCAACCTGACAGGACGCGGCGATCTTAGAAATTTGTTTTCCAATCTTGAAGGCAGCGCCGAGTTCAGCTCAGATGAGATCTTAATCTCCAAGTTTGCCTTGGACAGGGTAAACGGAGGGCCTTTGAAAGGGCAGCAGTTTTCCTTTGAAGAGCTTGAAGAGGCCTTAAAGGTCGCAGACTGCGGCATCGGCAATTTTAAGCTTGCCATAACCTTTGAAAAAGGCAAAGCCGCAGCGCGCTCGACTTTCAGCCTCACATCGGCCGATGTCATGGCCAATTTTACTGCCGATCTTAAAGATGCAACCGTAAAGGGCCGGGCGACTTTTGCCTCCCCGGGGCGCGACAGCGTCACCTTTTTGGACGTAAGCGGCTCCCTCTTTGAGCCTCATTTTAATTTGCGGCCCCAAAGCCGCGGCCAGGAGCGCCCGGGCCTTGTCAAACCCAAGCTTGCAGAGGCTTTGCAGGCCAAGGATGATGTGCCGGATGGCAAAGTTGATGTGCCCTCGGCTGAGGATAAGAAGGATGCGGCCCCATCTGCATCA
>CAZYXT010000078.1:0-12290 GCA_964651505.1 uncultured Enterobacterales bacterium
AGGTTATCTTTAATCCTTGGAGCACCCGATGACGGCCGGCGCGGTTTTGAACAAAGTCTTTTTAAGACAGATTTTGCTGCCCGACATTACCCGATGGACAAATTAACCAAAGAGCAGCGCCATAAAAACATGGCTGCCAACAAAGCTTGCGGGACCAAGCTTGAACTAAGCTTCGGCAGGCTGCTTTGGAATGCGGGGATAAGGTATCTTAAAAATGACAAGACCGTATTCGGCAAACCCGATTTTGCCCTCAAAGGTTACAAGATAGCGATATTTTGCGACGGAGAGTTTTGGCACGGCAGAGATTGGGAACTAAGAAAGAAAGACCATAAGAGCAATTGTGAGTATTGGTACTCCAAAATAGAGCGCAATATCGAACGCGATAAAGAGGTTAATGCCCGACTGCTCAAGCAAGGCTGGAAGATATTCAGATTTTGGGAAACGGATTTAAAGAAAAAACCTGATGTTTGCCTGAACGAAGTACTAAACTATATGAGCGACAAAAAGAATTCCAATCAAATCACGGCTATTGCAAAGATGCAACACTGGTCAAAACAATTGATGCACTCGCAGGCACTGCGTCAAGACGGCATGCTCGATGAGGCCTCAGGGCTTGATGAGGCCATGGCCGTCGTCTCTCATTATGCCCATAATTCAAACACCCCGTGGTCGGCTCCCTATAAAACAAAAGCAGAGCATTTTATAAAAGAGATGACCGGGACGAACCCTCAATCCGATGCGGCTGTGCCCGATCAAAAACAACTGTTCGGCGAATTGTTTTCTGTCCCGTTTTTGCCCGCCTCAAAACCCAAATTCACCTTCATCGATCTGTTTGCAGGCATCGGCGGATTCAGAATTGCCATGCAAAATTTGGGTGGCAAATGCGTTTATTCGTCAGAATGGGATCCCATGGCGCGCAAAACTTATTTGCTCAATTACGGCGAGTTTCCTTTTGGCGACATAACAAAAGAGACGACCAAGTCCTATATCCCCGACAATTTTGACATCCTGTGCGCAGGTTTCCCCTGCCAGGCATTCTCCCTGGCAGGAAAGCGGCTTGGTTTTAATGAGACGCGCGGGACTTTATTTTTTGATGTGGCAGAAATAATCAGGCGCAAAAGACCCAAGGCAATTTTTTTGGAGAACGTAAAGGGCCTGCTCATCCACGACAAAGGCAAAACCATTCAAACCATCTTAAACGTGCTCAGGGAAGATCTGGATTATTGCGTGCCCGATCCTAAAATAGTAAACGCCATGCATTTTGGCGTGCCCCAGCACCGCGAAAGAGTTTATATAGTCGGATTCAGAAAAGATCTGAACATAACCGATTTTGAATATCCGCTCCCTGCGGACAATGCCAAGACCTTTGCGGACATCAAAGAAGAGAAGGAAGTTTCGGCAAAATATTATCTGTCGACCCAATATCTGAGCACCCTCAGGGCTCACAAGGAGAGGCATGCTGCCAAAGGAAACGGCTTTGGCTTTGAAATCATCCCCGACGACAGGGTCGCCAATGCCATCGTGGTGGGCGGCATGGGCAGAGAACGCAATCTTGTGATCGACCGCCGCCTTACAGACTACACTCCCGTCACCAACATCAAAGGGGAGATCAACCGGGATGGCATAAGAAGAATGACCCCGCGCGAGTGGGCGCGCTTGCAGGGATTCCCTGACAGCTTCATAATCGGCGTGGCCGACGCGTCAGCTTACAAACAATTTGGCAATTCCGTGGCGGTGCCGGCCATACAGGCAACGGCACAAAAGATCATCGAAAAATTAAGGTTTTGATTAAAAGAAAATGAAATTAGACCTGTCAGATGCCTCTTTGAGAGGAAATAAAGGCGAATGGAGCGAAATTTACGCCCTGCTCAAACTGCTTGGCGATGAACAGGTCAGCCCGGGCGATCAAAACCTCAAAAAAATCGGCAATTTGGTATATCCGATTGTAAAAATTTTAAGAGAGGAAAAAGAGGGCATCTTCACCTACACGCCTGTGCAAAAGGCTATCGTTATTCAAACCCCGGACGGCACCGAAACGGCTCCGATCCCTTCATCTGAATTTTTGGAAAAGGCAGAAACGCTGCTGAGACTTATCAATCAAAATGACGGCACCTTTGCGCTGCCTTACATAGAAGCTTTCTTAAAGGACTTCAGCTGCCATACGCTTAAAGCCAAGTCATCTGACAAGACGGACATCAGAATCGTGCTGCAAGATCTGAGGACGAGTTCTGATACGCAAATGGGCTACAGCATCAAATCTCAATTGGGAGGCGATTCAACGCTGCTCAATGCAAGCCAATCTACCAACTTTATTTTTAAAATAACGAAAGTTGTGCTCACCGATGCAGAAATTGACGAGATAAATTCGATTAACCCAAGAAAAAACAAAGTCATAGAAAGATACAAAGCGATATTAAACAAAGGCGGCAGACTGGTCTTTGAAAAACCCGATAACAAAATATTTAACAATAACCTTATTTTGCTGGACAGAGATCTTCCCGCCATTATCGGAGCATTGCTCCTTGAGCAATTAAACAGCGGAGTTTCCTCATTATCCGAACTGACGCAGAGGCTGACTCAGAAAAATCCTCTAAACTACGATATGAGCCCGCCTGCGCCTCCATATTATGAATACAAAATCAAACATCTGCTTGCCTCCGTCGCGCTCGGCATGATGCCTGCGACAGCGTGGTCAGGCAGATATGATGCCAACGGCGGATACCTGATCATCAAAAAAGACGGAGAGATCCTAACCTATAATTTTTACGATAAAAATCGTTTTGATGATTACCTCTATTTCAATACCTATTTGGAAAGGGCAAGCACCGACAGACACAAATATGCAGCCATATTCAAAGAACCTGACGGCTCATTGTTTTTTAAATTAAATCTTCAGATCCGCTTTAAGTAAAGATTTCTAATAAAAGCTTGCGGCCACTAATGGAAAAAGTCTTTGATCTCATCGTGCTCTAAAGGCGGCAGACCCAGTCTTTTGCGCTCGATATTCAGCAGGTTCTCCTCCTCTTGCTCGGTGTCGATGCGCAAAAAGTAGCCTTTTTCGTTTAAGGCCTCTTTTAACGTCCCGATATCAACCTTAGGCAGAGATTGGCGCTTGAAGATGGAAAAAACCATCAAAAACTTGGGAGCCCCGAAAGCCTCCAGCAGAGGATCAGGCAGCAGGGTAAAGGCGTCCTTCTCCCTCAAATATAAATAGGCGCGCGCCTTTTTCAGGCTTTTGTAAACATAGACTAACTCAACGCTCATTTGTTTCTCCTCGGGCAGTGCCTTCCGTGTCCGCCAACATATCTGCGACCGCCTTGGCGATGGCCGATGCCAGCATGGGAGGCACTGCGTTCCCGACCTGCTGATATTGAGCATCCTTAATGCCGCAAAACACAAAACTGTCTGGAAACGACTGAAGCCTGGCCGCCTCGCGCACGCTCAAAGCTCTGTCGACTGACGGGTGGATCCACATGCTCTTTCTGACATTGACCACCGTGGGGCTCGGCTCATCGTAATCTAAGCGCCTGTATATGGTCTTTTGCGTATTTTGGGGATTGGAGTAATTGATATTGATGAGATCTTCGCTCAAATTAAGGAAACTCTCCCCGGGCTTAAGGCTTTTGAAACGCTGCTTGGCAATATCGGTGCTGTCGGGGGTTATGTGGTTCTTGACGCTATTGCAGCCGTCTCTTAATTTTATGCCCAGACTGCCGGGTGCACTGTCTTCAGGATACGGCAATCCCTGCCTGTCTTTCGTCAGATCGGTCAAGACCTCCAATTTTTCCAGGTCGCCGATGGCATCGCGCACGGTAAGATAATTGCTTTCATTGCATGTCTGCTTGGGGAACACGATGGGGACATCAAGATCTGTTCTGATCCCGAACATGACAAAGCGCTGGCGTCTTTGGGGCACTCCGTAATCGCCCGCCTGCAAAATATGATCTTCGGTGGCATAGCCCAATTCTTTCATGGAATAGAGCAAGTAATCATAGATGCAGACGGTGTTGAGCACCGCATACACGCTTTCGTTATCCTCAACGATGTCTTCAACCGCCACCTCGTTTTCAAAGAGCTCATGAAGGTCATACAGCATTTTTTGAATCATCAGCGGTCTTTGCAGCACCTTGAGAATATCAAGGGCTTCATCGGAGCTCAGCGCGGTATCGTCATCCAGCATTCTCAACACATAATCAAGGGCAAAGATTAAGCTTGCCGCAGCCTCGTCTGACCGTCCTGACTCTTGCAGACAGGTCAGATGCCTCTTCAAGTTTGATTTATGTTTAAAGATCCTCTCGGAGAACTTGGCAAGATTGGACCTTGCCCGGTAAAGCCCGCTCAACTCCGAAAACAAGGCTTTGTCGATCATCAGCGCTTCAGCCTCATCGGCGGATCTGATTTTGCCCAACTCCCCGGGCTGCATCGAGCCGTCAATGAGCTTCAGCCTGAGCTGCCCGGTCTTGACCTTAAAGCCTGATGCAATCCAGCTTTCGATATGAGCCTTATCCTCCTTTGACATCAAAAACGAATGCTTGGAAGAGCACAGATTGCGCACGTTCTCAAGCACGAACATCTTGGGCTTCAGCTCTCTGATCGCTCTGACATACTGCTTAATCAGCAGGTTGTTTTTATTGATGATGTTGTTATGCTGCCGATTGGCATTGGAGAAGCCCTGGCAGGGAGGGCCTCCGATCACCAGATCAATCGGACCGTATTGTTGCGACAGTTCGGCAAAATCTGTCTTGCACACATCGCCGCAGACCTTAACCCTTGGGAAATTTTGCGAGTACGTTGCCTGCATGGCGGCATTCTTCTCAAAGGCGGCCTTGATGTCAAACTGCCCTGTCTGCTCAAAACCCAAGCTCAATCCGCCGGCGCCTGCGAACAGGTCTATAACTTTATATTTATTTTGCATGACTGACCTTGTTACAGCCTCGAATAACCCGAATCCAGCATTCTCTTGCGAAAGAGGAGCAGCAATTTGAGCTGATATGGGTTGGGCATTCTCGCGGGGATCTTGACTGCAACGCCCAATGCCCTGTTTTCCTCAAGGGTCAGGTGGTCGTGCCTTAAGGCAAAATCCCGCAGTCGCTTCCATTCGTCGGCGCCTAATTTCAGCACCTCTGATGCATCATCGACTTGCGTAAAAAGCTTGTTGTTGCTCTTAGCCTCGGCCGCTTCCTTTCTGGCCTCGGATTTTGAAATGAAAAAATCCTTGATTACAGCCTCGGGCACTTTTAACTTCACGTCTTCTTGAACCTTGTTCCAGCAATCCTCCTTTTTGCACCACTGGGTGACGTTCTGGGTCTTGGCGTTGGGATCGGTAATGCTCTTGTAAACCAAGGCTGCAATTTGCAGCAAATAATTGCCCAAGGATTCAGGAACAGCCTGTTCTTTCCAGATCCTGCCAAGACTGAATTTGCCTGCCTCCACGGCATCAGTAAATTTTCTCAATAAGGCTATTGTGTAATAAATAACATTGGCTCTGTAGGCGTTCTTGTACCAACTCTGACCGGGAATAGCCTTGCTCAAAAAGTCCTCGATTAACTTAAGGCAGCAGATGTTTTTATAGTAATTCTCGTTAAATGCTTCCTTGTTTTTCTCATCTTTCCACAGTTCGTCAATATTGGCTGAAAAGTTGTTGTTATTGGTCTGGGCGCCCTTGCTCACAATGTGCGGCAATTGTGCCCAGCAGTTATGCATCTTGGAAATATCCGTTTTGGTGATCACATGCTCCTTGGGGTATTTCAACAAGAACTTCTTCTGTTCCGCAGGCGTCATCTTCATCTGCTCTTGCCGATATTGCCCGCGAGTTCTTTCGTAGTACCACATGCTGACAACTTGGCTGCCCGAAAGCGCAGGCACTTTGACGGCTTTGGATACGGTTTCCATATGACGATGAAAAGGCCGGGATGAGGTCAAATCCGAGTCGCTGACCTTGTTTTGGCTGTTGGAGGTGCGAGAAATGCTCATATTGAACTCTTCGCGCGCCTCTTCATCAACCTTGTCGCTGATGGCAGTCAGTTTCATTTGAACAAAGATCTTGCTTAGATCAGCTTTGCTTTTGACGTGAGCATAGGCCAGCGACGCTGTGGTCTGGCCACCGTTTATGATCTGAAAATCTTTGGTGGAGGCAATATACAGAGCGCCGTCGACATTCTTGGTAGTGACTTCCTTGGCCGTCACCGCAATGCCGTTGTTAAAAGCAAAAAACTTTTCGGGATTATCCTTGATGGTAAGCTGGATATTTTTGTTTACCTTGCCCTGCGCAGTCAAAAATGACCGCACGTTGCTTTGCAACAGGCGCATGCCGTATTGCTCATACAGCTCGCTCAAAACATGCCCCGGAATAACAGCAAGGTAGCAGTCGTAATTTAAAGATTGCCCGTCTTCGCTCAGCGCAGCCTTAAGACAAGGCAGCCCGTTCCCTTGCATCATAGAGGCAAAATCAACTTCAATATCTTCGGCGCTGCTGTTATTTTCCAGTTCAAACAAACGCTCCAAGGACCAGATTTGTTTATCGATCCCGGCGGTGTTTTTTTCGTAGGTGATTTGACCTCTTTGAATGTTGCGTTGCAAGGTGCTCGTGACGGCATAATTGGTGAAGATAAAAAATCTGAACCGCTCGGTTTTTTCAAAATCCTCTCTTATCTCCCTTGCCAATTGTTTGGCATCCAATACGTCATCTATGACAGTCTCAAGCTTGCCCTCAAGACTGCCCTCGACGAAGTTTTCCAAATATGAAAAGTATCTGTCGGCTTCGGCCTTGCCGAGGGTTTTGCCGTCTTCGACGGCATCTACGTCGTAAACCACTATCACCAGGTTAACAATATTGTCCTTGGTTGTTTCGTCTCCCTCTTTCCAATAACCGTCAATGCGGGATCTTGAGCGCCCCAAGGTTCGCTCATCAAAGCAGTAGTTAAATCCGTCAAGTTGTTCGTAATTAATCAGAATTTCGGCTACTTTGCGGGCAAAAGCTTCAGACCCGCCGCTGTATCGGCTGTCTTTGTCCCTGACAATTTCATCTATGTAATTGCTAAACCCGCTCTTATACTCATCTAGCGCTTCCATGCGATCTCTCCGATCCTGAATCCGTCAATGGCATTCAAAAGGATCCTGTAGTTAACAGAATCAATGGCAGGACTGATGTCTCCGATGCAAATGCGCGGAAAATCGTCCGACACCGAGTAGTAATCGCAGCTTAGGATCTCAAAGCGATTTTTATCATACTCTTCGGCATGCTCGCGATTGAATCCGACCTTGGTTAATTTGGTCTCGAACAGATCCAAGGCAGACGGCGAGGAGCGCAACTCATTGCAAATGTCGTCTGCAAGGGATATTAAGGAGATGCCGCCCTCGGACACATCCTTTGTGCGCACAACCGCCAAATAGCCTTCATTTTTCGGGCTTAATTGCTCCAAAGATGAAATATTGACGAACCTTGCATTATGGGCAACGCTCTTCACCTCTGCCCAGAGATGTTCAAACACAAAATCCTGAAAGCCGTCGTCAGGGCCGATCCAGCCGTCCACCGCCGCCGCATAACCGATGCAGGAAGCCGCTTCCTGCAAAAACAGCAACTCTCCTGCCAGGCCTCTTTGAACTTCGCGATTGATGATGTTCTTTGAAGAGCTCTTAAAAAGCTTCTTCCAGCTCTTGTAGCGGCGTTTAAAATCTCGTTGGGGAGCCGGCGAGTCCTTGGTATATTCGACCAGATCCCAGCACAGTCTCAAAAATTCCTCTTCAAATTTATGGTCAAGCAGGGTGAATCTCAATCCCGCGCCCGTTGTGCGGTTAACAGGGTCTATTTGAATCACCTCCGTGCCTTCATAGCCCGGGTCAAAGATCAGATTGAGCACGCAAAAACTGCACCGGACCTCGCCTTCGGTGCGGCCGATGTGGATTTTGAGAGGATGATTTTCGGGGCCGTAAAGGATATACATTGCTTCAGGCCACAGTTTCTTAAGATCCTCGAATGAAGAAAACGTAACCATTACTCCTCCATATCATCAATGGGATTGAACTCATCGCAATAAGTTTGCAACTGTTGGCAGTTAATGACATAGTTTGCGGTGCGCTCGTTATGGTCCAGGCCCGGGAACCCCAAACCGATGCCGAACAATCGTCGCGGCAGGCTCCCGCACCCTTCTCCCTCATAAACAGGTTGTAAAACATGCACCAAAAGCAGAGGCCTGCGCCCCTCCGCGCCAAGATAACTTTTATCGGTCAATTTTGATTTATCGTACTTTTCATTTACGCTTTGAATCTGCTCGGGGGAAAGGCCTAGCTTGGTACAGCTTCTGGAGCCGATTCTGACGTGGCGCCCGCCAATCTTTATCATGTCGGCAATCTCAAAATCTTTTGAAGCCTGTCTTACCTGCGCTCTGATCGAAATATTTGCCCCGGGAAGCTTCACCGGCTCGCCTTCGCCATGGGGGACGGCCACATCCCACTCTTCCAAAGAACCGTCTTTATCCTCTTCGATATATTTGCCGAGTGCCCTGCTTTGGAAGTTCAGGTTCCATGGATGACATTTAAAACTGCCTATCAGATCCAGCACATAATCTTTGGGAACTTTTTTGAAAACAATGGCAGATTCCGCAGGGTCCTGCGATTGGTCCCAATAGCCTTTGTCAAATAATTTTTTTATAAAATCCAGGCATATCCGGCTGTTATCCTCCAAAATCTTTATATCGCAATTCAGGCGCGGGGTTTCAATCAGCCTTCCTGCCAATCGTACGGGCACGGTTATGATTGAACCCAGCCTCATCTTGTTCTTGGCAGTAATAAACAGGCCCGCTTCGCTTTGCTTTACCCTCAAACCGAATTCTTTTGGAGTCTCGTTGTTTTTGCTCATGTCTTCAATTTGATCTTTAAGTTCAATGAGAGCCTCGGTAATAATTGAAAACCAGTCGGCAGTTTCGGCCCTGATCCAAATTCTGAAAAGATCTTCGTAATTGCGCCGATAGCCGAACCAGCGTCCCATCTGCATCAAAGTGTCATACATGCTTGTTCCGCGATAAAAATAGCTTACGCACAACCCCTCTAATGTCAGGCCGCGCGACAGGCTGTTGCCTCCCACGGCAATCACGCGCAAAGGGCCCTCTTTTTTATCTCGCCCTTTAAAATCAATCTCTTTGGGATCAGAACTTTGATTGACGCTGACCGCTTTAATCTTCTCCATTTGCGGAAAAATATAAGCAGAAACAAAATCCTCCCATGACATGGCCCCGATTTTCAGATCTTGGCATTGTCCAAAAAACTTCATGATCCTCTGAAAATACATATCATCTTGGGGGTGATCGGCAAAAAAACTCTCACGCCGGAGCTTTCCCAGCACTTTCTCGTTAATGTGCGAGGCCAGTCTGTTTTGCACATCGGTGAAGCGGGAGACGTTAACCAGCATGGAGCGATGGGCATCTTGATCGCCTCGCGCATCGCTGACGGCACAAACAAAAATGAAATAGCAAATCGCATCAATCAGGCTTTCGGGCAGACCGTCAATCTTCAAAGTCTTTTTGTGCTTAAGGGGCAAATACGGCTCGGTCTCATCCTTATGAAGATAAATAACCTGCTTGGCATAAGGAGGCTTGCGATCCTCATCGTCAGATGCCGACCCGAAAATCTTTTCCGAGCCTATATAGTTATCAGGCGGAGGCATCAGCGCGATAAAATCTTTAGGGAACAAATCAAGAGGCTTCCCGTCATCATCCTCGCTGGTATCCATAAGAATATTGGCAAAAGGCGTGGCCGTTACCCCCACATAGGATGCCTGCTTGAAACAGCCGAGGATGGCATTGATTTTACTATTGACGGCGGTGGGATTAAGATCTTCTTTGTTGGTGTTGACGGAAGCATTATCAGCCTCGTCATCGATCATCAATAACGGAAAATCTATAAGATTCCCCTTATCGTCAGCCTCCTTGGTGAACCAAGCCATCAGGTTGCTTAGGATCGTGAGGTTTTTCTTGACCACAAATAAGGCTGCGCCATTAAAATTATTCAGGCTTAAATTGTTTCTTAGCAGGGTATCGATGTCAAAATCTGTGAAAACCGAGGTAAACCTGATAATGTCAGGCAGGTCGGCGTCAGGAGAGCATTCTCGTATGCCGATGGTCTTTTGCCTGGGTTTGTCGGGTCTTCTGGCATTTTTTTCAAGCACGCTGGTCTTTCCTGCCAGATCTGAGTCAAGACGTCCTTGAGTTTGAATCCTCAGGCTCTCGGTAATGCCTGCCAAAACAATGATGACCTTATAGCCTGCATCAACCGCCTTGGCGCAAATATCGGTGTAATTTGCCGTCTTCCCCGATTGAACCTCGCCCAAAAGCAGTCCCCTGATCTGAAAAGGATCATGACTCCCCGGGTTGCCCAACTTCTCCATGACCCGGTTGGAATTTGAATCAAGTCCCTGCAAGGACTCCAATGACCAACCGCCTTTGTAATAAAGATAATCATGATAGGCCCTGCTGGTGGGACTGCCGCTTTCTTCAAGGAATTTTTGAAACCAGTCCGGGTCGCGGCTGTCCGAGGCATGATCGGCTATGACAACGGCCGGCCCTATGGTATGAGGCAGCTTTCGATAAAGCTTGTCCAGGGTTTCTTGCAATTCGCCAGGGCTTACTTTTACATTGAAGATATTCTCTACAGATTGAGCAGCTTGTTTTAAGGCGGCGGAGAATCCTTCTTCATCCTTAAATTTTTTTGCTTTAATGATGTCTAAAGCCAATCTATATAAAAAATCAATATGTTCTGCAGGTTCGGTCATGGCATCTCCCGTCTCTTGGGCTTTTCTTCATTGTCGATTAAATTAAGAGGAAGCGTATTTTCAATCTTATCTAAAAGCTTTTGCGTACATTTTCTCGCCTCAGGACTGAGGTCAAACAGCTTTTTCACCTGCTCGGCCTGCCTGTCGACTTCATAGCATATGCGGTTATTGGAACTCTCCGTTCTTTTCCATATGCTGTCTTCGGTCAGTTTTGAACCGCGGCCTGAGGAGGCTCCCTTAATTCGGCTCTTGTCGGCTGCCAGCTTGGCCAGCTTGGACAGGATGGGTCTGACCTGTCGCGGGGGACTGGCGCGCGACTTTTTTACATCCAGAGTCCACTTTTCATCGAGGGTATTGGGCAGATCTACTTTAATGCGCAATCTTTTGTTGCATCTCTCCGATTCCAAGTACCCGTACCAAGTCCCGTAAATCAGCAGGCGCTTATTGCGGTAAATGTAAAAGCCTTGAGTCCGATCAAGTTTACTTTCGCCGCCAAGCTGCTTTAATTCCGATGACGTAAGATCTTCAATTCGCGGCAGCACATAGGCCTGAACCTCAACGCGTTTGCCATCAAGTTTGATGACCTCTTTGTCCATCAGCTTGGAGCTTCTTCCCTCCAAAAAAGGGTCATTAGCCTTCAAAGTGCGGGTTCTGACTTTGATGGTGATCTTGGCAAGCTCTTTATCGGCTTCCCCGGGGGAAAGATAGCGGTGAAAAACCAATGACAGATGATCTACAAGCTTTTCCAATTTATCGTCCCAAAAGTCCGCGTCGTCACCAACCTGAGGCTTCAAACGATCAAGATTTTCCCACACCACCAAGGTTCCGCTGGCAAAATCATCGAGCTGTTTGATAAGGGGTTCAAAAATTTGAGGGTCTAACTCTTCTTTTTTCATGCCCAGCAAGATCCACTTGCCTTGTTTGATCACCTCATCTAGGTCCCAGCGCCTTACAACCCATTGATCGTTGCGCTTGCTTACCACCGTGAACTTTCGGCATTGGGATAATGACGCCGACTTAAGCCCCAAGCCGAAGCGCCCCAGATCTTTTGGATCGCGGCATTGGCCGAGCTCATTGCAGCCAAACTGCATGGCGGGGTCTATTTCCTTTTCGTCCATGCCGCAGCCGTTATCCAAAAAAGCCAAATACAGTCCCGCACGATCCATCTGCAAAGAAATTTGGTCGGCCCCTGCGGCAATGCTGTTGTCAATAATGTCCGCCGCGGCGGTGTCTAAAGAGTAGCCGATGGAACGCATTGATTCCATCAGGGTTGGCGCAAAAGGAGGGTTATCGATAAATTCCATAAGGCAAAAACCATCGGCAGCAGACTTGAGCTTCTGCTTTTATAATAAAAACGTACGCAAAATATGACAATGCAACACATGCACAGACAACTTAAGGAATTTTAACGCTCTCTTGGGGCCGCGAAGCGGCCCAAAAATTTTTTTTCGCCGGATCTGTGAGTATAAACTCGACTTTCGGGATTTAAAATCCCGATCAAATCCCCTTCCGGCAAGGGGTTGAG
>CAZYXT010000079.1:0-12054 GCA_964651505.1 uncultured Enterobacterales bacterium
ATCTTTTCTTTGCGCATCCCAACTTCTTTAATGCCCATCTTAAGCGGCCGTTTCAGGCTGAACCTTAATTGCCGCATGCCCCTGCAACGGTCAGAAAATAAGCTTTTTTTAATGTATAATGCCGTGCTCTAATTTCTATTTTGGGGGTTGACGCTTAACCTTTGGCAAAGCCCCTCACGCCGCGGGTACAAGATTTTGGATAAATTTATCATAAACGGAGGAACCCCACTTGATGGAGAAGTGGCGATCTCCGGGGCTAAAAATGCCGCTTTGCCTATTTTAATGGCCGCCATGCTGACTGATGAAGATGTGGTGCTGCACAACGTTCCCGATTTGCGCGATGTCAAAACCTGCCTGAAGCTTTTGGAGATTTTAGGCAAGACCTACGCAAAAGAAGGCGAAAACACCTATGTCATCAAAGGGCGCGTGTCCTCGCAGGTTGCCCCCTACGATTTGGTCAAAACCATGCGTGCCTCCATCATGGCCTTAGGTCCCTTGGCAGCCTTTTTGGGCACGGCTCAGGTCTCGCTGCCGGGCGGTTGCGCCATCGGCGCCCGTCCCGTGGATCTGCATGTCAAAGGCCTCATCGAAATGGGCGCGAAGATCACCTTGGATGAAGGCTATATCAAGGCAGAAGCCCAAAACGGCAGGCTCTCGGGTGCGTTTCTTAATCTTGATAAAGTGTCGGTGACCGGCACCGAAAACCTGATGATGGCCGCAGCCTTGGCCCGCGGCACCACTGTCATTGCCAATGCCGCGCGCGAACCTGAGGTGGTGGATCTGGCCGTGTGTCTGCGCGCCATGGGCGCTAAGATCAAAGGCGAGGGCACCGATCGCATCGAAATTGAAGGCGTCTCATCGCTGCACGGCGCAGAGCATTCCATTGTCTCGGACCGCATCGAGACCGGCACCTACCTTATTGCCGCCATGGCCACCCGCGGCCGGGTGGTTTGCCGCAAGACTCTGCCTTCAACCTTGGAGGCGGTGCTGGGCAAATTAAGACAGGCAGGAGCGGCCATTGAGGTTGACGGCGATGTCATCAGCCTTGACATGCGCGGCAGGCCCATCAAGAGCGTGGATATCGTGACGGCCCCGCACCCGGGGTTCCCCACCGACATGCAGGCTCAGTTTACCGTGCTCAATGCCTTGGCCGAAGGCGTGTCCGGCGTCACCGAGACCATCTTTGAAAACCGCTTCATGCACATCCCCGAGCTCATCCGCATGGGAGCGCATCTTAAGATTGAAGGCAACACCGTGATCTGCACGGGCGTGCCCAATTTGCGCGGCGCTCAGGTGATGGCCACCGATTTGCGCGCCTCGGCAAGCCTGGTGATTGCAGGCCTGGCCGCCCAAGGGCAAACCACGGTGGACAGGATCTACCACATGGATCGCGGATACGAGCACATCGAGCATAAGATCAGAGGATTGGGCGGCACCATCGAAAGGGTGAGCGCGTAATGTTTGATCTTCTCCCTTACAACACCTTCGGATTGGACGTAAAAGCCTCAAGCGGCCTTTTGATCCGCCACATCAAAGAGCTTGATGCGGTAAACGAGCAAAAAGTCCTCTTTGTAGGTCAAGGCTCGGATATTCTGTTTGTCGACGATTTTGACGGGCTGGCTTTAATCAATGTCATCAAGACTTTGCAGATCCAAAAAAGCGATCATCGCTACTGCGTGCGCTGCGGCGGAGGCATGGTCTTGGACGATCTCATCTGCTCGCTTTTGACCTACGGCATCACAGGCCTTGAGAATTTGTCGGGGATCCCGGGCACGGTGGGGGCTGCTCCCGTGCAAAACATCGGAGCTTACGGCTGCGAGATAGGCGACTATATTCAAAGCGTGGAAGTGCATGATTTGGACACCCACCAAAACTATGCAATCGCCGCTCAAGATTGCGCCTTCGGGTATCGCACTTCCTTTTTTAAGCGCCATGAGGCCAAGCGTCTTTTTATCACCTACGTAAACTTCATCTTTGATGAAAACTTTGTGCCGACGCTCTTGTACCCGGGGCTTAAGGATGAAGATCTGACCGATGCTTATGCCGTGCGCCAAAAGGTCAGGGCCCTGCGCGAGCGCAAGCTGCCCGATCCTCGTTTTGTGGGCAACGCGGGATCTTTTTTTAAAAATCCCGTGGTTTCGCAGGGCAAGGCAGCAGCTTTGCGCAAGAAGTTTGTCGATCTGCCCGTCTTCGTTAATCCCGACGGCTCCTACAAACTCTCTGCAGGCTATCTTATCGACAAGGCAGGCTGCCGGGGGATCTCGCACGGACAGGCGGGGATCTGGGAGCATCAGGCCTTGGTGCTGGTCAACCGCGGCAGGGCCAAACCTCATGAAATCGTATCGCTGGCACGCTATGTGGCAGCACAGGTTAAAAAGAAATTTGATGTAGACCTGTATCCTGAAGTCAGGATCATAGGCCGCAATGGAGAGCTTAAGTGGGAAGATCTTTAGATCTTCTGATAGCTGTGTTAAGAAGGCTCAGCAAAGGGCCTTTGTCGGCAGAGCAGTGTCAGGCCTTAAATTTAAATCCCGATGAAATTACCCATTTAAAGGAAGCAGCCTCCGCTTACGGGGTGATCATCGGTCAAGAAAACGGAGTGCTGTCGCTTGACCGCCCTTTGGACTTTTTGGATCAGGACTATATTTACAAACGCATCAAAGGCAGCGGGCGGGTCAATGTTTTGGACGTCATCGATTCGACCAATTCGGCGTTGCTGCGCAGCCTTTATAATACGGTCAGCGGCGATGTCATCTTTGCCGAGCTGCAAACGGCAGGGCGCGGCAGACGCGGCTCGGCCTGGCACAGCACTCTTGCATCCGATCTCATTTTCTCGCTGGTCTTTGAATTTGACGAGTTAAAAGACAGCTTGGGCCTGTCTTTGGCCGTGGGCTTGAGCATCATCGAGGGATTAAAAGATCTTGGATTTCGGGAGATCAAGCTTAAGTGGCCCAATGATCTTTATTACAACGATCGCAAGCTGTGCGGGATCTTGGTGGAAACTGCCATCAGGGGCGGGCACGTCATGGCCGTGATCGGGGCGGGGCTTAATTTTTATCCTCACGATGACCCGGGGTTTGCCGAAAAAGCTGCCTCTTTGAGCGAGACCTTAAAGGTCAAAAATGCCCCCAAGCTTACCCGCAGCCTCGCGGCCGTCAAGATCATCAATGCCTTGAAGATCGGACTTGTCGAGTTTAAGCAAGCAGGTTTTGCCCCCTTTTACGAGCGCTACGACAAATATGATCTGTTAAGGGGCAGGCGCATCGCAGCTTTGGTTGAAAACAAGACTTACAAGGGCACGGCCTTGGGCATCAATGAAGCAGGCGAGCTTATGATAGATGACGGGCGCACCGTGCACATTCTGCCCTCGGCGCATATTGCCGCCTTATTATGATTAAGCGCCGGTGCAGGGGGTTCCCCCGGGGCGGTTACTTTCTTAAATAGACCTTTTGAATGGAGTGGTCTGGCCCCTTTTTTAAGATGAGGCTGGCCCGGTCGCGGCAGGGCAGGATGTTTTCGACCAAATTGACGTGATTGACATTGTGCCACATCATTTGCGCAAGGCGCACCGCCTCATCCTCGGGGATGCGCGCATAGCGGTGAAAGTAGCACGACGGGTCGTCAAAGGTCTTTTCTCTGAGCTTCAAAAAGCGATCCACATACCAGGCAATCAGATCTTCTTCGTTGGCATCGACATAGATGGAAAAGTCGATGAAGTCTGAGATAAAGACGTGATTTCTGATCTCAGGATAGTCCGCCCCGTTTTGCAGCACGTTGACCCCTTCGATGATGAGCACATCGGGCCTGTCGACAATGGTGTAGCTGTCAGGCATCACGTCGTAGGAGAGGTGCGAGTATTGGGGCACTTTAAGACACGGCTCCCCGTCTTTGACCTGACGCAAAAAGTGCATGAGCTTTTTGACGTCATAGGAGATCGGAAAACCCTTTTTGCTTAAGATCCCCCGCTGCTCCAAAACGGCATTGGGATAAAGATAGCCGTCGGTGGTGATCAAGGAGACCTTGGGGTTGTCAGGCCACGATGAGATCAGGTGGCGCAAGAGCTTGGCGGTGGTGGTCTTGCCTACCGAGACCGAGCCTGAGATGGAGATGATGAAGGGGGCGGTGCTGACATTCATGCCCAAAAACTGCTCGATGACATGGGCGCGGCCCCGGCGGGAGCGGTAGTAAAGGTACAAAAGTCGCGAGAGGGGCTGATAAATGTGCCTAACCTCCTCCAAGGAGATCCGATCGTTAAAGGCCATGCAGGCTTCAAGCTCCCCCGGGGTCAGTTTGAGTTTTTCAAACTTATGGTTAAAAGCAGACCAGGTATCCTTGTCAAACTCAAAAAAAGGAGAAATGGCACTGCCCATTGCTTGATCCTCATCTTTGCTGCACCCTTATCTTCGCGCGTCATATTATCATAAAGCCCGCCATCGATGGCGTTTTATCGGGTCCTTGGGCCTTTTAAGATCTCAAAAAGCACAAGGTGTTGAGACAAGGCACGCTCTTTTTGCCCGTGAGAAGATTTATCGGCGCAAGCCTTTGTTGCAAAGCGCTGTCACTCATGCTCAAAAAGCATGAGAGATCATTAAAACATAGCATTTTTAAAAGCCGCCCCGGCTTGTTAAGCTAAAACCATGCTCAAGGGGAAACTTTGAGAGCGGTTATTAAAAAAGGCCGCGCAGTCTCTCGTCATTGCAAAGGCAATGCCCAATCTTCGGCCCTTATTTGAGCAATGCTCCTCCCTAAGGAAGGCAACCTTGGGAAGAGCAAATTATTCAGCCTAAGATAAGAGGATCAGATCATGAAGATAAGAAACTGTATTTTGGCCCTGATGATGGGGGCCGCATTATCGGCAGGTGCATCGGCACAGGATAAAACGATGAGCGAACAACAATTAATTTTGCAAAGATTGACGGCCAATCAGATCCCCGCGGCCGTGAGCATGGATGAGCGCATGCAGGCGCTCGTTACCACGGCAACCCTGACGGCCTTGGGCGACACGGATCTTTTGGCGGCAACTTTAAAGAGCGCCATGCAAAAAGGGGTGGCAGCGGTGGAATTGCGCGAGGCCATCGTGCAGGGCATGGCCTATTGCGGCATGTCCTATACCATGCGCGCAGAAAAGGTCTTGATGGATCTTTTAAAAAAAGAAGGTCTTGACGATAACCTCGCTCCTGCAGGCGTGGTGAACGATGACAATCGCTTCTCTGAAGGGCTGGCAGTGCAAAAGGGCATTTTCGGCGCGGCCATCGATGCCATGCATCAAAATGCCAAGGCCGACGAGCGCGCTTTGACCGTCGATCTTTTAACGGGCTGGTGCTTTGGCGATACCTATACCCGTCAGGTCTTGCCCTTAAAGGAGCGCGAGTATCTGACCTTTGTCTATATTGCAGCCTTGGGCGGGTGCGAGCCTCAGGTGAAGGCTCATGCGGCAGGCAATATCGTCGCCGGCAACACCCGTCAGATGTTGACCGAGGCTTTGACCGTGATGGTCCCTTACATCGGCTTTCCGAAGACCTTAAACGCTTTGGCCATGGTCAATGAGGCTTGCCCGCAATAAATGACGGAAAGATGAAGTTGTTTGATAAGAGGAAGAAACCATGTTTAAGAAAATTATGTTGCTTGCAGGCGCTCTGTGCGCCCTGAACGCCGGTTCCTGCGCGATGGCGGCCGATTTTTCGGGCCATAATGTGGGGGTGGTGTACTTTACTTTGCTGCACAACAGGCTTGAGGGCAATCCCGATACCCAAAGGGGCAAGCAGTATGGCGATGCCGAGCTTTTAGCAAGGGCGGTTGCACAGCAGACGGGAGCTGATCTCATTGAGATCAACACTGTCGACAAATACCCCGACAATTACGATGACACGGTAGATCAGGCAAGAGAGGAGCAAAGAGCAGGTTACAAGCCGCCTTTGGTTTCAATTCCAGACTTAAGCTCGTATGACGTGCTCTTCATCGGTTTTCCCAACTGGTGGGGATCTTACCCCATGGCTTTTGCCACCTTGTTTGAGTCCCAAAGCTTTGAGGGCAAGGCCATCATTCCTTTTTGCACCCATGGCGGATCGCGCCTGGGCAGGGCACCTGCGGACATGAGAAATGCCATGCCCGGGGCGCGCATTTACGACGGCTTTGAGATCCGCGGCAACGGGTTGACGGAAGATGCGGCCCAAAAGAAAGTTGCGGACTTTTTAAGCTCCTTTGCCCTTTAGGTTTGCAACACTCTTAATCTTTATAAAACCAATAAGGCCTTAAGGGGCCTTATTTAAAAATGGCAAGAGAAAGAAACAAAAGACGCCGGGCAGCGGGTCTTTACGCATTTATTGGCACCTCTGAGCGCTGCCGATGGCGCCTTTTTTGGATGACTTTAGTTTTGGCTAAAATAGGGGGAGCAAACGGCCGCAGGCAGAGCGCTTCTGCGTCATGACGGCATGGGCAAACGAATTTTTGGCGAGGATCACAGGTGAAAAAACTTTTGTCTCTCCTGGGTGCGGCTGCTATTTGGTTTTTGCTGGTTGGAAGCTGTCTTGTCATCTTTGCACCCCAGTCCCTGGGGATCTTGGTGCACGAGTATTTGGGCACGCTGCTCTTGGCGCTTATGATCTATCATGTCGGGCGCAACCGCTACGTTTTTTACCCATCAAGCTATCTTGGAGCAGGTGCGGCGGTGCGCCTTAAAAATGTCACGGGCTTGCTGCTGCTGTTAAGCTTCATTGCCATGATCGCAAGCGGGATCTTTATTTCAACCGAGATCTTCGATTTTTTGGAGTTGCCGGGCATGGGGCCTGCGCGCACCATTCATTTGTCGGTGTCGGCCTATGCACAGCTTCTTTTGGGACTGCACATGGGCATGCACGCAAGCAGACTGCAAAGTTTCATGATGCAGGAGCTTGGGCGCAAACTGACCAATGCTGTGTTGAGCCTGCTTATTATCTGTGCCATAAACGGGCTCTTGGTCTTTTATGAGGGCGATTATCGCTACAAGCTTTTGTTTGAACAGAGTTTTTCTTTTTGGGATTATGACAGGCATTTGTTGCTATCCTATATCGATATGGCCTGCGTGATGTGTTTTTACGGCCTGATAGGATTTTTGTTGATGAAGGTTTTGTCTTTTAAAATCCGCCGCAGGCAGCACTGTGAGGAGCAAACATGAAAAAAATAACTTTGGTGGCAATGGCGGCAAGCCTGGCAATATCCGCAGCCTGTGCTTCGCAACGCGATTTTCCGGTACCCGATACCGTAAGCGAGCCCATGCAAAAGATCATTGCCGCAAAAAACACCTTTTGGAACTACCCGCTGAACAATGCCGCCGACTGGGCCGATTTTGTCGACTTTATGGCCGCAGCAGGGCGCAATGCGGCACAGGAGGCCGTCGACTACTATGGCGTAGACGTGGAGGAGGGCACCATTGCAGGGGTGCATGTTTATACCATCACCCCCAAGCAAATGTCATTGGACAAGCAGGATAAAGTCATCTACTTTATCCACGGCGGCGGCTATGTTTTGGGCCCGGGCATCAGCGGCATCAACGAGGGAGTCAGCATTGCAGGCATAGGCGGCTATAAGGTGGTGTGCGTCGATTACCGCATGGCCCCGCAACATCCTTATCCTGCGGCCATCGACGATGCTCTGTCCGTCTATAAAGAGCTTATAAAAGAGCATGATCCTTCCAAGATAGGCGTGTACGGCACCTCAACAGGCGGGGCCATGACCTTGATTTTGACTTTGCAGGCGCGCGATCAGGGTCTGCCTCTGCCGGGCGCCATTGCCCCGGGCACCCCGTGGTCTGATATGGACAAGATAGGCGACACCTATTACACCAATGCCTTCTTGGACAACATGCTGGTCGATTACGACGGGTGGCTCTCAGCTGCCGTCAAGGTTTATGCCAACGGGCATGATCTTAAAGATCCATATTTGTCTCCCGTGTACGGCGATTACTCCGATTTTCCTCCGACCTTGCTTTTTTCGGGCACGCGCGATCTGTTTTTAAGCTGCACGGTAAGAGTCCAGGAGAAACTTTTGAAGGCGGGAGTCAAGAACAATCTCATCGTCTATGAGGGGCAGTCGCATGCGCAGTATTACTCGGATCCAAGGAACCCCGAGCATCAATTTCACTACGAGAATTTGTGCAAGTTTTTCGATGAGCACTTAAAGTAGGAAGGCATCAGGCCTCGTTTAAAAACGCAAAAATGTTTAAGGGCACCTGATGGTGCCCTTAAACTTTAAACGTGGGGGTGATGATGCCCGTGACCTCCTTCGAAGTATCCGCCCTCGCCGAGGCTTTGTCGGCGCTTGGCGCGCTCAGCCAGCTTCTCTACGGAGTCGACAATCTCTTTGACATCAACCTTCTTTTGAACCGCCAAACAGCGGCAGCCCAAGGAT
Source organism: uncultured Enterobacterales bacterium (assembly GCA_964651505.1). GTDB lineage: Bacteria > Pseudomonadota > Gammaproteobacteria > Enterobacterales > Succinivibrionaceae > Avisuccinivibrio_A. Next base: position 8,386 of record CAZYXT010000079.1, read on the forward strand.
CCGACAATGACGCCTGCCACAAAGGCGCCTGCTAAGGTTAAGGTTGAACTGTTCATGGCATCTCCTAGGAGTTGCGGGCCTGATACTCGGCAATCAGATCGTCGAGGCGCTCTTTTTGGCTCATGAGCTCTTCGAGGGTCAGATCTTCGTTGGCCGCCGCGGCGGTCTGCTCGGTCTCGGCAGGCTCGTCTTCATCGCCGCCGCCAAGCTTGATGCCGGCCTCTTTGAGGCGATCCTTGATCTCCTCTTCGTGGGATGAATAGAACTTAAAGCCGATGGCCCCGATGACAAGACCTGCGGCAAAGCTTAACAATAACTTTCTATCAAACATGATGATCTCCTGTCTTAATTGTTGCGGTTATTTCTTTTTAACAGCACTCTTACCGAATTGGCAACCACTCCCAAGGTTGAGGCATTGTGGATGACCGAAGCCACTAAGGGATTGATCACCCCCGCCGCCCCCAAGGTCATGGCAGCCGTGTTGACTAAAATGGTTACGGCAAAGTTTTGATGCACAAGATGCATGGTCTCCTGCGAGATGGCGATGTACTCGGGCAGCTTCAAAGGATCGTCGCTGTTGATGGTGACATCGGCCGTCTCGGCAGCCGTATCGGTGCAGCCGCGGCCCATGGCCACGCCCACATCGGCATAGGCCAGGGCGGGGGCATCGTTGATGCCGTCGCCGACCATGATGACCTGGCAGTCGTTTTGTTTTTCCTTGACAAACTTGGCTTTGTCTTCGGGCAATACTTCGGCCATGAAGCCGTCAAGGTTAAGCTCCAGAGCAATGGCCTCGGCCACGCGCTTGTTGTCGCCCGTGAGCATCACGATCTCCTCGACTCCCAGGTGGCGCAGGCGGTTGACGGTGCGCTTAAACTGAGGCCTGATGGGATCGGCAACTTCGATTATGCCGCAAAGCTGTCCGTTGAGGGACACGTAGATTAAAGATCCGGTGGCGCTCTTGAGCATGGCTTCGGTGTTTTTAAGATCGATGTTTTGCTCCTGCATCAAAAGCTTGGAGCCCACATAGGCGATGCCGCCTTGGCATTCGTCAAAGGGGAGTATCTTGCCTGCGATGCCGCGGGCCATGATGGTCTTGGTTTCGATGTGTCCCGGGATGGCATAACCTCTTTGTTTGACCTCATCGAGGATGGCGATGGCCATGGGGTGGGATGAGTGGATCTCAGTTGATGCGGCAAGCTTTAAGACCTGCTCTTCGCTTGCCCCGGGCGCCGTGGTGATGTTGACAATCTTGGGCTTGCCCATGGTGATGGTGCCCGTCTTGTCAAGGATGACGGTATCGACGCTGCTGGCGTTTTCGATAAAGCTGCCGCCTTTGACCAGGATGCCCTGTTTGGCCGCCGTGGAAATGGCCGCGGAGATGGCGGTGGCGGTGGAAAGCTTGAGGCCGCAGGAGAAATCGATAAAGAGCATGTTGAGCACTCTTTGCAGATCGCGCGTGGCAAGATATACCGCGGCGGCGGCAATGAAGCTTACGGGCACCAGCGATGCTGCCATCTTGTCGGCATAATTTTGAATGGGGGCGCGGCGGGTCTGGGCATCCTCGACCATGTGCACGATGCGCGCAAGCGAGGTATCATCGCCCACCTTTAAAACCTGCACCTCAATTTCGCCCAAGCGGATATTGGAGCCTGCGTAGACCTGCTCGCCTATCGTCTTGGCGACAGGCCGGGATTCGCCCGTGATGGCGCTTTGATCGATGGCAGCCGAGCCTTGGGTGATGACGCCGTCAATTGAGATCTTCTCGCCGCTGTGGATGGCCACGACCATGCCCGGGACCACGTCTGAGAGGGGGACTTTCTCTTCAAGCCCGCTGTCGCGCCTGACCCACACCTCGCTGACGTTGAGGCCCACGAGATCTTTGATGTTTTGCCTGGCCTTATGGGCGGCCATGACGGTGAGCATCTCGGCAAAGTTTGAGAGCGTGAGCAAGGATAAGCTTGATTCGGGCTTCTGGGCGGCAATGGAGGCCATAACCGCGGTGACGGTCAGAGTCTCGGCATTGGGCCTGCGCTCTTTGAAGGCTTCGACCACGCCTGAGTAAATGAGATCTTTTGACAAGGCCAAAACCAGGGCATTGCGGATCAGAACCGTGCTTGCATATAAAGCAGGGTTGACTCTTTTGACTATCTCGCAGATGCCGAAGGCTGCAATGGAGAGCAGGGCGTTTTTGCGATGCTTTTTAAGCTCCAAAGCCGTCTTGTCGCCCGTGCGCGAGGAGGGCAGCTTTTTGAGGCCTTCTGCGGTGTTGTGGACCGCGCTTAAAATATTTTGCCCCAAGATCTTGCCCGTGAGGATCGCAGCGCTCAAGGCGGTGGGGCTGCCCTTGAAGGTTACCTTAAGCTTGTGCCCGACGCACACGGCGCTTATAACCTTGGGATTGCGTCTTAATTTGGCCTCGATGGTTGCACACTGCAAATAATCAAGCTTGGGGGCCAAAGGAAAAGCATATGTTTTCATGGCTGAACCTTTTGATTATCTTTTGTCTTGGTTTCCCTGACTTTGGCAGCCGGGTGCCAAAAATCCCGGTGAGTTTGTCTTAACAAAAGACCCAAACCCCACCAAAAAAGCTGGGGTCCTGCCGGGCGATCGCCGCGCATGATGATGCGGCTGAGCCCGTAGCTTATCAGGGCCAATCCCAACAGGCGGCTTGCAAACAAAGGCTCGGTGTGATTTAAGAAGGTGCACATTCTGTCTTTTAAGCCGCGGGCCGTCTCATTGAGCGAGTCGGATATGGTGATAAAAGATGAGGGGAGGATGCTGTGCTCCTGCTGGGCATGATGGCCGCCGAGCTGATGGGACAAAGAGTCGAACAAGCCGTCGATGATCTTTTCTTCTTGGGTATAGGTCACCGTGATGCTGCCCGTGATCGGGCTGATCTTCACCGAGGTGATCTTGGGGAAAGCGGCAATGGTCTCTTGCAGCGCCGCGCACAAATCCGCGTCGCCTTTTAATCTTTTGCAGGTATAGCGGCGGCGGCCCGTCATGCGGTGGGCAATGATCATGCCCCGGTTTTCCACCGTCAGCATGCGTCGCAGCATGGTGCCGGCCTTCACGCCTAGATCAAAAGGACTGTTGCTGTTGTTATCGGGCATCTTGTGCTTTCCCTCCAAAATAGTGACGGCAGGCCTCGTCAAACAAGACGGCCAAAAAGCTGCCATGTTTAAGAGAACCCGGGTTAAAGGTTAACGTCACCGAGCCTGTCACGTGGTTAAGATCATAGTGAGTTATTTCGCTATAGCCTGAGAGCTCCTGCTCGATGTCCCGGCGCACCTGCTCGCTGCCCTTTAATTTGGGGTAAACGAGCCTGACCCTGCCAAAGTCTTTGCCCGTGACAATATGGGCAATCTTGACCTCGTGCAGCAGCGCCTTGGCCTTCAATCTGTCAAAAAGAGGCATGTTTGTTCCTCAAAGGATATGCAAGCGATTATTCTGCCTTGCAGACCTGATCATAAAAGTCCATTATACCGCCGCTGCAAAACCATTTGGCTTGGAGGTGCAGGTTTTTCCGTCATTTAAGCTGTTTTAGATAAGATCTGTTGTTTTAAGCGATTGTAGAAGTTTTTGGCTGTGGGCAGAACACAATTATTGCGCATTAATAATCAAAACTCGACTTTCGGGTTAAGAAAATTCGTTCAAACCCGCTTC
>CAZYXT010000080.1:0-12042 GCA_964651505.1 uncultured Enterobacterales bacterium
AATGGTGGAGGCCTCGTTGTAAACCGGTATCAAAACGGCGATCAAATCATTATTGTTCACTTATGCCTCCCAAAAAACAACGGCCTCATTGTACAAAGAAAGCAGGGCAGAAAAAAGCAAAAACCGCCGTTTGGGTGCAAAGCAGCAGATTAAGATTCAAGGCAAGAGACAGCCTGCGACAAAAAGCCGCAGGTTCAAAGATGCGGCAAAATCACCGATTAAAAGTTGGAAAAAGCTGTTGCAAGATAAAGCCTGCCCTCAATTGCCCAAGAATCCGCCTGCCTGCCTGCGCCACAGCCTTGCATACAGACCGTTTTGGGACAGGAGCTCCTCATGGGTGCCCTGCTCGATGATCTTCCCCTCATCGATGACCACTATCTTGTCCATCATGAGCAGCGTGGACAGACGATGGGCAATGGCGATGACGGTGCGGTTTTGCATGATCTTGACGAGGTTTTCCTGAATGATCTGCTCGCTTTGCGAGTCAAGAGCCGAGGTGGCTTCATCCAAGATCAGGATGGGCGCATTGCGCATGATGACGCGCGCCAAGGCAATTCTTTGTCTTTGACCGCCTGAAAGCTTCACGCCCCTGTCGCCCACCATGGTTTCAAAGCCGCGCCCGCCGCGATAATCGGAGAGGTTTTCGATAAAGCCCAAAGCATCGGTGGCGCGGGCTGCCTGAGTCATCGAGTCGAGGTCATGATGAGAGGCCCCGTAGGAGATATTCTCCCCCACCGTGCGGTGCATCAAAGACGGCTCTTGGGCCACCAAGGCAAAGTTGTCGCGCAGCTCGTCTTGGAGCATGGTTTTGATGTCCACCCCGTCCAAGGTTATCGTGCCTTGATCTGCATCATAAAAGCGCAACAGAAGGCTGATGAGGGTGGTCTTGCCTGCCCCCGAGGGGCCCACGATGCCGATCTTGGAGCCTGAGGCTATTTCAAGGCTCAGATCTTTTATCACCTCCCGGCCTTTGACATAGGCAAAAAAGACATGGTCAAACTTGATGTTGCCTTGAGCCTTGAAGGCTGCGGCAGGAGTTTTTGGATCGCTTATGCCCAAGGGCCTTGCAATGGTGTGAATGCCGTCGTACACCGTCCCGATGTTCTCAAAGATTGCCCCCACTTCCCACATCATCCAGCGCGACATATTGATCATGCGGATGGCGATGGCCACGGCCACGGCGATGTCCCCCGGGGTGATCAGAAACTGCGACCACAAATACAGGCACTGCATGGTCAGGGCGATGAGCAGCGCATAGTTCATAAGCTGCACGCTGACATCAAACAAGGTCAGGATCCTTAAGGCCTTGTAATCGGCATCGATGAAGCCCTGCATGCCGGCTCTGGCATGCTTGACCTCCCGCCCCTTGCCTCCAAAGAGCTTGACCGTGGAGATGTTGACATAGCTGTCCACGATGCGCCCCACCATATCCGAGCGGGCATCGGCCTGCACCTGCGCCTGTTTTCTGAGCTTGGGGATAAAGATGAAGATGGAGCAGGCATAAAACACCAGCCACACCAAAAGCGGCAGGGCCATGAACAAATTGGCATCGGCCAAAAGATAGAGCATGGTGGCAAGATACACCGCCATATGCACCAGCACATCAAGAAGCTTCAACACCGAGGTGCGCACCGCCTGCGCAGTCTGCATTACCTTGTTGGCAACGCGTCCTGCAAACTCGTCGGTAAAAAACGCCAGCGACTGCCCGAGGATATAGCGGTGCACCTGCCAGCGGATCTGCATGGGGTAATTGCCCGAGATGGTCTGATGCAGGATCAAAGAGTGCAAGATGGTGGCAATGGGCAAAAACACTCCTGCCAAAAGCAGCATCACAATAAGCCCCGTGCCGTAGCGCTCCATGAAAGCCTGAGGATGAGTGCCCGCGGTCCAATCCACGATGCGCCCGAGGCAGGCAAAAAAGAGTGCCTCGCCTGCTGCCATAAAGGAGGTCAGGGCGGCAATAATGAGCAAAAAGCGCCACATCCCCTTGGTGTAAAAGCAAATGAAGCGCACAATGCCCGGGGGAGGCTCGCCCTTAGATTCCTTGGGAAAGGGCGGCACTAAGTTTTCAAACCAGCGCCACAATCTTTCCATCGGTTACTTTTCCATCGATGACATCATATCGGCGATGCGGTTTGAGCAAATGTCAAAATGCCTGGCCAAGGCCGCCACATGATTGGGCAGCATGGCATCGCCCACCGCATTGCCTCCTGCAAAGACGTAAAGAGGATCAAAACTGGCAATGTAGTCAAAGCGCCTTAAAGCCTCATTGAGATTTTCGATCCCGCCTCGGCCTGCCACCGAAGAGTCGACGCAGGAGATCCCTTTTAACACATTGCCTGCCACCGCGGCCACGCCCTTGGCAAAGTAAATGTTGTTGTCGGCGCTAAAATGCCCCATGTCAGAATCATTCAAGATCCCAAGGGCATATTCCATCATGTTGTGACAATAGCGCAAAATGGCGTACACGTCATCGGATTTGACATTGTAGACCCCGGCATTGCGCCCGGCAGTCCCCACTGAGGAGGCCCATTCCTTCCAGCCTTTGATGCCCTGCCGGTATTTGCCCTCGCAATCGTAGACAAACCAAAAGCCCCACACATTCTCCCCGTAGGTAAAGTAGCGGGAGGTGGCATCGGCAAGACGCGGGTCGATGGTGTCCCGCTCCCCTGCCCGCGCCACGGTTTTAGCCGCCATGTCCGAGGCAGGACGGGTCGCGTAGATCACCCCGCGCTGATAGGAGGCGCGATTGTCCAAAATATCGGGGATAAAGAACAGATCATTGGGCAAAAACCCGTAAATTTCATCAAGCTCCCCTTCCAAAGCCGCGGTGATTGCATCGGCCATCACCATGGCCTTTTTTTGCTCCGGCGAGCTTTCGTTTACATCCTCGGGGGTTTGATAAGAGTCAGGCAAAAAAACTGACAACACCCCCGCGCCTGCCGTGTACAGCACCAAAAGCCCAACGAAGCCTGCGGCTGCATATTTGACATAATTAAGATTTAAACCCATAAAACTTCCTGCTCTTAAATACGGTCATTGTGCCTGCAATTTTTCTGTAACTATCATAGTGAAAATCGCAAGGCGGCTAAAGTCATTTAAGAAAAATTAACAGGCTCCCTGCCTGCCCCCTGCCCTGCCCGTCCCCCGATGCCTGCACGGTTTGGCAAGGCCTCAGGAGAGCTGCGCATTTATCTTGCTTTCAAGGCTCTAGCTTGCGAAGCTTCGGCCTCTTGATTAAGATGAACATATTCATTAGGCTCTGCCATATGTTTAAGATCTCCAAAGGAAGAATTATGCCCCTAAGATCCAAGCCCTGCCTGCCATTGAGTTTTGCAGGAATTCTGTCCAAAGGCAACGCACCCTTTTTAACCTTAAAGACTGCTTTTAAGTGCTCCCAAAAGAAGAGTGCCAAGCCTCTGCCCGGTCTTTTTAAGAAAAAGATCGCCTGCTGCCAAAAAAGAAAGCTCTCTTTGAGCGCTTTGTTTAAGGCTCAGGCCGCTCTTGGTTTGGGCTTGTCCTTCTTTTTGGGATCTTCTGCCCTGGCCGCAGGCGATCTTTATATTCTCAACTGGTCAGATTACATCGCCCCGCAGGTTCTGATCGCCTTTGAGCAGGAATATGACATCAAGGTGCACATGCAATACATGGACTCCAATGAGATCTTGGAGGCCAAGCTCCTGGCAGGCCGCTCGGGCTTTGATGTGGTGATGCCCTCTTTGCATGTGTTAAAGCGCCTGTCGCAAATGGATCTTATCCACAAGCTCGACTTTGACAAGCTTACCTTAAAGGGCAACCTTGATGAGGCCAAAATGGAAAAGATAAGACAGGCCGGGGCGGCCGACTACGGCATTCCCTACACCGAGCTTTCCACGGGACTGGGCGTCAATGAAGACAAAGCAAGGGCTGTCTTGGGGGAGGGAGCCGCGCTTGACAGCTGGGATCTCATCTTTGATGAAGAGAAGATCAAAAAGCTCTCGCAATGCGGGGTGACCTTGCTTGACAGCCCCTCAGACATGATCTGCACGGCTTTGATTTACCTCGGGCTCGATCCGCAAACCAAAAACCCCGACGATTATAAGAAAGCAGAAGATCTTTACCGCAAGATCTTGCCTTATGTCTCCTACATTCACTCCTCGCGCTATATGATGGATCTGGCCGCAGATGAGGTGTGCGCAAGCGTCGGGTGGTCGGGGGACATCGAGCTGGCAAGCATGCGCGCGCAGGATGCAGGCCTCAAAGGCCCTGCCTACATTATCCCCAAGGAAGGGGCCCTGATGGGCTATGACATGCTCGCCATCCCCAATGATGCGCAGAACCTTGAGAACGCGTATTTGTTTTTAAACTTCATGCTGCGCCCCGACGTGGCGGCGGCAACCACCAACTATTTGCACTACGCCTCGGCCAATAAAAAGGCTTTGCCCCTCGTAGATCCTAAGATCAGGGAAAACAAGGGGATCTATTATGACGAGGAGACTTTGCAAAGAATGAAGATTGTCATTCCCCCGGAGGGGCTTGAGCGCACCCTGACGCGCACCTGGAACAGGCTCAGAACAAGGTCGGAGCAGCCGTGATCTAAACCTCGCCCCACAGCCTCTCTTGGCTCTTGAATGCTGCACAGCGGCAGTATTCAAGATGGGCACGCTTATGCAAAAAAGAGGAAAGATTGCGCCCGGGAGGGGCATCAACATCTTTTTGATGATAAAAAACCTTGGGGTCGACTCGCGGCCCCGGGCTTTGTGCACTCTTCTTTGGCGATGAGCTTATGAGGCTGACAGGAGCCTTTGGGATCGGCATGCTCTTTATCAGGGCAGAGGCGGCAGAGCCCCTAAGTTAATATCAAGATCTGATCTTAAAATGTCGCAACCTGCCTCAAGGGCCGAGGGGCCCGAGTAAGCCTTGATGACGTCAATTATCTTTTATCTTTGATAGATAAAAGCCTTGCAAGATGACGACAGCTTGGTGCTAAGGCGGCGCGGCACCTGATCTGCCCTGCGTTTTTACTCCCTGCTCTTTGCGCCTTGCAGGGCAGGCACTCCAAGGCGCAGCCTGCGTGCCTCTTTTAAATTTAAACCAGTCTTAAAGCGCCGCCCTTTTTTGGTCAGGCCATAGATCATCAATACTAAAGCACAATCAGAACACGGTTTTGACAAAGTTTGAAGCGCGCTAAAGCCTGCTGCGCCCTAAAAGAGATTGGGGCTAAGAGATCCTCTTATCCATAGGCGATGATGGGGCCTGTTTTTCTGAGTCTGCGGCTTTGTGTATCTTAAAAAACACGCAAAGGATTATCGCACCATCAGATAAAAGCAAGGCTGCCATGCGCTCTTATCAGGATTTGTCTTAAGCCTGCACCAAGTTCAAAACTCTCGATGCTCTGTCTTGCAGGCAGCGGCATTGAGGCTGCGGTCATGAGCGCAGGAGCGGCAACACACCCTAAGCCCATCTCAAGAAAGAGAGCAGGGAGATTGCGCAAGCCCTCTTTACAAGGTTTAAAAGCAACGACTTTAGCAAGGCCATGGAGGAGAGCTTGCGCCCCTGCCCGCTCTTTGCCCAACAGCACTCTCATGGCAGTTCCCAAAAGATGTCTCAAAGGCTCAGAAGAGAAGATGACAAGGCCAAAGCGCAATTGCAAGGCCTCGTCTTAATGAAATGAGATTGCATCTCTGCACAGACAGCTTTGACTCTGTGCAGAGGAGAGAATTGATGGAGGGTATCAGCCCTTGACAACCTTGGCCACGGCCTCGGCTAAAGCATCGGCGTTTTGAGGAGTAATGGCAGCCACGCAAATGCGGCCCGAGCCTACGATATAGATGCCGTGCTCTTTCTTTAAGAGCTCGACCTGCTCCTTGGTAAGGCCCGAGAATGAGAACATGCCGTTTTGCTCGGTGACAAACTTAAAGTCCCCGGCGCCTTTTTGTGCCAATTTCTCGCACAATAAGACGCGCATGGCGCGAATGCGCTCGCGCATGACGCTCAATTCCTGCTCCCATTGAGCTTTGAGAACTTCATCGCCCAAAATGGCGGTGACGATCTTCTCGCCGTGGGCAGGAGGATTGGAAATTGCGGTGCGCACCGCGATCTTAAGCTGCGAGAAGACGTTTTGGGCCGTCTTTTCATCAGCTGCCACTACAGTGAGGGCACCGACGCGCTCGTTGTAGAGCCCCAGGTTCTTGGAGTAAGAGCTTGCAATCAGCATCTCAGGGCAGCGCGAGGCAATGATGCGCACGCCTTGAGCATCCTCTTGCAAACCATGGCCGAAGCCTTGGTATGCAAAATCAATAAAAGGCAGCAGCTTCTTTTTGGCAAGGAAGTCTGCAATCTGCTCCCACTGCTCTGCGGTCGGATCGATGCCGGTGGGGTTGTGGCAACAGGCATGCAACAGCACGACATCGCCTTCCCTTGCCCCTTCCAAGGTCTCCATCATGCGCTCAAAGGCCAAACCGTGGGTTTGGCGGTCATAGTAAGGATAGCGCTCAAACTTGAGGCCTGCATTGGTGACGATTTGATAGTGATTGGCCCAGGTGGGATCTGAGATCCAAACGGTCACGGCCACATTTTGCTGTTTGATAAAGTCAGAGCCGATGCGCAAAGCGCCGGTGCCGCCCGGGCAGTGGCAGGTTACCGCTCTGCCGCCCGTGGCCAATTCCGAGCCTTGGCCGAAGATCAAATTGCGCGTGATTTGGCCAAACTCGGGCAGGCCGGTAATGGGCAGATAGGACTTGGTGGTTTCCTGCTCCAAGATGATCTTTTCAGCCTGCTTGACACAATCGAGCACGGGAGTCTGTCCCTGCTCATTTTTATAGACGCCTACGCCCAAATTGATTTTGTTGGGATTGGGATCTTGCTTAAAAGCATCAGTTAAACCGAGGATGGGATCGGCAGGCGCCGCTTCAATTCGATCAAAAAACATTCTTAATCACCTGTAAGTTGGATGCAAAGGCCGCGCAGGGCTCTTGATAGACTTGCGCACTATATCACACTTTGCCCTTAAAAATGGCATTTGAGGGTGATTTTAAGCCATTTTGCAACGTGGCGCTTTACAATAAGCTCAAGTGATCCGATGGGGTTTTGATGGAGTTTTCAAGACTTGGATCAGGCTCTTTTGAGCCCCGCCTGAGAGGCTCTCAGGCTTTGAGAGTGTTCTCCTAAATAACATTAACCGATTGTAAAATCAACCTTAAAATTTGCGGCAAAAAACTTGTCAGCCTCAAAAAAGTTGATATAATGCACTTGCTTTCAGACAACGCGCCCTTAGCTCAGTTGGTTAGAGCATCACCTTGACATGGTGGGGGTCGGTGGTTCGAGTCCACTAGGGCGCACCAAATGCAACTAAAAAGAAAGCGCAGAGGAAAAAATGAGGCCTGACTTGTTCAGGTTTTTTGTTTTTTGATCCCCGGCATTTGGTCTTGGGGCTTGACCCTTTCTCAGGTTTTCTCCCTCTTCTTTGCGCTGTTTTCTGTGCCCTGACCGCGCTTGCAGCAACCCTTTGCAACAAGCTGTGCATTTGCCTTTGTCCGCTCTGCCCTGCCGCCCTTGCTTGGCCCGCAGGAGCTTAAATTGCGCTTGCTTAAGATCACGCCCTCAATAATCTGAGATCATCTTAAAAAAGAATTGGCTTAAGAATGCGGTTTTAAGCTCTTTTGAGCGCCCCGCCCCCTCCTTTTGTCGTCTCCTGCATCTTGCTTTTTTGCACTCTTGCAAAAAGCTTATGAACTTTAAAACAGGCAGGATTTGGCAAATCGTGCCTTAAGATCCTGCAAGGCACAGGCCATGACAGCAGCGCATGCCTGAGTGCATCTTTGCCATTCAGATTGGAGATCTCGACTGATAATTGGCCAAGGGACAATAAGCCCGGGGCAAAGTTTTTAGGGGATGCTGCCATCAAGGGCTCTTTACAAAATAAAACCCTGACAAAGCTCCGCAAGAGCACAAGGCGCACGATAGGGCAGGCATGGTCTTCATTTTTGCACCGTTGCGCCTCCGCTGCCCGGGTTCAAATGCGCTTGGCTCTGAGCCTCTTAGCCGCTAAAGTTTAAGTCCCCCGGGGATCAAAGATCCCGCCGCACTCCTCAAGCCCCTCTTGCAGCCTGCTTTCATTCTTCCTTTCTTTTGCTTAAAGATTGCCTGATAAGGTGCCGCCTTTTATGCGTTATCTTTGTGATCCTGCCCGCAGCCTGAGCCTCATGGCAGGAAAATCAACAAGATGAGCATAAGAAGCTTAAGGCCCGCCACTTTTTAAATGCAAAACCCGGTGGAGCCTCAAAAGAGCCCCGGGGAGTGCCAATCTTTCTTTGGACAAGGCCCTGCCATGATAAGGCCCTCCCTTTAATTTATGATGCAAAAGCCCGGGGGATCAACACCCAAGGCCTTTTGCAAGAGCCTGCTTTGCGCCTTTTGCTGCGCTTTAGATATTGTAAAGCTCCAAGCCTGCTCCTGCATCATTCCAGGCTTTGTCGGCTTTGGCATCATCCGAGCGCAATTTATCAAGGTGCACAAAGTAGGCTTCATCCACTCCGCCTGTGATGTACTCTCCTGTGAAGACCGAGCACTCAAAATCATCCAGCATTGGATTTTCCTCGCGCACCGCACCTTTTAAATCCTCAAGGGACTGATAGATGATGGCGTCGGCATGAATGAGCCTTCCCACCTCGCCTGCATCGCGCTCTGAGGCAATGAGCTCCTTGGCAGTGGGCATGTCGATGCCGTAGACATTGGGGTAGCGCACCTCGGGGGCGGCCGAGGCAAAGTAAACCTCCAAGGCCCCTGCTTCATGGGCCATGTCCACGATCTGCTCTGAGGTGGTGCCGCGCACGATGGAATCATCGACGAGCAGCACCCTCTTGCCCTCAAACTCGGCGCGGATGGGATTTAACTTGCTGCGCACCGACTTTTTGCGCTTAGTCTGCCCGGGCATGATGAAGGTGCGGCCTATATAGCGGTTTTTGACAAAGCCTTGGCGATAAGGCACGCCCAAGATCTTGGCCATCTCCACGGCAATGTCGCAGGAGGTCTCGGGAATAGGGATCACCACGTCAATATTAAGATGAGAAAACTCTCGCTTGATCTTTTGGGCAAGCTTGGTGCCCATGCGCACGCGCGCAGCATAGACCGACACCCCGTTCATGATGGAATCGGGACGGGCAAAGTAGACGTACTCAAACAGGCAAGGCCGCAAGGCGCAGTTTTTGGCGCACATGGCGCTGTGAAGCCTGCCCTCCTTGGTGATGTACACCGCCTCGCCGGGGGCAATGTCGCGCTCTAAGGCAAAGCCTGCCACATCGAGAGCAACGCTTTCTGAGGCGACCATGTACTCCTCAAGGCCTTCTTCATTGATCTTTTTGCCCAAAACCAAAGGCCTGATGCCCAAAGGATCGCGAAAGGCCACGATGCCCCCGCCTATGATCAGGGCCACCACCGCGTAACCGCCCTTGATCTCATCGTTGACCCCGCGCACGGCCTCAAACACCTGCTCATGCGTCAGATGATGCGAGCCTATGGCCGCAAGCTTCCAGGCAAAAATGTTGAGCAAAATCTCAGAGTCGGAGGCTGTGTTGACGTGGCGCAACGCCATTTGGCACTTGACCTTCAGCTCCTCTGCGTTGACCAGATTGCCGTTATGGGCCAGCGCAATGCCGTAAGGGGAGTTGACGTAAAAAGGCTGGGCTTCGGCCGCCGAGGACGAGCCTGCGGTCGGATAGCGCACATGGCCGATGCCGATGGAACCTTGCAGGCGGCGCATATGCTTTTGCTCGAACACATCTCGCACCAGGCCGTTGGCCTTGCGCTGCCTGAAGGTGTCGCCTTCAATGGTGACTATGCCTGCGGCATCCTGCCCCCGGTGCTGCAATACCGTCAAAGCATCGTATAAGGCAAGATTAACGTTGCTGTGAGAGACAATGCCTACAACCCCGCACATGTTATTCTCCTATGGGACTGCCTAAATAGACAAAAAACCAGCTGACGATCTTTTGCAACTCGGGGATGAACAGCGATTGCTGCCACCAGATCTCATCTTGCAAAAAGGTAAAAAGATGCAGCTTGAACAAAATCTGCAACAGCGCCAGCAAAGCGCAGACGATCAAGATCCCCCGCACCGCGCCGAAAGCCACGCCAAGCAGCCTGTCGGTGCCGGTGAGCCCGGCCTTGCTGATAAGGGCGCGCAGCACATTGCCGCACAAACCTACCACCAGCAAGGAGATCACAAACAAGATCACCATGGCAAGGATGGTGCGCACCATGGCATCATCGACAAAGGTCAGCTTGGGGCATAGATCAGAGTAAAAATTGCCGGTCACACCAAAGGCCGTCACCCACGCTCCCAAAGAGATGGCCTCTTTGACAAAGCCACGCCATAAGGACAGCATGGATGACAAACCGCAAATGACCAAGATCACGTAGTCGGCAAGACTGAACATTAAAGGGTACCCTTGGTGATGACCTCAAGGCCGTTCAAATAAGGTCGCAAAGCCTCAGGAACAGTAATGGAACCGTCGGCGTTTTGATAGTTTTCCATCACCGCCACCAAAGTTCTGCCTACAGCAAGACCCGAGCCGTTTAAAGTGTGCAAAAGCTCGATTTTGCCATCCTTGCGGCGCACGCGCGCCTGCATGCGGCGGGCCTGAAAGTCAGTGCAGTTGGAGCAGCTTGAGATCTCGCGGTAAGTGTTCTGAGCGGGGATCCACACTTCAAGATCGTGCGTCATGGCAGCCGAAAAGCCCATGTCTCCCGTGGACAAAGTGATGACGCGATAAGGCAGCTTCAGTGCCTGCAGCACCGATTCTGCGTCGCGGGTCAATTGCTCCAAGGCATCATAGGAATCCTCGGGCTTGCAGGCCCATACCATCTCGACCTTGTCAAACTGATGCAGGCGGATGAGGCCGCGGGTGTCGCGTCCTGCCGAGCCTGCCTCGGAGCGAAAACAAGGGGTGTGGGCGGTAAGCTTGATGGGAAGCTGATCTTCAGGGACAATCTCATCGCGCACCATATTGGTCAAAGGCACTTCGGCCGTGGGGATCAGGCAAAAATGGCGGTTGACGTCGTCGCCGTCTGCATTGCCGTTTAAGGAGGTGTGAAAAAGATCTTCGCTGAACTTGGGCATCTGTCCCGTGCCATAGAGGCTGTCGAGGTTGACAAGATACGGCACGTAAACTTCCGTGTAGCCCTGCTTTTCGTGCAAATCGAGCATCAGCTGAACGATGGCGCGGTGCAATTTGCAGATGGGGCCGCTCATCAGGGCAAAGCGGGCTCCCGAGATCTTGCGGGCATTGGCAAAATCAACCTGCCTAAGGCCTTCGCCTAAGGCCACGTGATCTTTGACCTCAAAGTCAAACTTTGGGATCTCCCCTACTCTTCTTATTTCGACATTGGCGCTTTCATCTTCGCCAACGGGAACAGATTCGTGAGGCAGATTGGGGATGGTAAGGGAGATGTCCTTTAATTTTTGCAAGACTTCATCTTGTTCTTTTTTGACCACGCTCAATTTATCGCCGATGTCGCCGACTTGGGCTTTGATCTCATCGGCATTGCGCCCCTCTTTGATGGCAGCTCCGATAGACTTAGACAGACTGTTGCGCAAGGCTTGCAGATCCTGCGTTCTGACCATCAAATCTTTGCGCAAGGTTTCAAGTTCGGTTAAGGTTTTGACATCTAATTGGTAATTGCGGGTGGCAAGTTTTTGGGCAAGCGTGCCAAGATCTCCGCGCAGAAATTTTGGATCTAGCATAAAATAGCCATTTTTAATCTGGTTGAACACTAAGCCTGAGCTGCCAAGGTTTATATTTTGGCGCGCTCATCATATCACAAAACGCCCCTCCGATCCCTGTTCAAAACAGCAGTGCTCCATGATGAAAAGCATGCCTGAAACACTGCTCCGGTCTTGTACTCTCCTTCTTCTCCGTCAAGGCCTGCTTTTGCCCCGGCAAAAGGATTTGACTTGCGATTGCAGCGCCTCTTGCATTTGTCTTAATCCTCATGGTTTATCAAAGCTTTGGTCCCGGGCCAAAGCTTGCCATTGGCCGCAAGGCTTTCTTCAAGAAGAGGCCC
>CAZYXT010000081.1:0-12024 GCA_964651505.1 uncultured Enterobacterales bacterium
TTAGTTTGCAAGAGGGTAAAGAGAAATGTGATCTAGATCACAAAATTTAGAATGTACGCCCGGCAGATTGATCCCAATGATGGCAGGGTGCGGTCTCATTGCCTCTCAAATTGATGACAGACAGGACAGGCGCGGTGCTGTTTTAGCAGATCCAAGGCAAGGGAGTTTAAAGGCAAAAGAGGATGGAAAGTCGCAGGAGGTTGCCCTCCTGCACAGAAATTTTATTTGCGGCGGGTGCTGCGAGACATCTCAAGCACCTTAAGCTGCGCCATGGCATCTGCCAGTTTGGCAAAGGCTGCGGTGTAGTCCTTGTCGCCTGCATTGTACTTGGTCAGGGCCTCGCGGGCTGCCTGCATGGCCTCCTGAGCCTTGGCCTCGTCAATGTCGTCGGCGCGCAGGGCGGTATCGGCCAGCACCGTGACGCTTTCAGGCTGCACCTCGAGCACGCCTCCTGCCAAAAACATCTGATCTTCGTTGCCATGTTCATCGGTTAAGGTGACCATGCCAGATTTGATCGTGGTCAGCAGGGGGGCGTGGCCGTGACGGATGCCAAGCTCGCCTTCGGAGCCGGTGATGCGCATGGTGCGCACGCGCCCGGAGTACAAAGACTTGACACCGCTTACGACGTCCAGATGGAAACTGATATCTTCCATAAGACCTCCCCAATTACAAGCTCTTGGCTTTTTCTACAGCTTCGTCAATTGAGCCTACCATGTAGAAAGCCTGCTCGGGCAGACTGTCGTAATCGCCGTTGATGATGCCCTTAAAGCCGCGGATGGTCTCCTTCAAAGGCACGTACTTGCCCGGGGAGCCCGTGAATACTTCGGCTACGCTGAAGGGCTGGGACAAGAATCTTTCGATCTTGCGGGCGCGGGCCACGGTCAGCTTGTCATCCTCGGATAACTCGTCCATGCCCAAAATGGCGATGATGTCCTTAAGCTCCTTGTAGCGCTGCAGAATGTTCTGCACGCCGCGGGCCGTGTCGTAGTGATCTTGGCCGACCACGAAAGGATCAAGCTGACGCGAGGTCGAATCAAGCGGATCCACGGCAGGGTAAATGCCCAAAGAAGCAATCTGACGGGACAACACGATGGTGGCGTCCAAGTGCGCAAAGGTGGTGGCAGGGCTTGGGTCAGTCAAGTCGTCGGCAGGCACGTAAACGGCTTGTACCGAGGTGATCGAGCCAACCTTGGTGGAGGCGATGCGCTCTTGCAAGGCACCCATCTCTTCGGCCAAAGTAGGCTGATAACCTACGGCCGACGGCATGCGTCCGAGCAGGGCCGAAACTTCGGTGCCTGCCAAGGTGTAACGATAGATGTTGTCGATGAACAGCAATACGTCCTTGCCCTCGTCGCGGAACTTCTCGGCCACCGTAAGACCGGTCAAAGCCACGCGCAAACGGTTCCCGGGAGGCTCGTTCATCTGCCCGTAAATCATCGATACCTTATCGATAACCTTGGACTCCTCCATTTCGTGGTAGAAGTCGTTGCCCTCGCGGGTACGCTCGCCTACGCCTGTGAATACGGACAAGCCCGAGTGAGCGGTGGCGATGTTGTTGATGAGCTCCATCATGTTGACGGTCTTGCCTACGCCTGCGCCGCCGAACAGGCCTACCTTGCCGCCCTTGGCAAAAGGACAAATCAAATCGATAACCTTAATGCCGGTCTCCAGCACCTCGGTGGTGGAGGATTGATCGGCATAGGTGGGAGCGGGACGATGGATGACCCAGCGCTCCTGCTCGCCGATGGGGCCTGCCTCGTCCACGGGCTGACCTAACACGTTCATGATGCGCCCCAAGGTCTCCTTGCCTACCGGCACCTTGATGCCGTCGCCGGTGTTGACGGCCTCAAGGCCGCGGCTCAAACCGTCCGAAGAGCCCATGGCGATGCAGCGCACCACGCCGCCGCCGATTTGTTGTTGGACTTCCAGCACGATGTCGCTTCTGTTCTTGCCGTCACCTTTTACTTCCAAAGCATCGTACAACTCGGGAATGTGACCTTCGGGAAATTCAACGTCTACCACGGCGCCGATGATCTGCACGATAGTGCCTTTCTCTCCGGCGCGGTTTTGAAGATTGACCATTTCCAATATTCCTCTTTAAAATTCTAGACCGCCGCTGCGCCGGCCACGATGTCGTTCAATTCCATCGTAATGCCTGCCTGACGAGCTTTGTTGTATTCAAGCTGCAGATCGCTTACCAAAATCTCGGCGTTGTCGGTGGCCGCCTTCATGGAAACCATGCGCGCTGCCTGCTCGGATGCGAGGTTTTCCAGGACGCCCTGATAAACCATCTGCTGAATATAGCGATCCAAAACCACGTTCAAAATGACCGTAGGATCCGGCTCGTAGATATAATCCCAGTGATGAGACGACACCGCAGTTTCTTCCGTCATGGGCAGAGGAAGCACCTGCTGAATGATCGGGATCTGCGTCATGGTGTTCTTAAAGCCGTTAAATGCCATGTAGATGGCATCAAGCTGTCCGTCCAAGAAAGCCTGAGTCATCACCTTAACGGCGCCTACGAGCTTGTCGGGATCGGGATTATCGCCAAATCCGCCTTGCTGCGCCATGATTTCGATGCCGGCGCTGTGGAAAAACGATGCAGCCTTCGATCCGAGGATCACCGCCTTAACCCCTCTGCCCTGATCGGTCTGCTCCTTCATGGAGTTTAAGACCTTGCGGAAGAGGTTGATGTTAAGACCGCCGCACAGACCTCTGTCGGTGGAAACTACGATGTAGCCGGCATTATTGATTTCACGCTTCACCATGTAAGGGTGGACATACTCGGTGTGACCTGCGGCAATATGGCCGATCAGTCTGGCCAAGCCTTGCGAATACGGACGCGAAGCGCTCATTTTTTCCTGAGCCCTTCTCATCTTCGAGGCTGCCACCATCTGCATGGCGCTGGTGATCTTTTGCGTGTTTTTCACGCTGGCGATCTTTGAACGGATCTCCTTTGCTCCAGCCATATCAAGTCTCCTAGTAAGTCTGTGTGGACTTAAACTGCGTGACCAAATCGCTTAATGCTTTGACGATCTCATCGTTGTAATCAGGCTTCTCATCTATCTGCTTGAGCAGATCGGCATGTTGAGTGCGGGCATAGCCCAGCAAAGCCTGCTCAAAGGCCTGCACCTTGTTTAATTCCACATCTTCCAAGAAACCGCGCTCGGCTGCAAAGATGACCAAGGCCTGCTCGGCTACGGTCAAAGGAGAATACTGACGCTGTTTCATCAGCTCCGTAACCTTCTGTCCGTGATCAAGCTGCTTGCGGGTGGCATCGTCCAAGTCCGAGGAGAACTGGGCAAATGCCGCCAGCTCGCGATACTGGGCCAAAGCCGTTCTGATGCCGCCTGAGAGCTTCTTCATGATCTTGGTCTGAGCCGCGCCGCCTACTCGGGATACCGAAATGCCGGGATCCACGGCAGGACGGTTGCCCGAGTTGAACATGCTTGTGGTCAGGAAAATCTGGCCGTCGGTGATGGAGATGACGTTGGTCGGAATGAAGGCCGATACGTCGCCTGCCTGCGTTTCGATGATGGGCAGAGCCGTCAGCGAGCCGGTCTTGCCTTTAATCTTGCCGCCTGATTGTTGCTCAAGATACTCGGCATTGACGCGCGATGCTCTCTCAAGCAGTCTTGAGTGCAGATAGAACACGTCGCCGGGATATGCTTCGCGCCCGGGCGGACGACGCAGCAACAAGGAGATCTGGCGGTAGGCCACCGCGTGCTTTGACAGATCATCGTACACGATGAGCGCATCTTCGCCTTGGTCCATGAAGAACTCGCCCATGGCGCAGCCTGCGTAAGGAGCAATGTACTGCAAGGCGGCAGTGTCGGCTGCCGAAGCGGCCACCACGATGGTGTTTTGCAAAGCGCCTTCTTCTTCAAGCTTTCTTACCACGGTGGCAATGGTGGAGGCCTTCTGGCCGATGGCTACGTAAATGCAGCGCACGCCGTAATTTTTCTGATTGATGATTGTGTCGATGGCCAAAGCAGTCTTGCCCACCTGACGGTCGCCGATGATGAGCTCGCGCTGGCCGCGGCCGATGGGGATCATCGAGTCGACGGCTTTGTAGCCTGTCTGAATAGGCTGCGATACGCCTTGGCGGGCAATAACGCCCGGGGCAATCTTTTCGACAGGATAGAAAATTTCGCTGTCAATCTGGCCCTTGCCGTCAATGGGCTGGCCTAAGGTATTGACCACGCGGCCCAACAGTCCGTAACCTACCGGCACTTCGAGGATGCGCCCCGTGGAGCGTACCTTCATGCCCTCGGACAAATGCTCGTAGGGTCCCAAGACAATGGCGCCCACCGAATCGCGCTCAAGGTTCAAAGCAAGGCCGTATAAACCTCCGTCAAACTCAAGCATTTCGCCCTGCATTACGTTGGCAAGGCCGTGAATGCGCACAATGCCGTCGTTTACGGATACGATGGTACCCTCGTCTTTGGCTTGTGTCACAACCTTGAACTGCTCGATCCTCTGCTTGATGAGATCGGCAATTTCAGTTGAATTTAGTTGCATTGTTTCTGCCCCTTGTTACTTGAGGGTTGAAGACAAGTTCCTAAGGCTTGTCTTAACGCTGGCATCAATAACTTCATCACCAACTTTTAAGATGGCTCCGCCGATGATGGCAGGATCAAGCGTGCATTCAAGCTCAACCTTGGAGCTGCCGTAGCGCAAGGCCAATTTTTCCTTGACGGCATCAAGCTCTTTTTGGTCAAGTTCGCGCGCCGTTATGACTTGGGCTTTGAGCACTTTTTCGTACTCGTCGCGCATTTGCACAAATTCCCGATAGATGTCGGGCACCACTTCAAAACGCCCGTTTTCCCCCAAGAGATCTATCAGGTTTGATCCGTAATCATCAAGAAGGCCGTCCAAAAGCTGCTTTAACATTTTTGCAGCGCTGTCAGAGGAAGGCGCATTTTTGAGCATGCCCAAAAACACCTTGTCTGAGGTCGCCGCAGCCATAGCCTTAAGCTGTAATTGCCAGCCGTCCAGATTTTTTTGCTCGACGGCACAGTCAAACACTGCCTTGGCATATGGTCTTGCTACTGTTTGGTTCTCAGCCACTCTCAGCCTCGCTTACAGAGCTTCCAAAATTTTGCCGACCATTTCGCGATCAGTTTTGGAATCGACCTTCTTGTTTAAAATTTTCTCGGCACCGGCCATGGCCAGAGCAATCGCTTCGGAGCGCAACTCCTCCCTGGCCTTGTTCTTCTCGGCTTCGATCTCGTTCTTGGCCGATTCGATGATGCGGTTCTTTTCGCTCAGAGCTTCCTGATTGGCATTGTCCAGGATCATGGTGCGCTGTTTTTGCGCATCCTCGATGATCTTTTGGGCTTCAGCCTTGGCCTGACGCAGAGTTTCTGCGGCGCCCTGGGTGGCAAGCTCCAAACTCTTTTTTGCTTTATCAGCAGAGGCAAGACCGTCGGCGATTTCTTTTTGCCTCTTCTCAAGCGCGTTCATCAAAGGGGGCCAAACCCACTTCATGCACAAGAAAACGAAGATGACAAAGGCAACGGCTTGTCCTAAAAATGTTGCATTTATTTCCACGCGAGTGCTCCCTGCTGTTGTTTAAACTGCAGGCCGGTTAAGCAGCCACAGCGAACATTACATACATACCCAAGCCGACGGCGATCATGGGAATGGCGTCAACCAGACCCATGACAATGAAGAATTGTGTACGAAGCAGAGGAAGCAGATCCGGCTGACGAGCAGAACCCTCGATAAACTTACCGCCGAGGATACCAATACCGATAGCAGCACCGATGGCGGCCAAGCCCATCATGAGGCCTGCGGCGAGAAACAAAATTTCCATTGCTTATCTCCTAACAAATATGTTTTTTAAAGTTCAAAACCAACAATAAAAGTTAATCTTCTTCACTAGCCATTGATAAGTAGACAATGGTCAGCACCATGAATATAAATGCCTGCAAAGTGACGATCAGGATATGGAACAATGCCCACGGCACATTGAGCACCCATTGAATCCACCACAGAGGGATCAAGGCGATGAGGATGAAGATCATCTCGCCTGCGTACATATTGCCAAACAGTCGCAACCCCAAAGAAATGGGCTTGGACAGGAGCGATACGCCCTCCAAGATGAAGTTGACGGGTATAAAGGCCCAATGATGGAAAGGATGCAGGGTCAAACTCTTAATAAAGCCAATCACGCCTATGTTCTTGAAGGAGAAGGCGAAGATTAAGAGGAAGACGCCGCAAGCCATCGACAAGGTGATATTGACGTCTGCCGAAGGCACCACGCGCAAGTAAGGCACGCCAAGCCATGTGGCAAGTTGCGGCAATAAGTCGATGGGCAAAAGGTCCATCAGGTTCATCAGAAATACCCACATGAACACCGTCAAGGACAAAGGAGCGATGAGGCCGCTTTTGCGCTTGAAGATGGATGCCACGGTATTCTGCACGAACTCGAAGATCATCTCAACAAAACATTGAAGCTTGGTGGGCACGCCCGAGGTGGTCTTCTTGGCCGCGCAGCGGAACAGCAAGAGGAACACAATGCCCAGAATAATCGTCAGACCCAGCGAATCCAGATTTAAGGTATAAGGATTGATGATGGATTTAGACTGATTTTCCTGAGAAATTGCGGCAATGCACTGACCTGAACCTAAGTCTCCAATGCTGCATTTTTCATATCCTGATGATGCCAAACACTGCTCTTGAGAACCGCCTGAGGCCAGACACTGCTCATATTGAGCAGGATCCGACGGGATCACGCTGTCCACTATAGAGCCGTCGCGCAGGTCAACTTGCAGGAAATGAAGATGATGCCCTATATACTCTTGAGAATTGTGCTCTGACATAGTTGTTGCAGCACCTTAAGTTTAGTTTATAGACTTTCAATATCGCGGCCCCCGGCCGCAATGTTTTTGATAATAATACAATTTGTTGAAAATATAAAACTAAAAAAGGTGATCTAACCTATAAAACTCACGACCAAATCAGAATAGAGGACAGCTGATAGAGCACGGCTGTAAAAACAAATGATATAAAAAGAATACTTGGAATAATTTCAATAAATTTAATTGATAATCCTAAAATGATTATCATCAAAAGAAACTTTAAAATAACAGCGTATGCCAACTTCAATACTACCATGCCCGGGGTCATAAGGCCGACTTTCATGCCTGAGCCCGTTAAATTGTAGATAAAGACCGGCAGAGCATAAGCTGCAAAGCCAAAGAACGAGGATTTGGTCAAAAACAAAACATCCTCATCTGCAAAAAATCCGTAAAGCGCGCCGAAAACAAACAAAATTCCCAAAATAAACAGCAAGGCAGCGGCGCTTTTTAAAGTGTAAAAGGCCATGGAAGACTCTTTATTCATGTCTTTATCTTGCCTGCCATTGCTCTGTTGATGGTTTAAAAGGTCAGAGCCCAAGCTAAAAGAGCATTTTTATCAAGCCTTTCAGATCTTCTCTGAGAGATCCTATGCATCAGGCTTCTTGTTCTTGCTCCTGCTTATTTTGAGCATTTGCCAAAGCCTCGGGGCTTTCATTGCTCTTATCTTGAGCAGGGGACTCATCGCCTTTATTTTGCCGCGGATCGGGCTCCTGAGCATCTTCAATTCCCTGCAGCCCCAGAGCCTGCATGATGCTCTCAAGCTGCTCTTGACTGCTGTAGCTTAAGGTAAGCTTGCCCTTATCTTGTCCTGTCACCACGAATTTGGCTTTGGCGCCCTTGAGGCTTTGGGACAGATAGCTTTCAAATACGGAAAAAGACTTGGGTTTTTCAGGCTTTTGGGGCTTTTGATTGTCTTGAGAGTCCCCATCCTCGTTGAGCTCTTTGACAAAAAGCTCGGTTTGGCGCACGTTCAGGCCCTTTTCGATTACAACCCTTGCAGTTTTGGCCTGCAGATCTTTGCGGCCGATGGAAAGGATGACCTTGGCGTGGCCCATGTCTATCCTGCCTGCGGCCAGCAGATCTTTGACCTCTTCGTCAAGGTTGTTCAAGCGCACGAAATTGGCAATGGAGCTTCGGGATTTGCCTAAGGTCTTGGCAAGCTCCTCTTGCGTCATGCCGCACTCGCGCATCATCTGATCGTAGGCCTGTGCCTGCTCCATGGGGTTTAAATCCTGGCGCTGCACATTTTCAATGAGGGCAATGGCATAGGCATCCTTGGGCAAAACGTCGCGGATGATGCAGGGCACTTCCTTGACTCCTGCCATCTTGCAGGCGCGCAGGCGCCTTTCGCCGCAGATGATCTCGTAGCGACCGTCATTGTTTTGCGTAACCAGCAGAGGCTCGAGCAGTCCGTGCTCTTTGATGGAAGCGCTAAGCTCCACTAAGGGATCTTCTTCAAAGTTGATGCGGGGCTGGTATTTGGAGGCAATCAGATTATCAATGGAGATCTTGACCACAAGCCCGGGCTCGGCAGTCAGGGGAGGGTTTTCTGAGGATTGCTCTGAAAACTTGGGCATGGGGCTTGCTTTGCCCTCGGCTGCAGAAGAGCCTTTACGCATGGAACGTGCCCGGTTGCTGTCTGAAAGCAGCGCATCCAATCCGCGTCCTAATCCTGCCACGTTAAATCCCCCGTTAATGTTGATCCTGTTTTTAGTTTACACTAAAAATTATCTTAATCTGCCCCCAGCCTGTCGCGTTCAATAATTTCTTCGGCCAAAGACAAATATGCCTTGGAGCCTGCCGACGATTTGTCGTAGTACATGGCAGGTTTGCCAAAGCTCGGGGCCTCGGCCAGGCGCACATTGCGCGGAATGATGGTTTTGTACACCAAATCGCCAAAATTGTTTTTAAGCTCGTCGGAGACATCCGAGGAGAGGCGGTTGCGGTTGTCAAACATGGTGCGCAGGATGCCTTCGATCTTAAGGGTGGGATTGACCGCATGCGCAAGCTGATCGACGGTGTCCAAAAGCAAAGTCAGGCCTTCGAGGGCAAAATACTCGCATTGCAGCGGCACCAAAATGCTGTCGGCTGCGCACATGGCATTGACGGTCAAAAGGTTTAAGCTTGGCGGGCAGTCGATGAAGATGTAATCGTATTTGTCTTTTACTTCCTGCAAGGCGTTTTTGAGCCTGAACTCGCGGGCCAGATAATCAAGGAGCTTGACCTCGGCTGCGGTCAGATCTTCGTTGGCCGGGATCAGGTGAAAAGCGCCGTTGGTCTTTTTGATGATGGTATCGCCGATATCGGCCCCATCTATCAAGATCTGGCAGATGGTATCGGTCAGCTCGAATTTGTTAATGCCCGAGGCCATGGTGGCATTACCCTGAGGATCGCAATCCACTACCAGAATTTTCTTTTCCATGGCAGCCAGGGACGCCGCTAAATTGACGCAGGTGGTAGTTTTGCCCACGCCGCCTTTTTGATTGGCAATTGCAATGATCTTAGCCATTTATCGGACCTTTTATTGTTTTTAGCTGATGTGAACGCTTTAAAAAGACTAATTGTCTTTTAGCTTCCAACAAGGGCACTTTAACCTCTTTGATGGCGGTTATTTTAACACCCTCGGGCACCGCCTTGATCTCAGCCTCCTCAAGATTTGCCTTCATGGCAAGCAAAGTGCCGTCTTCAGACAACAGCGGCAGGCACCAAGATGCCATTCTCTCAAGCGGGGCAAAGGCGCGCGAGATGATAAGATCAAAAGGATCTTTTGGTTTGATGTTCTCGCAACGCTTGTTGATGATCGTAACGTTATCAAGCTTCAAGGCAGTTTTGGCCGTCATCACAAAAGAGAGCTTTTTGGCAACCGAATCTATCAGGGTAAAACTTTTGCCTCTGTTCAAGATGGCAAGCACCAGCCCCGGGAACCCTGCCCCTGTGCCGACATCGGCGATGTTGACGGCATCCCCAAGATACGGGCTTGCCGATGCGCAATCGAAAACATGCATAATGACCATCTCGTCTTTGTCGGAGATGGCGGTAAGGTTAAGCTTTTGATTCCACTTATGCAAAAGATCAATGAGCATCCCCAAGGCATCGGCCTGCTCTTGAGAGCAGCTTATTGAAGCTTTTTGCAAGGTTGCAAAAATATCAGGCATCATGTCGTTCTCAATTGTGACCTAATTTTCCAAGCTTTTTTAAATGCACAAGCAAGATGGAGATGGCAGCAGGCGTCACCCCCGAAATGCGCGAGGCCATGCCCAAGGTTTCGGGCCGGTACTCGTTTAACTTTTGGGCAACTTCATTTGACAAAGCGCTGATGGTGCGATAATCAAAATCCGAGGGCAGCATGGTCTTCTCGTTTTGCTCATGCTTTTTGATCTCATCTTCCTCGCGGCTCAAATACCCCTGATAGCGCACCTGAATTTCAACCTGCTCCAAAGCCTTGGGATCTGTGGCCACAGGCTCCAAATTGCAAGCCTGCAAAATTCTGCTCAAATCGGCCTCGGGGCGCTTTAAGATCTCAAGCAATGACTGCTCTTTGGACAAAGGAGTGTTCAAAACCTCCTCTGAGAGCCTGCGCCCTTCCTCGGACCCCGGCTTAACGCAGATATCGGCAAGCCTCTGTTTTTCCTTTTCAATCTGATTGAGCTTCTCTTCAAAGGCCCTGATCCTCTCTTGGCTTACCAGCCCCAGCCTGATTGCCTCAGGGGTCAGACGCAGATCGGCATTATCCTCGCGCAGCATCAGCCGGTATTCGGCCCTTGAAGTGAACATGCGGTAAGGCTCCTTGGTGCCTAAAGTGCACAAATCATCCATCATCACGCCCATGTAGGCCGTGTTGCGCGACGGGAACCAGGGCTTTTCTCCTTTGATGAACAAGGCCGCGTTGATGCCTGCAAGCAGACCCTGCGCGGCCGCTTCCTCATAGCCCGTGGTGCCGTTGACCTGACCTGCCAAAAACAAGCCTTTGATCTTCTTTGACTGCATGCTGACGGATAATTCTTTGGGATCATAAAAATCGTATTCGATGGCATACCCGGGGCGCACGATCTGCGCATTCTCAAGCCCCGGGATGGAGCGGATAAAGCGCTCTTGAATATCAAAAGGCAGCGAGGTCGAAATGCCGTTGGGATAAACCAAAGGCGAGGTCAGACCCTCAGGCTCGATAAAGATCTGATGAGACTGACGATGAGGGTAGCGCACCACCTTATCTTCAATGGACGGGCAATACCTGGGCCCTGCAGAATGGATGACCCCAGAATACAAAGGGCTTCTGTCCAACCCCGAGCGAATAATGTCGTGGGTTTGCTCGGTGGTCCTGGTGATATGGCAGCACACTTGGGTCGGGTGCGAGCTTTCATCGTGCAAATAGGAAAACACGGGGCTTGGGTATTGCGGCTCTTGCTTTTCCATCTTGGAGTAATCGATGGAGGAGGATAGGATCCTGGCAGGGGTGCCGGTTTTTAACCTGCCGCAGGAGAGCCCCAAGTCCTTTAAATTTTGCGCAAGCTTGATTGAGGCAGGATCGCCTGCCCTGCCGCCTTGGTAATGATCAAGCCCGATGTGGATGAGGCCGTTTAAAAAAGTGCCTGCGCAAATGATCACCGCGAAGCTTTGAAATTTGATGCCTGCTGCCGTGTCGACCCCGCTAATCTTACCGTTTTCAAACAAGATCTCGGTGCAAGGCTGCTGAAAGATGGAGAGATTGGGGTAGTTAAACAGGGTCTTTCTGATGACTTCCTTGTAAAGATGGCGATCGGTTTGGGCCCGGGTGGCTCTTACGGCCGGGCCTTTTGACAGATTTAAAGTGCGAAACTGAATGCCTGCTTTATCCACGGCCCCCGGGCATACGCCGCCCATGGCATCAATTTCTTTTAAAAGATGCCCTTTGCCGATGCCGCCAAAGGCAGGATTGCACGACATCTCGCCAATGGTCTCAAGGTTATGGGTCAAAAGCAGGGTTTTGCACCCCATGCGCGCCGAAACAGCCGCCGCCTCGATGCCGGCGTGGCCTGCGCCTACGACGATAACATCAAATACTCTGTGATCTGCCATCATTGATTCACACAAGAAGATAAGATAAACAGCAAGGAAATGCGCTATTTTAGCACTTAAGGCAGATGATACGCACGATTGTGAAATTGA
This sequence comes from uncultured Enterobacterales bacterium, assembly GCA_964651505.1. GTDB lineage: Bacteria > Pseudomonadota > Gammaproteobacteria > Enterobacterales > Succinivibrionaceae > Avisuccinivibrio_A. The sequence goes on from CAZYXT010000081.1 coordinate 12,012, forward strand.
TCAAATTCAGGCC
>CAZYXT010000082.1:0-11725 GCA_964651505.1 uncultured Enterobacterales bacterium
AAATTTTTACAAAAATATTTTTTGCGCTCAACTGAGGATGCTGCGCCCGGGTCAACCAAAGCTTTACTTTAAACGACATAAAGGCCCGAGGGCCTCGGCAAAAGATCTCAAACCAAGCTTTAAGAGAAGATCCCGACAAAACTTTTAGGGAAGGCGGGGCCGGGCTTCATCTTCACAAGAGAAGGATCTTTAGGCTTGGCTTCTAAAATGCGATTGGCGCTTCTTTGAGCGCCAATCTTAAGTCTTATCAGGCCGCGCTTTTTATGGCTTAACAGGCCTGGCATCTCTGACGTAGATGACAGGTGACATGAAGCCCTTATCAAGCTTGCCTGAGATTTCTATCAATTGATCTTTTTTAAGATGGCTCCAGTTGTAATCTTTATCAAGCTTAACTTCGATCCTGTCGCCCCTAAGATCGGTGAACTCGTAGTGATTTTTGCCAAGGTATTTGGTCAGCCTGCCGCGCAGTTGCGCAACATGATGACCATGAGCACGGGTCATAACGTCATTTATGGAAGCGGCGGGGTTTTCAAATCCTTGCGGGGCGCCGGCCCTGCCTGAGGGATGATCAAATCCCTTGGGACCTGCCATCACCGCCGCAGCGAACATCAAGGGCACGGCCGCAATCAAAAGCTTGGTTTTAAACATAAACTCCTCTCCTCTAAATCATCGATGGTAGTCACGGGTTCAAGTTAACAAAGCAAAATTATAAAACACTTAGGATGGCCAAAAGAGCAAACTTATTGATGAGCTCAGCCTTTAGGCAGCAGCGGGGGTTGAACGCGCTCCATAAATCATGGCGCTTTAAAGCGCATTGGCATATAGCCTCAACTTTGCACAGTGCCGCGCAGTCATGGACTCTTTAAAGCCTCATCTTTAAAGATGAAGATTGCAAGGCTCAATGCCATTGCAAAGAGGACGGTGCCTGATCTTCCATACAAGAAAATCGAAGATCAAGCGCTCTTGCAGGCAAAAGGGTGCGTTTTAGTCAAAGAATGAGCAAGAGCGCTGCAGAGGGCAACCGCAATAAAAGCCTAGTCTAAATTTAAACGATTTGAAAACTAAAATTTAAATTGAAATCTGATCTTTAAAAGCAAATTTTAAAGATTTAAAAAAGATTAAATAAAAGCAATTAAAAAATAATAAATTTAATTATAAGAGGTCATTTATTTAAATTCAAACCGAATAATAATTTATAAAATTTTTATTGCAGATCTTGCAATGCATAAATATGCATAAACTCATATTAATAATATGATCTTGAATAATTTTAACATTTCTTAACAAGATGTTTTGGCAAGATGAATATTTTCAAATTGATTTTTTAAAACCTCAGGCATAGAGATCCCGGCCAAGGGTGAGCGTTTGCAATCATTATCGCTCAACCTTACTTTCAAAGTTTGTAATTGACTTTCAGATCTTGCCACAATAAGAATTACAATCTTGTAATTTGCTTTTGACTGCTTTCAAAGTTGTAATCGTCATCAAATATAGATAATTATAGATCATTTTGAAATCCTGAAAGTCTGTTATTTTCTTGTTTAAAATCAATAAGTTAGCATTGCTATAGCGTTCTTTAGATGTAAATTTGCCAAGATCTGTCTTTTAACTTTCAATCTTTCAGCCCCTGTTTCAGCACTCTCGCCTCTCTTTTGCCTTTGTAACTGCTCCCCTGCTCCCTGCTTTGGGATCTGTCGCTCTTGCGTCTCGGTGCGCTCAAAAGAGATCCCGTCTCCCGTCATGGAGCAGCCACCCTCTTGGCGCGCCGATGACCTTATTTAAAAATCAGGCCCGGGCATTTTTGTGATGTCGGTTAAAAATTAATAGTGAAAATTTAAGGATCCTTTAACAAGGGGCTTGGAACATGGGGGGAAGATGCAGTATAAATGAAGCAGTTAAGATACTTGGCAATCCTAAATTTCAGCTTACTTTAAATTTGAGGGTTCAGACAAAAAAAATCCCCTCAAGGATGGAGCAGCCTGAGGGGCAAAACTCTTAACTTTCGTTAAGAACTACAGCAACTTAGAGATATCTAACCATTAAGCATACCTTACGGTGTGTCCATCTTGAGGGATCGAGCGGTAATGGCAGATCATCTGTCTTGATACTCTGACCATCGAGCCTTGGAGCAGACGGTATCTGCCCAGATCCCAGTCCTTGTTAATCAGCATCAATCTGTATACGTCCGAATCGGGCGTTTCATCGAGCACGATAAAATCTCCGATCCCGCCGTCTTTGGCATATAGAGAAACTATCTGCCCCAAATGAATCGGCTTGCCGTTGCCGTAAGGCAAATACATGCGGCCGCCGCTGGGGTTTGGCAAACGCACAAACCGGGCGCAGGCCAGAGCATTTAGCGACAAAGGCATGATGATTTCGTCGGAGATCACATTGATTTCGTAAAAACCATCTTGAAAGGCGGTCAGAAGTCTGGCGTCTTCTACGCAAAAAGTCTGACCTTTATTGGGAAATTCCCTCAAATCGCCGATTTGATAAGTGGTGATGTAGTAAAAGCGCTCGCCTTGATCGCTTACAAGGTTCAAGGCAAGATGATCAAAGCCATCTACTTTAATGTAATCCCACGACCACGCTTCACTGAGGGTAAATTTCACAGCCTGTCCTTATTGGTGTAAGTCAGCCTATCCAAGCTTACAGCTTTTATGAGTAAAAACTAAACTCAATGCCAAGCTATCTGCCGGGGCATCCCAAAAGATATCGTTGCCCCTAAAAACTTTTTCTGTAATTCCTTTATGCCGATAACTTGTGGCAATGCAATTTTTACTCCGCTTTGTTTTTGTGAGAATACACCTTATAAATTTTTAAAGCAACTGAGGTTTTTCCATAAACATCACACTTTTTTAACCTCTAAACACTCCCTACTCTTAGTTTTACGGCACATTTAGAATTTTCTTCATAAGCTTTTTTCAAAAAAAACAAATCCCCGCTCGGGGGATCCTGCAAAACTTTGATTTTAATCTTTTTTTAAAGATTTTCCACTATCTTTTTGATGATGTCAGGGCCCTGATAAACAAATGACGAGTAGATCTGAAGCAAGGTTGCCCCGTGGCTGAGCTTGGAGCGGGCCGTGACGCTGCCGCTGATGCCCCCTATTCCGATCAGGGGGATGCGCCCTTTAGTGCGCTCGTGCACTTTGCTTAAAACCTCGGTGCTGCGCTCAAACAAGGGTTCGCCTGACAGCCCGCCCCACTCGCAGGCGTGTTCGAGGCCGTGGATAACCTTGCGATCGGTGGTGGTGTTAGTGCACGACAAGCCGTCCATGCCCAGCTTTAAACAGGCATCGCAGATGATCTCTATCTGCTCCTCGCTAAGATCAGGGGCAATTTTTACCACCAAGGGCACATATTTGCCGTTATCTTTGCTCAATTTGTGCTGCTCGCGCTTAAGTGCGCTCAAAAGCTTGAAAAGATGCCCCTCATCTTGCAGCTGCGTCAAATCTTTGGTGTTGGGACAGGAGACATTGACGGCTGCGTAATCGCAATGAGGATAGATTTTCTTAAGGCAGATAAGATAATCGTCTTGAGCCTTATCCAAAGGCGTGGTTTCATTCTTGCCGATGGACACGCCCACAATGCCTTTATAATTGCGGCGGGCCAATTTTACGGCCAGATAATCGACGCCTTTGTTGTTAAAGCCCATGCGATTGATGAGACCGCGAGCCTGTCTTACCCTGAACATGCGCGGCTTGGGATTGCCCTCTTGCGGCAAGGGCGTCACGGTGCCAAGCTCCAGGTGGGAAAACCCAAGTCCCCCCAAAAAATCGATGGCATCGCCGTTTTTGTCCATTCCCGCGGCCAGGCCCAGCGGATGGGCAAATTTGAGCCCCATCGCCTCGACGGGGCGCTCTTCGATGGTTTGGCCGAACACCCCATGCAGGCGATTGCCTAAGGTTGCGCCAAGCTTGATGGTCAGGGAGTGTGCCTGCTCGGCATCAAGCAAGAAGATCAATGGTCTGACCAGACTCGGATACAGGGCGTAGATTGACATCAGTCCTCCTGCGTCAGCGATATAAATTTGTTTGTTGATGTTGTTTTAAGCACAAACCTGCCATGCACGCCTTCTTTGGTGGTGAACTTGGTCAGATGCTGGGCATCAAGCTGCAAAACGATCCCCCGATCGGTAGTCACTATAAGATTGCGCGCGCTGCCGGTGTAGACGCGCAACAGCTGCTCTTTTGAAATATCAAGATAAAACCGATAGGTCTTATAGCCGTACATTAATCCTCCGCGCTTAAGGCCGCTTCAATTTTCTCGTATACATCAGAGCACAAGTTATCCTTGGCCTTAAGCTTTAACAAGCCCTCTTTGATGAGCCCCTGCCGCTTGTCATCAAAGCGCTTGAAGCTGATGAGGGGAGTTAAGATCCTCGCAGCCACGATGGGATTGAGCTTATTGAGCTTGTCTACGACCTCCAAGAGCAGCTCGTAACCTGCCCCGTCCGAGCGGTGCAACACCACAGGATTGGACAAGGCCATGGCGCCGATGAGGGCCCGCACGCGATTGGGATTTGATATCTCAAAGCTTTTGTGGTTCATAAGTTTTCTGACCTTAAATACGGTGTCCGGGAATGGCGCCGTCGCCTGCACCCTAAAGTAGTTGTCAAAGGTCAGAGGATCGGAGCCGAATTCCTCTTCAAAGGCCGCTAAGATCTCATCTGAGCACGCAAGAGTCAGGTGGACGGCAACCGTCATGGCCGCAAGCTTATCGGTCATGTTGCCTGCGCCAAAATAATGCTCGCGCACCAAGGATGAGGCACGCTCGTGCTCCCCCTGCTCTTTAAAAGAGAGCGCCAGCATCTTTAAGGCCAAATTGCGCATGGCCCTGCAGGCAAAGCCTTCAACGTTGAAGACATAAGGCCCTTGCACCTTGTTTTGCGCGTAAACCTGCTCCCAGATCTTATGCAAGGCCATGGCACATCTTTTTTCCAAAAATTGGCGGCACTTGTCCAAAGCATCAAGATCAATCTTGTTAAACTGCTGCATAAGCGTATTGAGATCGGGGATCAGGGCCGTCTTGCTTATCAAGATCTTATCTTCCCTTGGGTTTTGCAGCAAATAGGAGAAAGCCTCGATGAGGGAGGCAGGCTCGGGCAGCTCTCCGCCTGAGGAGGCTTTATCGATATGAGCCTTCAAATACATTTCTATCAAGGATACCGCCGCATTCTGTTTGATGAAGGCATCATCTGAATACTTGAGCATCCTTTGGTAATCATCCTTGCTGTATGGTGCGGCAAGGCGCACCGGGGCTGAAAAATCCTCAAGCAGCACGGGCAGCAAAGGCCTGTTTACCTTCTTAAAAACAAAGCTTTGAGAGGCCTCCTTTAATACCAAGATCCCATCTTGATTCATGCCCTCAGGCACAACCTTATTGCCCTGCTCGTCCAAAAAGGAGGTTCTTATCGGGATGACAAAGGGCTCTTTGACCTTTTGCTTTAAGGTCGGAGAGGTCTGCTGGCTCAAATTCAAGGTTAAAGTCTGCCCTGCCTCATCGTAGCTGTAAGATGCGTAAACCTTGGGAGTGCCTGCCTGCGAATACCAGCGCCTGAATTGGGCCAGATCGACCATGGAGGCCTCTTCCATGGCCATCACAAAATCTTCGATGGTTGCGCTGTGCCCGTCATGGCGCCGAATGTAGAGGGCCAGGCCTTTTTGGAATTTCTCCTCGCCAAGCAGCGTGTGGATCATGCGGATGACCTCGGCGCCCTTGTCGTAAATGGTGACGGTGTAAAAATTATTCATCTGCATCACTTCATCGGGACGCACGCTGTGGGCCATGGGGCCGGCATCTTCGGCAAATTGGGCGCTTCTGATGACATTGATGGCGTTAAGCCTGGTCAAAGGGCGGTTGAAGACATCCGATGAGAACTCCTGATCGCGAAAAACGGTCAAAGACTCTTTTAAAGAGAGCTGAAACCAGTCGCGCAAAGTTACCCTGTCGCCTGTCCAATTGTGAAAATACTCGTGGCCGATGACGCTTTGCACGTTGTAATAGTTAAGATCGGTTGCCGTACGCTTATCCACCAGGACATAGAGGGAATTGAAGATGTTCAAAGACTTGTTTTCCATCGCGCCCTGATTGAAAAAGTCGGTTGCCACCAGCTTGAAGTTATCCAGGTCGTATTCAAGATTAAAGCGCTTTTCATCCCAGGCCATGGAGTCTTTGATGCACTGCATGGCGTAGACGCCGCGTTCGCAGGCGCCGCATCTTACATAGACCCCCAGATTGACCTTGCGGCCGCTCTTGGTGACGTATTTTCCTTCAATCACGTCAAAATTGCCTGCCACCAGGGCAAACAAATACGAAGGCTTGGGGAAGGGATCGTGCCAGAGGCAATAATGGCGGCCGTTTTGCGTGCCTTCCTTGATGAGATTGCCGTTTGACAAAAGAATAGGAGTGCCGTAAGCATCGGCTACGATCTTGACCGTGTAGACCGATTGCACATCGGGCCTGTCCAAGGCATAGGTGATGCGACGAAAACCGTCAGGCTCGCATTGAGTGCAATAAATGCCGTCAAACTTATAAAGCCCCATCAGGGCGGTGTTTTTGGCAGGAGCAATGGAGGTTTTGATTGACAGATCAAACTCGTCGGGCACGTTTTCGATGCACAGGTTTTGCTCATCGTCAATGCTGTAGCGGCAGGAGAGCCCGTTTAACAGCACCTCGTTGAGCTTCAAATTATCGCCCGTCAGCACCAAGGGATCTTTTTTGTCGCCAAATGTCCTTTTAAAATGGGTTAAAGCCGTGACAACGGTGTTGTCCCCGTCAAGTTCAAAGGTCAGATCGATGGTTGATGCAGTAAAGTTGCAGGGGCGGTAATCCAAACGTCTCTTTGCGGTAAATGCCATAACTTGCCTTCTTAAATAAAAAATAAGCCCAACTTTAAGTCAGGCCCCTTTGATTTTGGTGCTATTGAGCTGAGATTTTGCTGTCTGCCTTGTCCTCATCTTCCATCAAAGGATCCTCAGGCAGCTTGGTGTCGCTTAAAGAAAACCTGGTGAAGACCGGAGTGTCTTCGGCTTTATGCACATGCTCTTTTATAAGCTCGGAGAAATCGGCGGCGATGTTGACCGCTTCGTTTAACAGAGCATCGGGAAATTCAAAGTCGTCTTTAAGATCGCCCAATTTCTTGATGGGCTTAAGTCCCATCTCCAAAAGGCGGGCATTGATGTTGTCAAGGCGCACCTTGTCATCATGCTCCTTAAGCTTGCGCCGCTCTTTGAGGTTGACGCTGATGCCGCCTTTGGCCTTTTGCTCCAAATAGCGCTGCATGTCCTCTTTTAAGATCTTAAAGGACAGATTGTCTTTGATGCGCTCTTCATGCATTTTCAAAAGCTGCGGCACATAGGCATCGATGTTAAGATACCCTTTGTAAACCGTGGGATTGATCTTATCCCAGCCCAAGGCAAAAGGCTCGGAGCGCTCGCCTATCTCGTTGTCGTCGACCAGGCCCGGGAAAGCGATGTCGGGGCTTACTCCCTTAAGTTGCGTGGAGCCGCCCGTGATGCGGTAAAACTTGGCAATGGTGTAGTGAATGGAGCCAAGCTCGTTGCTGTCCACGTCATAAACCCTTGCAAGCGGACGGTTTTGCTGCACCGTGCCCTTGCCAAAGGAGGTGTCGCCCACGATCAAAGCCCTGCCGTAATCGCGCAAGGCCGCAGCCATGATCTCGGAGCTTGATGCCGACAAACGGTTAATCAGGATCACCATGGGCCCGTCATAGGCCACCGACTCGTCGGTGTCGATTTGCGGCATGACATTGCCTACCGTGTCGCGCACCTGCACGATGGGACCTTTTTCGATGAACAATCCGCTTGACATGGTGGCCTCAGGCAGAAGGCCGCCGCCGTTTGAGCGCAAATCGATGACTAAGGCCTGTATGTCTTCGCCCTTAAGCTTCTCCACCTCTTTTTTGATGTCGGCATTTAAGTTGGTGTAAAAGCTTTTGATGGTGATGACGCCCACCTTGGTGCCGTCATCTGAGGTTTTGACCTCGCCTTTGGCCTCGCGGTCTTGCAATCTTATCTTGTCTCGCACCAAGGTGACCGAAAAGGACGAGCTGCCCGATCCTGCGTCATCGCGCTCGATGTCCAAGGTGACCTGCGAGCCCTTGGGGCCTTTGATCTTTTTGACCACATCGGTAAGACGCCAGCCTATGATGTCTTCATAGGAGCCGTCTTCTTGTCTTACGCCCACGATCTTGTCCTTGGCCTTGAGCTTCTTGGAAAGCTCGGCAGGCGAGCCCGGCAGCAATGAGTTTATGACCGTGTACTCGTCTTCTGAGGAGAGCACGGCGCCGATGCCTTCCAAGGACAAATTGATGTCGTCGTTGAAGCTTTCGCTGTCATCGGGGCTTAAATACGAGGTATGCGGATCGATGGCGGTGGCAAAAGCATTTTCAAAGGCGGAAAAGGCATCCTCATCCTTGGTTTGGGCAAGCTTGGACAAGGCCGCCTCATAGCGCCTCTTCAAGCGCCTTTTGGCCTCCTCGGGGCTTTTCTTGTTTAAGATCTGATTTACGTACTCGTTTTTGATCTCAGCATTCCACAAAGCCTTCAGCTGTTCGTCATCTTTGACAAAGGGGGCTTTGCGCCTGTCAAACTGAACAACCTCGTCGGTGGTGACGTCAATGTCCCCGTTCATCATGTCGGCAAAATACCGATACTTGGCAAAACGGCGCCTTAAGGCATCGTTGTAAAGCTCAAAGGGGTAAGTCAGATCGCACAAAGTGACGGCGGCAATGATCTTGCCGCGCTCTTGGTAAATCGCATCAACCTCAGGCTGCGTGTACAGGCTGCGATTGAAATCAAGGTAATTAAGGTAGCGCCCCAAGATGTCGTTTGCAAACTTATCGTCCACCTTGACGGACTTGTAGTGGGCGCGCAAAAAGTAATTGGCGGTGCGCGAGCAGGCAGTATGATGAACGGCCTGCTGGCTTAAAACCGGCAAATCATCGATGCCGGGAATGCTCAGCTTTGCCTGCGTTGCGCAAGATAGGCACAATAACAGAGCCGATAAGGTATAGCGTAATTTGCGCACAGCCTTGATCCTTTTGTTTGATACCTGTTTTCTACTTGGCCTCAGGAATGCTGATGCGGCTGATGGGCAGCACCAGGGTCATGCCGCTTTCGAGCTTGACCTTGACCATTCCCGGACGATCATTGCCCTCCACCGTGCCTTTGACAAACTTGCTGCCGGCGGAAACCTGAACTGCCGTCCCCTTGGGAATGATAGGATCATTGGAAACCTGAGGAGCGGTGCGCGGCTTGAAGTCCTTCTTAAAGCGGCTTGAGGCAAACTTGACGGCAGGCTTGCGCACGCTTTGTCCGCCTTCGCCCTGCGGTCCGCGGTTTTGGAACTTGTTGTTGAAAGGACGGCCGCCCTTGTTGAACTTCTTCTTGCGCTGAGCGTCTTTGCGCTTTTGCAGCTGCTGCTGGCGCTCAAGCTGCTTTTGACGCTTCTCGCGGGCTTCCTTGCGCTTTTGTGAGATCTCCAAGAAACGCTCTTTGGCATAAGCCTCATGCTCGGGAGTGACGGCCTCGGTGGGATTGCCCTCCAAATCGATGCGCATGTTGCCCTCTTTGACGCCGTACAGATAGCGCAAACGGGTGGTGTACAGGCGCACGGCGCCGCGCAGCTTGGAAACGGACATGCCTTCCATCTTAGGCACGTCGGCCTTGAGATCTTCTAAGATGCCGATCTTAAGGGGCTTGATCTCGCCTTCGCGGATAAAGGCCTTGGGATATCTCTCATAGAGGATATCCAAAGATTCGCGGATATGCTCGGCATGGGTGCCGGAAGCAGGCTGATTGGCTTGAGATCCTTTTACATCAGTCCCATCAGGTGCGGTTGCTGCGGTCTCTTGTTCTTGTGTAACCATGGTTTTTCCCAACTAACTAAAAAAGCATTCATTCATCACAGAGGTTCTTATTCCAAGCTGTGGCACATCTGCCTGCGGCATTGGCACAAGAATTTTTTATTTATACAAAAAAAATCTCTTGATGTCCAAGGTTTTGCACCCGGGCCGCCGCACAGATCACGTGCTCTGCCTATTTTAGTTAACTTTTATCTCTTTTGTCAGCAGGCTCCCAAAAATCTTGCTCGCAAGCTGAGGCTGCCTCCTCTTGCAGCGCGCAAATCCGCGATTTGCCGGGGTTTGAAAATAAAGGCCCGCTTTAAGGTTAACACCCCGGGATCTGTTTTGCTTAGGCAAAAACTGCCTGTTCTTTGCCTTTTTCAACCAAAATTATCGGTTCTGAGGCAAAGCTTGGATTTTTTCTATACAATCGCTCTCAGATAAGAAGAGGAAGAGATGCATGTTGCCCGTTTTTGTCGTCATCGTATTGCTAAGCGCCCTATTGTCTTTTTATGCCGTGCTGAGGATTGGCATAGGCTTGAGGCTCAGGCGCCCTGTGCTCATAAGTCTTGTGACCGCCGCAACGCTGATGGGGGCATTGCATCAGACTATTTTGTTTGTCGGCAATTACACGCCCATGGAGCACGCTTTTGCCGTCATCTTTGTGTGCGCGATAATGAGCTCCTTTGCCTCTCTGACCCTGCCGTGGGTGCTGCTTTCTGATGTGCTGCTCATTTTAACGTCCCTGTGGCGGCTCAAGAGGCAAAGCCCAGGTTTCAGGGCAAAGGCCCGCAAGATCTTTTGCGCAATTTTGTGCGTGATCTATATTCCCCTCTCAATTTACGCAACTTATGAGGCAACAGCCGATCCCAAGGTCAAGGTCATCGACCTTTATTACCAAGAACTTCCAAAGGCGTTAGAGGGCTTTAAGATCTTGCAGGTGACCGACGTGCATGCAAGTCCCCTCTTTTTGCGCGAGCGCACCGAGGCCATCGTCAAGACCGTCAATGAACATCCCTCGCAGCTGGTGCTCTTCACGGGAGATCAGACCGACGGCACCCCGCAGGCGCGAGGAAATGACGTCGAGCCTTTTGATGATCTTAAAGCGCAGCTTGGGATCTTTTTTATCAGCGGCAATCACGAGTACATCACCGATTTTGGGGAGTGGATAGAATACTACCGCGCCAAAGGCTGGGATCTCATCTTAAATGACAGCCGCACCGTCGAGCATAACGGCGCCTTGATCACTGTTTTGGGGCTTGCCGACGATTCGGCGCCATCGCGCGGCTATGAGGGCCCCGATTTGCAGAAGGCTTTGGATGGGGCAAAAAATGGCGGCTTTACCATCCTGCTTGCCCATCAGCCAAGGCATGCGGATATTTACAGCGATCCCCGCTACGGCATCGATCTGATGTTAAGCGGCCACACCCACGGCGGGCAGCTTTTTTATTTAAAAAACCTGATGGCCAAGGCCAACAACGGCTTTGTGCACGGTTTGTATGATTTGGGCTCCATGCTGCTGTACGTAAGCCCGGGCACGGGCCTGTGGTGCGGGTATGCCACGCGCTTGGGCACGGCATCTGAGATAACGCAGTTTGTGCTGCACCGCGCAGACGGATAATGACGCGAAGGCCTTGGGCGCCCCTTGCGCTTCAATCTTAAAGATCATCTTTGCCAAACACATCAAAGATGATTGCAGCCATCTTAAATCCGGGGCCTGACTTGCTGCAAGTCAAACTTTAGCAATAAAGCTCATGAAGTTGCGGGGAACTCCCGGGCTTTTGACCCGGGCAAATCGAACTTTGCATGTACATGGCATAAATAGTTTGTCTCAAATTCGCTTATAGTTTGTCAC